>JAKLKY010000024.1 GCA_023150415.1 Alphaproteobacteria bacterium | reverse complement strand
CATACAGCAAGCCTGGATCGTTCTGCTGCAACGCGGGCACGGCGGCAAGACGGGCTTTAATATCGCCCAGATCCTGCGCCAGTGCGATCCGAGCTTCGGCCACGGCAAGGGTAGCCGGCCCGAGCAAGGCAGCAATCGCGCGAGCATTTTCATTTTGTCCAGAAAAAAGCAGCGTATCCAGTCGACGCTCATGCGCGGCGCGCGTAATAAGCATTCCATGCCGCTTATAAATCTCCTTTTGTTCGGTACGGCTTAGTATAGCGTCCTTCCACCATGCTTCTATCAGATCACGGGCATTGTCCTCCTGACCTGAAGTACGCAGCGCCGTCAGATAGCGATCGAAACCTTTCGCGCTTTGTGGTGGGAAATCCTTAAACCAGGCGATAACCCCTGCTGCGCTCATATCTGCGGGCATAGCCTGTTCGGCTTTAAGCTTTAGAGAGTCCATCCCAGGCCAATCAGGATTGGAACGAATAAACTGCGTCAAATGTCCATAATTTTCCGGAAGCCCGTCCCGACTGAGCAACAACCAGTAATATATCTTTACAGCCAGTGGATCTTGCGAACCCGCCAGCAATTTTTGCCCTTCGGTCCAGCGGCCTTTTTCGATCGCCTGTATCCCCTTCACCGTCTGGCTTTGCGTCCCGGCCATCGCCGCAGGGAAGGCAAGCATAAAAACCAGCAGCAAAAGCGCCGTTTTCTTGCTAATTATAATGTAACGCCTTAAAGTATTCATTTCCTGAGTATACCATTTTTGAAAGCGAGACACACCATGCCCCTGTTTAAAGGTTCTATTCCCGCCATTATAACCCCATTCCGCGCTGGCGAAATTGATTGGAACGCCTTTGACGCCCTCGTGGAGTGGCACGTCGAACAAGGATCGCACGGTATCGTGCCTTGCGGTACAACGGGCGAGTCGCCAACACTGACCCCCGATGAACACAAAGCGATTGTCGAACGCACCATTGCAATCGTCAAGAAAAGAATTCCAGTTATTGCGGGAACAGGCTCTAACAGTACGGCTAAAACGATTGAGATGACCCAGCATGCAAAAAAGGCAGGAGCCAATGCTGCACTCATCGTTACGCCCTATTATAACAAGCCAACACAAGACGGGCTTTATGCACATTATAAAGCCATCAATGATGCAGTAAGCCTTCCAATAATCATGTATAACATTCCCGGACGTTGCGTGATCGACATGAAAAACGAAACCATCGCGCGTCTGGCTGCTCTCCCCCATATCAAGGGCTTGAAAGACGCGACGAATGACCTCTCCCGCGTGGGTGCCCTGCGCGAGATGGTTGGTGATGATTTCTGCCAGCTCTCGGGCGAGGATGCCACTGCACCCGGATTCCTGGCGCAAGGCGGGCATGGCTGCATTTCCGTTCTGGCCAATGTCGCGCCCGCCCTGTCGGCGAGAATGCATGAATGCTGGTGGAAGCGCGATCTCGACGGGTTTGCCAAAGCGCGCGGCGCGCTGGCGCCGCTGGCCCGCGATTTGTTCTGCGAAACCTCGCCCGCGCCGATCAAATATGCCGTATCCACACTTGGCTTCTGTACGGATGAGGTGCGCCTGCCGTTGGTTGCAGCTTCAAAATCCGCGCGTGAGAAAGTCGAGGCTGCGCTGGCGCATGCGGGGATTCAGCCTGCTGCGCAATCAAAAACGGCGCGTCATGCGTAAAAATGGCCAAGAAAAAAAATGCAAAATCCGGGCTGATTTCCGTCAACCACACAGTTGCCGAGAATCGGCGCGCGCGTTTTGAATATCATTTCGAAGAGCAATTCGACGCCGGAATCATGCTCACGGGCACAGAAGTGAAATCGCTGCGGCGCGGGCAATGCTCGATTAACGAGGCGTTCATTACACCGCAACGCGGTGATCTTTGGCTGCTGCAGGCGAACATACCCGAATACGCCGCCGCTGGCGCGCATCTGCAGCACGCGCCGACGCGTCCGCGCAAGTTATTGCTGAAGAAAAAGGAGATTAACCGCCTCATGGGCGCCGTGCAGCGCGAAGGGCTAACCATCATTCCGCTGCGCCTTTATTTCAATGCGCGTGGCCTGGCAAAAGTGCATCTGGCGCTCGCCAAGGGGAAGAAACTGCACGATAAGCGCGAAACCGAGAAATCTCGCGACTGGGGCCGGGAGCGCAACCGTCTGCTGCGGGAAAAAGGATAGCGAAGCTATTTCTTCTGAAGGCGCGACATCCACCCTTTGCGCCAAAAATAAAACAACATTCCGCCTGCCAATAAAAACATGAAGGCAAGCACCGCCGGATAGCCGTAAGGACTGCGCAGTTCAGGCATATTCATCGCATGGGACGTATCAAAATTCATGCCGTACAAGCTGGCGATGAAGCTCAGCGGCATAAAGATCGTGGCGATGATCGTCAGGACTTTCATCACCTCATTCAGCCGATTACTGATGGAAGACAGGTATAAATCGTTCAGCGCTGACATACGTTCACGGTAGTTTTCAATGATATCAAGAATTTGGACAATATGATCGTGGCAGTCACGCAAATAAACCTGCATTTCCTCACGCACAAAGGGCGTGCCGGGGCGCAGCTTGGCCACCGCCTCGCGCATCGGCCATAAACATAACCGAAGCGTATGCAGTTCGCGCTTTGTAAGATGGAGGCTGCGCATCACTGGCGCGCTGGCATCGTCCAGGACTGTTTCCTCCAGCGTGTCAAGATTATCGCCATACTGTTCCAGCAACGGGAAAAACCCGTCAATGACTGCATCCAGCAAGGCATAAGCAAGATAATCAGGGTAAACCATCTTCACCCGACGCGCACCCTTGCGCAGGCGATCCCGCACAGGGCCGAAAGAATCGCCGAGGCGTTCCTGGAATGTAATAACAAAATTCTCCCCCCAAAACAGGGACAGCTGGTCGAGCGTCGCCTGGCCTTCCTCACGCTCCAGCATACGCACAACAAGATAAAAGCTTTCCTCATACTCCTCGGCCTTGGCCCGTTGCGGAATATGCAACACATCCTCAAGCGCCAGACGGTGCAGACCAAAACGCTTACCCAGATCCTCAATCAGAGCCGTATCCGCCAGGCCAGCCACATCGACCCAGATCATTGGAAATTTTTGACGCAGAGCATCAATCTGATCCAAGCTGCGTACAGCCTCTTCTTCCAATGATTCCGTATCATAGGCCATGACACGCACAGTGGTGGGGAAGGCACCCTTGGGTGCCTCCAACGTACCCGGAATTTGCCCCTGCGTTCGGTTCTTGCGAAGGATCCGGGCTTTCACGCCTTAACCTCGTGCCTTGCGTGACTTTGGCGCTTCGTCGGCATCAACATCGGAAGGGCCAGCATCATCAAGATCATCGCCACTTTCTGGACCTTTGAGCATGGCGTCTGCCACACCCCCGGCATTTTGCCGAATTTGCGCCTCCAATTTGGCTGCCACTTCAGGATTATCACGCAGATACTGTTTGGAATTTTCACGACCCTGCCCAATACGCTGGCCGTCATAGCCGAACCAGGCACCTGACTTTTCTACAAGATTGGCTTGCACGCCGAGATCCACCAGCTCACCAAGCTTGGAAATCCCTTCACCGTACATGATGTCAAATTCCACCTGCCGGAACGGCGGCGCCATTTTGTTTTTCACGACCTTGACGCGCGTTTGATTGCCCACGACTTCCTCGCGGTTCTTGATCGAGCCGATACGACGAATGTCAAGACGCACAGAGGCATAAAATTTAAGCGCATTACCACCCGTCGTCGTTTCAGGAGAACCAAACATGACGCCGATTTTCATGCGAATTTGATTGATAAAGATCACCACACAGCGCGATTTGGAAATCGATCCCGTTAACTTGCGTAGCGCTTGCGACATCAGCCGCGCCTGTAGACCCACGTGGGAATCGCCCATCTCGCCTTCAAGCTCGGCCCGTGGAACCAACGCCGCCACTGAATCAACAACCAGAACATCCAGCGCGTTCGAGCGCACCAGCGTGTCCAGAATCTCCAGCGCCTGTTCCCCACCATCGGGCTGAGAGATCAGCAGATTATCAACATCCACGCCCAATTTTTTAGCATAGCCGGGATCGAGTGCATGCTCAGCATCAATGATGGCGCAAGTGCCGCCCGCCTTCTGCGCCTCAGCAATCACCTGCAGTGCCAATGTGGTTTTTCCGGAACTTTCAGGTCCGTAAATCTCGGTGATCCGTCCGCGCGGCAACCCGCCAATACCAAGCGCAATATCAAGGCCAACGGAACCAGTGGAAATCGCCTCTACGGCCATGGGGTTGTGATCCCCGCTGAGTTTCATAATCGAGCCCTTGCCAAAGGCACGTTCAATCTGGGACAGCGCGGCATCGAGGGCTTTTTGACGATCAGCGGCAGGAACGGACATGGATTCGCTTCCTCTCATTGCAGTGACGTTGGACATGGGAGTCTCTCCTTTTCTTGCATGTTTGCGGGACGAAAGCAATCCGCACCGCCGGTTGTTAAAGTCTGTAAAGCGTCTCGGCCCGCCCGGGATGATTCGCCTCACACATCAACACTGATCCAGTTTTGTTCTGTCGTCAAGGACAAAAAGAACAAAAGAGAACAAATTGTATAGAGCTTAAACAAAATGGCGGCGGGCGATGGATTCAGGATCGCTAGGGAGGGGTTTGAAATGCTTGTCCATGGCCTTGAACAGAAAGTGGTTGATGGCGATGGAAAGGAGTGCCGAGGCCAGAATAAGGCTGTGCAAATCGCTGGAGATGAATTGCAAGGTCACGGCCATGCCTGCCAGGACAAAAGAAAATTCGCCGATCTGCGCCAGGCTGATGGCGATCACCCAGCTGGCATAGATATCCTGCTTAAACAGGCGCATGATAAAAAGTGCCGCCAGGGATTTGCCAACAATAATAACACTGAGGGTCATCAGAATCAGAAGCGGATGCTCCAATAAAACCGCGGGATCAAACAGCATCCCCACCGACACGAAGAACAGAACGGCGAAAACATCACGCATGGGGATAGTTTGGTCGGCAGATTTCTGACCGATCTCACTCTCGTTAATCATCAAACCCGCCAGGAAAGCGCCCAGGGCAAATGAGGAATCGAACACCGAATAGGCAACATACGCAAAGCCCATGGCAATCGCCAGCATACCCAGCGTTGCAAGCTCACGCGATTTTGTCTTGGCCACCCGCACCAGAATCCAGGGCAAAACCCGGCGCCCCAGCAAGATCATCAGTGCAGCGAATAAGCTGATTTTAAGCGTGACCTCAGCCACACTCAATAAAATAGCCAGGACATCCGAATTTCCCGCCACCTCAGCCACATCCGGCTTGTTGATAATTTCAGCCAGCGCGGGCAAAAGAACGATGGCGAAAACCATCACAATATCTTCAACAATCAGCCAGCCGACAGCAATCTTGCCCACTTCCGTTTTGTCAATCTTGCGTTGCTTGAGCGCGCGTAAGAGAACGACCGTACTCGCCACCGAAAGCGAGAAACCATATACAATCGAAGCAGACCAGGGAAATCCCGCCAACTTCATGGCCAGCGCGCCAATAAGCGTTGCGCTGACCATCTGGAACAACGCACCGGGCAGCGCAATATTTCGCACAGCCATAAGATCCTTGAGCGAGAAATGCATTCCCACGCCAAACATAAGCAAGATGATTCCGATTTCAGCCAATTGTTGCGTAATGTGCATATCAGCTACCATGCCGGGCGTGTAGGGACCGACAGCAATACCCGCAAGCAAATAGCCGAAAATAGTCGGCAGCTTAAATCGCTTGGCAATGAAGCCAAAGACAAAAGCACTGACGATACAGGCAACGATGGTTTTGATGAGATCGTATTCCATGTGTCGCTCGTATTATCTTTCAGCCAAAACGTCTTTCACCTTTGCCGCGAGCTGCTTGAGCGAAAACGGTTTGGGTAGAAAATAGATACCTTTTCCCATCGTGTCCTTAAGTTTATCTTCGGTGTAACCCGAGATGAAGATGATTTTCATCTCCGGATGGACAGCACGAATTTTCTGCGCCAACGCTTGCCCATCCATCCCAGGCATAACGACATCGGTCACAAGAAGATCAAGTTTTTTACTGCCCTGACTTTCAAGGATCGCCAACGCGCTCTGACCATTTTCTGCGGCAAGTACTTCATAGCCCTTATTCGTAAGCGCGCGCGCGGCAAATGTGCGTACGGCGTCCTCATCCTCTACCAGCAGAATACGCTCAGAGCCTGTGAGATCGCGTGTAGATTCCTCTTCAGCCTGATTGGACGGTGGCTCAACGACAGCTTCGGAATCGGTGACCCGGGGCAGATAAAGATGGAACGTCGCGCCCTGTCCCGGCTTACTTTGTACATCAAGGAATCCCCCCGTCTGGCGTATAATGCCGTAGACTGTAGCCAAACCAAGCCCGGTGCCCTGCCCGACTTCTTTAGTGGTAAAGAAAGGTTCGAAAATCCGGCTCAGATTGTCAGGCTCGATCCCGCAGCCGGTATCAATAACACTGATGCGAACCCAGTGTCCTGATGGCAATGTTTCCGCCACCAGATCCATCGGCTTGCGGTTCGTGAAATTCTCAGTCGCGATGGAAAGCCTGCCGCGCCCTTCCATTGCGTCACGTGCATTGACGGCCAGATTAATTAAAACTTGCTCCATCTGCCCTTCATCCACTTTTACAAGGCCGAGATCTTGCCCGTGAATCAAATCTAGCTCGATCCCTGCGCCAATCAGCCGACGCAGAAGATGCGAAATTTCCGTCAGGATGTCTGTGACGTCCTGCACCCGCGTACGCAATGTTTGCTGGCGCGAGAATGCCAACAGCTGACGCACCAGATTTGCCGCACGATTGGCGTTTTGCTTGATCTGCATCAGATCGGCAAATGACGGATCACCCGGCTTGTGTCGCAAAAGAAGCAAGTCGCAAAAGCCGATCATGGCCGTCAGAAGATTGTTGAAGTCATGCGCCACCCCGCCCGCGAGCTGACCAATGGCTTGCATCTTTTGCGATTGAACGAATTGGGCCTCGAGTGATTTACGCGCGCTGACGTCGATGAAATGCAGCACGATACTGCCGCCTTCACGAAATTTCCGTGCATACATCTGCGCCGCGACCAGCCCCCGCGCGCCCTTAAGCGATACTTCCAGCGGTCCTTCCAGCACGCCGCCATGCGTAATCTTTTCCAGCGCAATTTGTATCGGCGCCCCTTCTTCCGCTGAAATAAAGCCGGACAGGGGTTGATCTTCAATCGCATCGATAGCCACGCCCAACATGGCAGCAAATGCAGCGTTGGCTTCGGTAATCTTGCCGTGCGGATCGATCTGCAAAATGCCCAGCGGCGCTTCTTCAAAGAAACGGCGAAAACGATCTTCCGAGGCTGCTAATGCCTCGCGGATTGCTTGCTCGGCCGTTAAATCATACACCACCGCGCGTGTGCGTACGGTGCCATCTTGCTCACGCACGACGCTTTGATTGACCGACGCGAGGAACAAGCGCCCGCCCGCGCCCTTCATCGGCACTTCGACCACCTGCCGCGTGCGCGGCCGATCGATCAGATCATACGGACGACCCTGTGCGGGCGGATGTGCAAGATAGGTGTGCAGATGCCCACGTTCTAGCAACGCCTGCAAATCCTCCCCCAGCCAGCGCGCGAAAGTCGCATTCGCGAAAATAAAGCGCCCGTTCTCATCCACCGAGAAAAAACCCACCGGCGCGTTGTCGGTGAAGTCGATAAGCTTTTCGCGCTCCTCTCGAATGGCCCGGTCGGCAGCATGTTTCTGGCTGATGTCGTCAAGGCGCCAATGAACAAAATCTGGATAGTCCCGCACGGGCTGGGCCGTGACCATCAGCCATTGCTCGCGCCCGCCATAGCGGCTGAACATCTCCACGGTTTCGGTCAAGCCGCGCCGCGCCTGCTCGGCCATAAAGCGGATATGCGGCTCACTGGCCTCGCCAAACAATTCAATCAAACTCTTCAACGATGGCGGGCCAATCTCATGGCAGAGAAGATCAAACTTCCCGTTGCTGTAGAGTGTTTGGTCCCCCGCATCGGTCACCATACGTGCACCGCGGCTGCCCTCCAGCACTTCGCGCAGCAAGGCAAATTCGCGTTGCATCCGCGTTTGCTGGCGGTGCGACACATACGCAATCAGTCCAAAGCCTAACGCCAGCGCCAACATCATGCCGCCAATAGCATGCGTATTATGCTGCCCAAGCTTCATATAAACCGTTGCCAGCAACAGGGCAAATGCCAGCGCTGCTAATGTCACAATCGCCAACCCTGCCCAATCATGCGGGCGGGTGAGAGATGCTTTATGCGGCAAGGGCCCGTGATGCCGGGCAATGAAGCGGATATTGTCGAGACTCATGGACTTTTATTATGCCATAAAATCATCGATCTTCTTGGAAATTTTCTAAGCCTGACGATCCGTTTGACAGTGAAATATAGATTATATACTGTAAATAAAATTACGGAAAAATAAAAATCGAGAGAACGTACATGCCTCAAACATCATCACCCGGTGTATACGAATATCCAGATAAAAATGGTGACAAAAAACCGTTACTATGGTTGGCATGCAACGCCCTCCCGGCTGTTTGAATGGCCAGTCTACATCCATTATTGAACGAAAAACCAGAATAAGCTTTGAGCAGGCCGTTAGAAGAAAGCTCAATAAAGAATGCGGAAGGAGTTGGAAAAGAGCGGATGCAGTTTCCGCATGCACCAGTTTTTTAGAAGCTAGCCGTTGCATTCCTCAGAATGCATTGATCGGCATTCCACCCAAAACCTGCACAACCCAAAGACCGCTTTCGCCCCTTCTTGAAACGGTATTTAATATGGTACTTTGGCCTGATTGGCAAAAAGACTTCACACCAAAGCAGGTCGAAGGCTTGTGTCATGGCGTGCGCGCTGCTGTGGTTTGCGGTTACCTATCTGTTGATTCCCAATCTTCGCCAGCGCATATTCAGGTTCAGATGGGACATCGTTTCATTGCGACTTCAAATCCAGCGACAGATTATATGGATTTAATACTAGGCAAACGTGTATACCCACATATCAAAAAAGAGTTGAGTAGAAGAATAATTGAAAATATAGGAAAGCTTCTTGAACAGAGATTAATAAGGACATCCCCTTCATCACAATCTATGGATGCTATGCTCAATAATCCAGTCTGGAACAATGAGTATTATCGTGAAGAAATGATCCCCTAAACTGGACACCGTCATAGCCGTAACTATATCCCTTTCCCACGCTTGCGGAAGACGAAGGAGATGACCTCTGCCACGGCTTTGTACTGCTCCGGCGGAATGGTTTCATCTAGCTCGACCGTGTCATAGAGCGTTCGCGCCAACGGCGGATTTTCCACGATTTCGATTTTGTGCTCCTTCGCAACTTCGCGGATGCGCAAAGCCACAGCGTCAACCCCTTTTGCCACGCATTTGGGCGCATCCATCACTTCAGGCTTGTATTCCAGAGCAATGGCAAAGTGCGTCGGGTTGGTGATGACCACATCTGATTTCGGCACGTTTTGCATCATGCGCTGGCGCGCGCGCTGCAAACGCAACTGGCGCAGCTTTCCACGTATTTGCGGGTCACCCTCCGTCTGCTTGAATTCGTCTTTCAGTTCTTGCTTGGTCATGCGCATTTTTTTGTAATGTTCCTGCCGCTGGTAGATCAGATCCGCCAGCGCAATCAGCAACAACACCACCAAAACCCCTGTCATCAGCCGCAAAATGATGCTCTGGATTTCATCCAGCAGTAGTGTCATCGGCATACCAACCATGTGCTCCAACTTATCAAAATAAGGATAGAGGATGACAGCGCTTACCACGCCGATCAGGCCGATCTTGGCCAATCCTTTGACAAATTCCATCACCGCGCGCAGGGAAAATAAACGCTCAAAACCTTTGACGATCGAGATTTTATCAAGCTTCGGCGTGATCGATTCCGGCGCGAAGATCGGTCCTGTCTGCGCAAAGGGGCCAATAATTCCAGCCAGCATCAGCGCAACCACGGGCAGCGCCAAAATATAAAGCACACGGATCATCCCCTCACCCACCGCAATTTCAAAACCGCCGGGCATGGAGGGAAAATCCGCTGCGCGCTCCAGATACGCGCGTAGCAATTCCAAAAGTTCAGAAAACATGATCGGCGCATAGCCACCGATCAACAGCGTCGCCATCAACAACATAATCCAGTTATTGACCTCACGCGAAAGTGCAACCTGGCCTTTCTTTCGCGCCTCTTCCAGTTTTTTGGCGGACGGTTCTTCGGTCTTTTGACTGTCGTCCGGCTGGTCGCCCTCAGCCATGGCTAGCTCCGCTGGCTAAAGAAAAAGACGATGGCGCGCTCGAACTCCTGCGCCCAGAACAAATAAGCGCTGGAGAGGACGAGAGATAGCAACGTCACAGCCAGCAAAACTTGCACGGGTATAGCCAGCAAAAAGACTTGTACCTGCGGCATGAGTCGCGCCAGCACACCCATCGTGACATAGATCGCAAGCGTCAAAACCAGAAAGGGTGCGCCGATTTTAACGCCGGTTGCAAAACTTTCAGCCACAGTCCGCGTCATAAAATCAGCCATGCTGCCACTCTCTGGTATATGTCCGAGTGGAAACAGATCATAGCTTTGCACCAACCCCCCCAGAAGCAAGTGATGCAGGTCGAGAGCAAATAACATCGCCACACCCGTGATCGAGAGAAATGCGCCAATCAAAGACCCTTGCGTAGCAAGGCCGGGGTTGAATATCTGCGCGTTCGCCAACCCGGAAGAGGCTGAGATCACCATACCTGCTGTATCCAGAGCCAGCATTAAAATGCGCGCTATGGTGCCAAAGAACAAGCCCACGATAAATTCCATGACGATGATGCTAAACAGGCCAAATGTCGCCGGCAAGGGCACCGGAACATGAGCATAGGTTAAAGGAAACAGGGCCAGTGAAAACGAAAGCGCCATATACAAGCGGATACGTTCCGGAACAAAGGAATCACCCAGTCCCGGCATAATCATAAGGGCGGTGCCAATCCGTACAAATGTGACAATAAAGGCAAAGACGCCGGTGGTCAGAAAAGTCTGCAGTGGCAAAACGGCAAGGTCCATAAGCGCAGTATCTCTCTCTTAACGCGGCTTACGATAACGCAACATCCGCCTATTGCAGCCCGATAATGCGATCAGCAAGCGTCTCAGTAAAAACCACAAGAGCCTTCATCATAAAAGGCAAGAAGAAAAACATCGCCAAAAGAATGGCTAGAATTTTGGGTACGAAAACAAGGGTGACTTCCTGGATCTGCGTTAAGGCCTGGAGCAAGGCAACACTTACCCCGACCACCAGCCCAACCAACAAAATGGGCGCCCCGATTTGAATCGCAATCAAGAGCGCCTGGCGTGCGGTTTCGATGATCTCGGTCTCGTTCACGCAAACAGCTTAACGGGAAAATCAAACCGAGAAAAGGCGTGGATTAAATACTCTCTTCCAGGGCGACAGTACTGGCGCAGGTCCCACCTGTCAGAACATAACCATGCTCGGTCTTGTTGTGCGAGGTCTGGCAGAGTGTGCGGCTTTCAAATGCCTGTCCGGGGCGCTGAAGCGCATAAGGATCTTTCATGATACCCCGCTCGGTAATCAGGATCTGCGCCTGCGCACCACCCTGCCCGTCTTCCGTCATATCCAGGGTCTGGAAGGCTACATGGTAATTGTCCACAAAATTTGTACCTTGGACGAAGCTATTGATGTAATCACTCTTGGTCAGTTTGAGGTTTTCGACATCTGCTGTTTTGAAGGCGGGGTTGCTAACCTTGACCACGAACTGCGCCTGATCAGCGATGATCTCATGCATGAAACGAATGGCTTGCGCGCGCTCGGTGCGCGGAACGTTCATCACGCGCTCCCAGCGCTGATATACGCCACGCAGCGCTTCCAGATCCACCGATGCGCCGCGGGCTTGAAAACTATGGGATGTCAATGTTGCCAATACGGCGAGAATAAAACACACAAGAAACAAGCGGTTTTCAACGCGCATACAGTCCCTCTTTTTGTTATGAATAGGGATTTTCTACGCGAATCTGCCTGCCCTGTCCAGAAAAATTTTTAAATTATTGAAAATATTCAATAAAATATTCCAACACAAAAAAAGCCTGGCTTCGTGAGAAGCCAGGCCAGTTCACCCACTGAAGGAAAACCAAATTACAGGGGCAAATGGGAAACCGTATTGCACGTCATATGCGTGAGCAAAACCACGCCGTTCTGCTTTGCCAGATGCGCCTGACAAGCAGATTGTCCTAGCAGCACATGATCGGTGAGATCAGGGCGATAAGTCACGTATTGCAGACCGTAAGCTTTCAAATCCAGGTCGACCTGTGCGGTTGTCGCTTCTGCGGGCATAAACACACCCGTCACGGTATAGGTCTGCTGCAAGCCCGGAATCAGGCGTTTGAGCGTCTCAAAATTGCCGATTTTTTCATGTTTGCTCAAGGACTGCACACTAACATTACGCACATAAGGCGAAACAATCGAAGGATAGCGCGCATAGGCGGTGTAAGAAGACTGACCATACCAAACATCATGATATGCGGGCGCAAGCCAGCGGCTTTGGATATTTTCATCAAATGTCGCTGTTTCAAGCACGTTACGATCTAGGAAAAATGCACCGATATGCGTATCGCTGCTATTCAATGATTTTTCCATATCCTTGAAAAAGCTGTTGACCTCATAAACGCTCAGCCGCTCTATTTGATCCGTACTGGCAGACGCCAATTGTGGATTAACAAGAACCAGCGTCACTGCAACTAAATGAAACAATTTTTTCATGCCTAAACCCTCTAGACTATATTTTTCTTAACTATGGCTTGCGGGCCACAGTATCCAGTCTTTTAAGATAAGGGGAAAAGTTTAGGATATGGTTAAAAGCCAATTAGATTGGCATGCGCATAAGTTCCTGATACGCACCAACCAGCCTGTCACGCAGAGCCACAACCGTCTGCAACGTAATCTCGGCCGCATTCACGGCCTGTACAACATCGGTAATATCGGCATCTTCCGTTACGGCGCGCGCCGCCATTGTCTCACCCGCCTTGAAAGTCTGGATGGAGTCACGAACCCCTTCTTTCAAAAATTGTATGAAGGATGGGCCCCCGCCTATATCCTGTGTGCTGACGGGTTTGATGCGGGCGCTGCTGGAATAGGCGCCGGCGGCAACTTTCGGATCGACGATCTTATCTATGGCCATGCTATAAATCCCGCTTTCATCCTATCACATTTAACGGCGTAACAAATCGATTGTGCGCATTGCCATCGAACGAGATTGGTCGATCAAACCCAGATTGGCTTCATAAGAGCGCTGCGCTTCACGCACATCCATCACTTCGATCAGCGTATTCACATTCGGCATCTTCACATAGCCCTCTTCATTCGCCGCCGGATGGCTTGGATTGTATTTCAACTCGAAGGGTTTTGTATCCGCTCCGATCTTATCCACCTTCACCAGACGCATATCGTTCTCACGGTCGAGTACGTTTTTAAAGGTGATGGTCTTGCGCCGATAGGGATCCTCGCCCGGTTTTGTTCCAGTGGTATCAGCATTCGCCACGTTTTCGGATATGACCCGCAGGCGCGTTCCCTGAGCTTTCATGCCCATAGCAGAAATCGTCATTGCGTTGAGAATATCAGAACTCATGATTTATCCTTTCATTTACCCCTGCTTTAACGTGCCGATCCCAAGGCAATCTGAATCAGGTTCAAATTTTTCTGATAAAGATTGCCCATTAGATTGTAGTCCATCACGGTTTTCTGTGCCTTGAGCATCTGCTCTTCGAGAACCACAGCGTTGCCATCAATCGCAACTTCATAAGTAGCTTTTTGTTTTGCCGACTTTGCATCCGGCACGGCGCCCGGAACCGGCATATGCTGGCCATCGGTCGTCGCCAGCGCGACATTTCGAAGGCCGTCGGTTTTGGTAACGTTTTTGAGTACTGTGCTAAAATCCACTTTTTTTAAATCCTGTGGCCGATAATCTGGCGTGTCGGCGTTGGCCACATTTTGCGCGATCACACTCTGGCGCTTATTCAGGTAGTTCATCTTAGCGTTCAGCGCCTTGAACAAACCGATGGATTCGATAGTCATTGTCTGCCTCCAGCAAAATTTACTTCCCACCCAACACGGAAAAATGCACAATTCATGCCATGGTCCCTCCCATCGACAGCCCTGATGAAAAAAGTCAAAGAATTGATAGTAAGCTATTGAATATAAAGAAGATTTCAGATGTAAAGACCGCTGTTGCACTTCAGCATGGGCCACTGGCACAAATGCTGGCCGCATTGGACATTGATACACCCATCCCGCAGGAGGCATTTTCCGCAGTTGCAGAAATACTATCATATGTTTACAAGGCCAATGGCCAGCCAGACCCTTTCAACGCTATTTTTGATCGGCCTCTTGATCGGAATGATAAAGGTGATACGAATCAAACGTGACCCTACACGATCGTGCCATCGCCTTGATCGAACGTCTGCGCCAAGCCTCACAGGGTATGGCCTGTGGACAGATCCCTGATATGGCGCACTTCGCGAAAGAGACAAATGATCTCTGTCAGGGTATCAACATGGCCCCACCACAGGACGCGCTGGCAATGAAGCCTTTATTGGCCGAATTGATTACCGGCCTCGATCACCTGGTGACGGACCTTGAGCAAATAAAGAACGGAAAACGCTGATCATGGACGAGCCAACCTTTCTTCATTCAGTTTTGCGCCTGTTCGCGGCCCTGCTATTCGTGCTGGGCTTGATGGGCGGGCTGGCGTTTGTTCTGCGACGGCTGCAGAGCCGATGGATGCCCGGCCTGATGCCGACCCAGAGCAAGCATTTGCAAGTGACGGAAAGTCTGACCATCGGGCCCCGGCACCGGGCCGTCTTGCTTCGGCGTGATGAACGGATGCATCTTGTCATTCTTGGTCCGACCAGCGAAACTGTTGTCGAGAGTTTCATTCATTCCGCAGGCCAGCATGATACACAAAAACTATAGCTTTCTGATCCGCCTGTTTGTTTTTGTTCTTGTGGGGATACTCGCACAGATTGGCGCCGCACAGGCGCAATCCATCAACATCGATATGGGCGAACCAGGAACTGGATCGGTGGCCGGCCGCGTGATTCAGCTGGTGGCCCTGCTGACGATCTTATCGCTGGCACCTTCCATCATGGTGATGATGACATGCTTCACGCGGATTATTGTTGTACTTTCGTTTCTGCGCACAGCGATCGGCATACAGCAAACACCGCCCAATACAGTGATGATTTCTCTGGCTTTGTTTTTAACCTTTTTTATTATGACGCCAACCTTGGAAGCGGTGTATAAAACCGCCGTTGCGCCGCTGATCGCGGAAGAGATCGACGAGATGCAAGCCTTTGAGACAGGGATTAAACCTTTCAAGGAATTTATGCTGCACAATGTCCGGCAAAAGGATCTGGCGCTACTGGTGACTCTAACAAAAACAGAACAGCCGCAAGACCCCATGGCACTGCCCATTCAGGTCGTAATTCCGGCTTTCATGATTTCGGAATTGCGACGCGCGTTTGAAATCGGTTTTATGCTGTTCCTGCCCTTCTTGATTATTGATCTTGTTACAGCGGCGATTTTAATGTCGATGGGCATGATGATGCTGCCACCTGTCACCATCTCCCTTCCGTTCAAGATTATTTTCTTTGTGCTGGTGGATGGCTGGTATCTGATAACCGGTACGCTTATCCGCAGCTTTGATTCTCTGCCACCCGGTTAAGGTGCGCGTACGTTGCGGTAATTATCAAGAAAATCTGAAAACAAATCGACTTCCGAGACAATACTGAGCATACGCTCGCGATCCGCCAGCGTTGCACTTTGGCGCGGACGCGTAATAACATCAAACACGCGCGATTTATCCGTTTGCGCCATCGCATCTGAATAGCGTTCGCGCATATTCGCCAGACCAACGCGATCCCCGGCCAGGTTCATCGCCAGCGCCCAATTCATCAACAGTGCGGCACTTTCATTACTAAGCGGCCGGGTCAGCGATATATTCTGATCGGCGACAACTTCTTCCAGCGCCTCAGCGGCATCATCCCAATATCCCGCGCGCCAAGCAATGTCCGCCTGCAAACGACTGGTGTTGCGGCTGCGCGGTTTGTCGCGCAGGAGAGTCACAGCTTCTTGCGGCTGTCCTTGTTGCGAGAGGGCCCGCGCCCGCAGCAAAAATAGTTCTTCCAACTGCGCAGGGGTTTTCTCGGCTTCCGCTAGGCCGGCCTGCAAACGATCCATTTTATCGAGCGTGATAAGCGCGTCCTGCGGCTTATTATCCAACAGCTGAATTGCCGCCAGCCGCGTTCCCGTCTGGAGTGCCTTAACACCTTGCAGACGATGATCGACCAGCTTCTTCATGAGCGTAGCCGCCTTGCCCAGCAAATCGCCATCTACCATGCGCTCTGCCAGCCTTTGCATGATCTGGTCATTGGTAGCCCCGGGCGGCGCCAATTCGGCAAAATCTTCATAGATTGCAGCAGCATCAACAGCGGGAATGGCTTTCAACTTATCGCTGAGAAAAAGGTCAATAAAACTATCGCGCATTTCTGTGGCGATCCGTTGCGCCAAATTGGTTGAACCAGCAAAAATGGCAGCTTCGCGCATAATATTCAGACCACGCGAATATTGTCCCTGATCGAAATAAGTCCGCCCGAGCCAGTAATTTACCTGTGCTTCAAGTTCATCGCCACGCCATGAATAACGCAGACGCTCAAGCCGGTCGATTGTCTGCCGCGCATCCAGCTTGCCCTGTTCCGTGTGCAGGCGGGCCAAGGCCAAACCCGCCTTGGTCCGATAAAGCTCATCCTGGCCCTTTTGCAAACTGGACCAGATCCTCTCAGTTTCTTCCAATTGCTTGTTCTGCCGCGCCAGCTCACCTCTCAGATAATCAACGGCTGCCTTTTGCGGCGGCAGGAGAGAATCACTCTGCTTTTCAATCAAACCTAAAATGATCTCAGCCGCATCGCGCTTGCCGGCACGCAATGCGATTTCGGCCAGCATAGGACCCAATCGCCCCAGAATCACAGGCGGATAGCGCTCTAACATTTTAACATCCGCAGGCATGACAAGCTCTGCCTGTTTCCAATCGCCTAAATCACCCAGCGCAAAGGCGCGCCAGAAATGAACCTCCGTATAAGGCTTGAGCAGATCCGAAGAAAGCACAGCAAAAGCAGCTTCACTCTGATAGCCAAGAACTTCCGACGCCCCCAACAGAGCTAAAAATTCCGGATTGTCCTTGAGCTCAGGCAAGGCGATCAGAGCATATTCAAGCATACCCTTGGCCTCGGCCCAAAAACCATTTGAGAGGTACATCTTGGCAAGTGTCAGCAGCCCCTGCACGGCACCAGGGGCATCCTCGCGCGCCAGCGAAGGCAAGATGATATTTCTGTTACGGCGCATTTCCTTGGGGCCGCCCATTTGCCAACCCATAAAATTGTAAATATAACCGCCTCCCGTCGCCGCGTCGGCTGCTTTGGATTCCTGCGCACGTGCCTGCGTCTGACGGTTCGAGATAATCATATCCATCAGATTCTGCGGAAGAAGATTTAACCCCTGCGGCCGCGTAATGAGAATGCCGCGGGTAGTGATTTCCACTCTCAAATCATCGACGCGGGGCCGGATAATCAGCCCAGCCAGACTGCGTAACGTGCTGAAATCAACAAACTCCAAAGGATCCCCAGCGACATCCTTTGAGACATCTGTCGTAACGACGATAAGATCCTTGCCTGTAAACGCATCGGGAATCCGCATAATACCGCGTGGCGCTTTAAGAGGCCAAAGCAACGCATCGTGACTGGCTTCATCCTTGACCCGCTGCGGCAATATCGGAACAGCGTCCGCCCGCGTCGACTCCTCATCGGTTACCAGTACGCGCCACACCAATCCACCGCCCTGTGTTCGCAGAGCGGCGGGCGGGAAAGCTCCTGTAAAAAGTAAGCCATCGGCCAGTGTAGCGCTGCGAAAGGGCCCGATCCTGGATGCGCTGGGGCCTTCGATTTTTGGCGCGATAATCAAATTATTTTTCCCGACAGCAATATTCAAAGTGTCACCTTCAACATAAGCCGCTAAAGGAATTTGTTCCGTTGCAGCCAACATAACTGCATTATTGCCCACACGCTCTTTTCTTTGCAGCGCAGGTACGGGTTCCGGTGTCTTGATTTCCTCAGCCTTCACATCCGGCGGCTTGACGACGGGGGCCGTGACAGCAGCCTCAGGTAAATTTTGTTTTGTCTGTGCTTGAGCGACAGCTTGCTTTTCCTTCTCCGGCTTGCCTTCGGCACGCTCTTTCGGATTTTCTGAAGGCGCTTGTTTAGGCAGCGGCGGCAAAGCTGATGGTTTTTGCTTGGGTTGATCCCCTGTTTTTGTACCGCCCGGCGCTGCATAAATATCAACCACCAAACGATTTCCGGTAATAAAGTGGCGCATACGGCTTTGTGGCGCGTACTGGATTAGCACAGTCAGCGGCGCTGCTTTGAGGATACTTATTGCCGATAGGTTGTTGGCCTTGAAATTTTTTAGAACAGTCGCCGCGAGCTCCGCTTGCGTCCCAAAGGTGATAGACGATTGGCCCTTTTGCGGTGTCTCGATTTTAGCCGATCCAACACCTGCGCCTTCAAATACAAGACGGCTGTAGTCTGTGTGTTCTGAAGCACGCACTTGAAGATCCTGCGCCGCCTGCAGCGGTCCAGTGCATATAACGCAGAGCAGGAAGATTATCGCGAGCAAGACTTTGCGCATCTCTTCAAACCTGCCACAGCCGCAGCAAACCGACAAGATAAACAACAGCCTAAGGGCAAATCTGTCCGGGAGTCTTTATGAGCCCAATCTCAAAAATCCTCGCAACTTTCCATCATCTGGCATGATCCAGATTTCAAGTGTGCTCTTTTCGGGATCGACAATCGCCCGCAAGATCGGCTCCTTGTCATAGCCAAGCTTTGACAAAGCCGCCGCAAGCTCAATACTCTGCTTATATGCCTGCTCGCGCTCCGCGTCAGTACTTATGATTTCGACCCGATTATGAACACGAGCCAGCTGTTCCACCAGCGCGTAAAGAACCTTTTGGCCTTCGATGCTGATCTCCTGGCCCTGAGATGCAAATAAAGTCTCCAAAGGCAAAGATAAAACAAGGCCCTGGTCCGTCAATCGCGGCACCACGGAAGCAAGACGTGTATCGCGCGCCCGACTTTCCTCCAGCATCGTCATAAGATAACGCAAATTCAAGGCAGATCCATAATCCGCCGCCATGAGCTGAATAGCATCCTGTGCCCCGGAGGCATTGCGTTGCCCGCTTTGTTCACTCAGGCCGGTTTGTAATGCGCGTGACATGTCATCGAACTTGTCCTGTTTCGGATTGGACATGGCGTAAAGCATGACAAAAAAAGTCAGGCTTAGAGCCATAATATCCGCAAAGGTAATCAGCCACAAAGGCGCAGATTGCTCTTCCTCAGGCGGCTTCCATAAATTAATGACCGGCGCATGAACATCAGCCGATATCGGCACTGGGGCGACAACGGTTACTACTTGTTCTTGGCTCATACCCGCCCTGCCCTAATTTTTTGGAAATAAAGGACAACATACCCCTCTTGTCCCCGGCCAACGCCCACCGACAATAACGACGCCGGCAATCCTGCATTTTCAAGATTTCGCGCCATAGCCAGTGAGCGTTGGCGAATATCAGCCAACAAGGGGGCTTCCTGCGCCGCAAATAAGGCAGGATTATCCGGAATTTCAAAGACCATATCCATGCGCAAGGCGTCTGGTGACTCTTGACCGTCGATCAACGCCAGAAGAACCGGGCGTAGACTCGGCTGTTCGGCCCCCATCACACCTGAAAGCGCAGCCTCACTCACCGCCGCTTCGAATGTTTTTACATCCATTCGTACGCGCAGTGAATTGCCAAAGCGATTTTGTGAAATATCCGCTGCAGGAAGCTGCGATTCAAAGGCCCCCTGCACACGCCCGATTACACTTCCATCATGAGGGTGCAAAGCATCAGCAGAGGCAGGCAATGCAGAAATCTTGCGAATATTATTATCTTTTGACGCAAAGGCCTGCGCCATACTATTCATGACCGCGCCAGCCTTATTTTGCTCAAACGTTGAATTGGCTCCTAAAACGATAAAGAAGCAGAGTAAAATCACAAACAGCGAAAGGCTGAGAAAATAATTGCCCATACCCTAGAATAGCAGATTTAATCGAATTGGGAGAGCAACTTATCAATCTCATCTTGATTGATTCCCTTACCCGGAAGTTGGGGACCATTGAGCAAAGCCGCATCACCTTCGGCCGCACCTTGGGAACCGCTCTCTTCAATTCCTGGAAGTTTCTCACCCACGATTCTCATCAGGTTATTGACCTTTTCCTCAATTGCCTTAAGCGCAGTAATGACCTTCTTGATGCGCTGTCCAGTAATGTCCTGGAACGAGCAAGCTTCATAAATTTTTGTGACTTGTTCGATAAGTTTCGCTGAAGCATCGCCGCCGATTTCAGCAGCAATCCCCTCTATAGCTTCGCATGAGTCCATTATGGCGCCTGTCGCGCCGGCAGTAGCCTCAACCACAGCATCAAGCTCATCCGTAGCACCAGGAATGTATTTATTGTTGATATCGCCTGGACGTGCGAAACCCACTTCGCGCCGTGCCTCTTCAATCAGTGAGTGCAGGACGCGCAACTCCATATAAATCGCATCATTTGTATCGCCTTCTGCATGTTCGACTTTATTTATAACCGAGGTTATGATTTTAATGACTTGATCACGACCAAAGGCGCGGCCAGTTTTTTTGGAAGGCTCCGTCATGATTCTCTCCTAGAAATCGCCTAACACTGTGACCATCTTGGACTTCAGCGTTTCAGCATTAAATGGTTTGACGATATAGTTGTTTACGCCCGCCTGCTTTGCAGCAACCACGTTCTCCGTCTTGCTTTCGGCGGTCACCATGATGAACGGAACATTTTTAAAGTTATCATTTGACGAACGCACTTGCTTAAGCAACTCAAGCCCTGTCATCGGCTCCATATTCCAGTCGGAAATCACAAGCCCGTAAGATTTTGCTTTAATCTTTTCCAACGCCATAGCACCATCCGTGGCTTCGTCCACATTATTAAAGCCTAATTGCTTTAAAAGATTTTTTATGATGCGAAGCATCGTGTTGTAATCGTCAACAATTAAAATGTTCATATTTTTGTCAACAGCCATAAAAATTTCTCCTGAAGGAAAGTAAGAGACACAATGAATGCTCAGGTTCAAGCATACTCCGAAAAAGGTTAACAGTTTCTTTTAGAAAGAAAAGAGAAAACAAAAAAATAAAGGAAATGGACGAAATATTTAAATGCTATTATTGAGGTAATTGGGGCAACTGCTTCTGCTGGGCCAGCATCACAGTAATTGTCCGGGCACGCTCTGGGCTCATAGCCGCCAGAATCGGGGAAAGCTTTCGTTCTGACATTTTACCCATAACAGTACTTAGAATATCAAGATCCAGCGTGTCAAAGATGCGCGCGGCATCCGCCGGCTTCATACCTTCGTATATTTTTACCAGGGACCCGATGCGCTTCGACTCTTCCTCTGATTGTGTATTTAAAAGCTCTTCAATCTGTTTGCGTAAACTGGCCAGTTCTTCATATTTATGCTTAAGCTCCTTTTCCGCCGCCTTCAGCAAGGCTTCACGCATCACAAGATCTGATTCTTTCTTCTCCAGCACCTTGCGCCGCGCCGCCAGATCCTCAATCAGCTCATTGCGGACCGGCGAGTCTTCTATATTTCCGTCCCCCGGAGACTGCCAGGGATCCGTCTTGGTTTCTGCCTTTTTCTCTGGTTTCTTGCTATCACTAACCGATCCTGATTCCGGCTTTTTTTGGTTCTCAGGCTTTTCCGCTTGTTTATCGGCTTTGCCTTCTTCTGTCTTTTTCTCCGGCATTTTTTCTGCAGGTTTATTTTCTTCGGACTTTGCAGACGCTTCACGCGGCTTTGATTCGGCATAAGCGTGAATACCAACCGCCTGTACCCCTGTCACTAATTCCGCCACCCGCGCCAAAAAAGCAACAGCGAGCACAACAAAAAGCATGCTCATAAAACGTCCGCTGAATGAGGAACCAGAACGAATCATATCCCTAAACCTTGCTGCTCAGCCTTTCCGTGACGTCCCGGATTTACCACGCAAAGCTTCGTAAAGCTCACGCTCAGCCCGGCTTCCCAAGGACGTTTCTTCCGCTTGTTCATAATCCCCCCCTGATCCCTGGCCATAGTCACGGTCATGAATGGAAAACCCCGCCTGCTGCTGTTCATATTCATCTTGTTCCATACCAAAGACAAGATCCTCATCACCCAGGCCCTGGGCCATACGGCGATTACGTTCGGCCAGACCTTCCAAACGCCGCGCCAGCGAATTACCCGCAGCATTCATCAGCTCCAACTCCTCGGCACGCGTGCGTGCTTCTTTAAGTGTTTTTTGCAGATGCTCGCCCGATTCCGCACTCGCAGCGCGCAAGCCTTCAACGGCCTTATGTGCCTCTTCGATATGCCGGTTTAACTGAACCACAATTTGTGCTAGCTCACCGCGAGCATTGCGAAAAGTTTCCAGAGCACGCGTCAGCCGCAAACCATAGTAGAGCGCAATACCCAGCGCACCTAAAACAAACAGATCCAGCACAACTTTCAGCAACGCAAAAATCACGACTCTTCCTCAATTTCCGGCGGGATGTAACGTTCAATACGCACGGCAATCTGTCCCTGCTTCTGGCCGACAGGGCCTCTAAACATCGGAAAATGGCCGCAGCGCATCTCAAGTTCATCATTAATACGCGTATTGAACATCACGTGCGAGCCCACCTTCCAGTTCAACATTTCCCCCAAAGGCAAAACAAGTTCGCCCAAAATAGCCTGAAGCTGGATATCTGTCTTGTAAAGTTCATGCGTGAGGTGACTTTCCCAAATCGAGTCACGACCGAATTTTTCCCCCATGAACATCTGCAACAGCAATTCGCGGATGGGTTCAAGCGTTGCGTAAGGGATTAGAATTTCAATCCGCCCGCCGCGGTCGCCCATATCCACACGCAACCGCGCCAGAACACAAGCATTGCCGCTTTGGCTGATCGTGGCAAAACGCGGATTGGTTTCAATACGGTCCAGGGTAAAGCTAACCGGCGAGAGCGGATCAAACGCGGAAGAGAGATCACTCAGCGCCACCTGCACCATTTTTTCTACAAGCTTACTCTCAATCGTGGTATAAGGCCGACCTTCAACCCGGATAGCCGGCGTGCCCTTGCGGCCGCCCAGCAACACATCCACCACAGAATAAATCAGCGCGCTGTCTGTGACCATCAAGCCATTATTGTCCCATTCCTCGGCCTTGAATACCGAGAGCATCGCAGGCAAAGGAATAGAATTCATATAATCGCCAAAACGAACAGTGGATACTTGATCAAGGCTGACTTCGACGTTATCGCTGGTCAGGTTGCGTAACGATGTGGACATCAGGCGCACAAGCCGATCAAAAACGATGTCCAGCATCGGCAAGCGCTCATAATTCACCATTGCCGAATTAATAAGCGCCATCACGCCTGAGGTTTCACCACCGCCAAGCGAGTCACTGTCAAACCCCAGAAGCGAGTCGATTTCTTCCTGGTTTAGAATACGGGTACCGCCATCCTCTTCACCGGCATTCGCATCAAAGGCAGGCACAGCATCAGACTTGGCGCCCGCCTCGTCTGGTGCCATCGTTTCCCATTCCTTCATCATCGCCTGCTCTTCGGCGCTCATGGGCTTTTCGTCGGTGCCGCTTTCTGTGCTCATATCCTAGGCTCTGCGCGCAATTGTGTTCTCTATACTCCTATTAAGGCAATTTTCATGCCTAAGCCACTATGCCTTATTATAGCATTATTGGATAAGAATTTCCTGAAACAGGACATCTTTAACCACTACGGGGGCAGCCGCTTCATTGACGCGCCATAACAGCTCGGTC
This sequence comes from Alphaproteobacteria bacterium, assembly GCA_023150415.1. GTDB lineage: Bacteria > Pseudomonadota > Alphaproteobacteria > Micavibrionales > Micavibrionaceae > JAKLKY01. The sequence continues at coordinate 2,410 of JAKLKY010000024.1, read as the reverse complement.
TGCAAGCGATAAATGCCCGCCGATCCGCGAAGATCCTTCGCCCGCAATTCTCGTAAATAAGTTTGAAACTGGTCGATCACACGCGGCATCACGGCTTCCAGAGCTGCCCGGTCTCCAGAATTTTTCAGCTCAAGCTGAATAGACAGGCTTAGATAGCGCGGCACACCATCCTCTGTGTTTAAGTTAACCACCATTTTCGGTATCTGAATGTAGGGAGAATTTGCATCTCCGCCCCCACCATGACCGCCCCCGCCACCACCGCCGCCACCGTGTCCTCCATCCTCTGCAGGCGCAGCGCCGTGACCTTCGACTTCCTCACCGTGAGCAGCTTCACCGTCCCCATGCTCCTCCTCGGCTGCTGCATCCTCGCCATGCTCGCCTTCGGTATGCTCGCCTTCGACTGGTGTTTCTTCCGCCTTAATTCCCAATAAACCATCCAAAAAGCCCATAAAATAGGCCGCAGCCCCACCGCCAATCAAAAGAACAACAACCCCTGCCAGAACAAGGATCATAAGGGGCAGGCCCTTTTTCTTCTCGCCTTCTGCTGACGCTTCCCCCTCTGCGCCAGCTTCGCCTTCAGCGCCTTCTTTTTCCTCGGGTTTGTCTTCGTCTTTATTTTTGTCTTTGGCCATGGCGGGATCAAGAGGTTTGGTTCTAATAGGTTTTCTTCCTCTTTATACACCAAGCCCCCATCACCAACAACCACCAACCATGACAATCATAAATTTGGCACGGCATATGCAATGTTCCCTTCGAACATGCATTTGAAGGATGCCTGAACATGGAAAATTCGCTTTATCTAGGGCTTTCACGGCAAATGGTCTTGCGGACCAATATGGAGATTATTGCCAACAACGTCGCGAATATGAACACGCCCGGTTATCGTGGGCAAAATCTGGTCTTTAGCGAATTTCTTGCCGAGCCCAAGGGCCAGATTGATCCAAAGGGCGCGGGCGAAGCCATGTCCTATGTCCACGACACGATGCAATATGAGATCACAGAACCAGGCCCTGTGCAGGTGACCAGCAATCCGCTGGACGTGGCCGTTGATGGACCGGGCTTTATCGGCGTGCAAGGCCCCGGGAACAAGCCCGCCTATACACGCGGCGGCAATTTCCAGATGGATAGCAACGGGACATTACTCACCGCGGCGGGGTATCCTGTCTCCAGCATGGGCGGCGGGGGAATCACCATCCCTGAAGGATCAACAGAAATCAAAATCGATTACAAAGGGATTGTCTCAAACCAGGATGGCCAGATCGGGCAAATCAAGCTGGTGGAATTTGACAATCTTCAAGTGCTGAAGCCCGAGGGAAATGGCCTCTACACCACCGATGCCGCCAGTCGCGCGCCGCAAACGTCGCGCCTGCGCCAAGGCGCTTTGGAAGGATCGAATGTTAAGCCTGTGCTTGAGATGACGCGCATGATTGACACGCTGCGAAATTACCAATCCACGCAACAAATCCTGCAGGCAGAGAATGACCGTCTGCGAACAGCTATTCGAGAACTCAGCAAAACATAAACTTACAGGTTAAGGAGAATAACAATGTCACGTTCCTTGGATATCGGCGCCACTGGCATGCTGGCCCAGCAAATGAATGTCGATGTGATTTCCAACAACATCGCCAACATGACGACAACGGCCTTTAAAAAGCAACGCGCGGCGTTTCTGGATCTTTTGTATCAAAGCATCGACCGCCCGGGTTCAACGTCCTCCGACGCAGGCACAACGGTTCCCACCGGCCTGCAACTTGGGCTTGGTGTTCGCGCTGGCGCGGTATACCGCATGCACGGACAAGGCGCGATCAAGGTAACGGAAAACCCGCTGGATTTGGCCGTCATGGGCGAAGGCTTCTTTCAAGTCGATCTGCCCAGCGGCGAAACCGCCTACACCCGCGACGGCACATTTCAGCTCAACGAGAACGGCGAAATTGTGACCGTGCAAGGCTATGTCATTCAACCCGGAATTACCGTACCCAGCGATGCCATCTCGATCGATATCAATTCCAGCGGTGAAGTTTTGGTCAAGCAACCCGGCAACACCGCCAGCACAAATTTAGGCCAGCTGCAAATCGCTTCTTTTGTGAACCCAGCCGGACTGCAGGCGCTTGGCGACAATCTATATCTTGAGACCGATGCCTCAGGCGCGCCGACGGTTGGCAATCCCGGCGAAGACCAGTTTGGCCCCATCCGCCAGGGCGCGCTGGAACAATCGAATGTGAACGTGGTGGAAGAAATTACCGACCTGATTGCCGCTCAACGCGCATATGAGATGAACTCCAACATCATCTCCACCAGCGATGAGATGATGCAGACAGTGTCACAGCTGCGTTAATCAGTCACTTAATAAGGGGTAGCATGAGAATGAAAAGCAAGACAAAGCGATATATGCGCGAAACCATCTTGATTG
>JAKLKY010000023.1 GCA_023150415.1 Alphaproteobacteria bacterium | reverse complement strand
AGCGTCAGGGGAAACCATTTTCATTGGCATTGATCCGCATCAATCATTTTGATCGTTTCATGAAATTTCTACCGGAGCGCGAGGCGAAAGAGGCCCTGATGCGTGTTGTTGATCTCGTCAAGCGTAACCTGCGCTCTTACGACGATGCGTATTATCTCGATGATGGCACGTTTGCGATGTCACTAAAACAGACAACGCAGGTCGGCGCGGCGAAGGCTCTGGCCCGCATGAAGAATGAGCTCGAAGATATGAACAGCGTCTACAGTCTCGATGGTATTCGCACATCCTTAACACTCTCATCCTGTGTTGCCGAGCCTGTGCCGGAAAACGATGTGCAGGATCTTGTGCGCGGTCTGATGGAGCAAATCAAGCGCACTGGTGAGGGGGATGTTGTAGTCCAATATCAAGAAGTCAGCCCGCTACAGCGATTTCTACAACAGACCAAGGGCACATAGCAGCCATGTCCGTGAACGCGATTTACGAGTCTCTTTTTCAGCGCATGTCTGCGCCGCGTTTTATTATAGTTTCACGCGAAAAGAATGTGTTCGAGGTCTCTCTCGCCAATGACCTGGCCATGCGCTATTTTGACCTCAGCGCTGAGCAGATCGTGGGCCGCCGCATTCAGGATTTCATGGATCATGACAACGCTCAGCATTTCCAACAATCCTTTGAAGTCTGTATGTCCAAGAAGCGCTCTGTGACCATTCAGGCTCTGCCCGGCGTTCCGCATTCTGTGCGCGTTTATGGTTTTTACATTAGCCCTATTCAGGATGAAAGCGGCGTTGTAACGCATCTGGATGTCATCGGCCAACTGGACATGACGGACCAGTCTATTTTGCAGCGCGAGCGCGACGACGCAATTTCCCTGCTCACTTCAATTTTCGAGGTTAGTGAAATCGGGATTATCGTTACAGATAGTCAGGGGCGCATCATTCGCGTGAATGACAGCTTTATTCGCACGTATGGCTGGAGCCGAGATGAACTGATTAACGCCGATGTTGTAGGGTTGGTCACGCCTGATGAACGCGATATGGCGCGCTATAACCATCAGGAATTCATCCGTACCGGCGTGCGTTCTTCGGGTGAATTAAAGATCATCCGCAAGGATGGCAGTATCGCCAATGCCCTGTTTACCACAGCCACATTAGAACTATCACAGAAGCGGCGCTTCCAAGTCACCACTGTGATGGATATTACACTGCGTAAGCAAATGGAGGAGTCTTTGCGCCTGGCCAAGGATCAGGCTGATTCTGCGAACCGCGCCAAATCTACCTTCCTGGCTAATATGAGCCACGAACTGCGTACGCCGTTGAACGCAATTATTGGTTTCTCGGAGATGATGATCAAGGAAACCTTCGGTCCGCTCGGCCATGCGAAATACAAGGAATATCTCCATGACGTCTGCTCCAGCGCCGGACATTTGCTTGAAATTATTAACGAAGTTCTCGATATGTCGAAGATCGAAGCCGGCCGCATCGAGTTGGATGAGGGCGAGGTCGATATGGTCGAACAAATCGACGCCGTTACGCGCATGATGGCGTCGCGCGCTTTTGGCAATAACATTGCCTTGAAGGCCGAGATCGCCGAAGGCTTGCCGCGCCTGCTGGCGGATCAGCGTCTGCTCCGGCAGGCGCTGATCAATTTGGTGTCTAATGCTGTGAAATTCTCGACGGCTGGCGGCAATGTCATTATTCATGCCTATGTGCTCGATGATGGGCGGATGCAAATTACGATCTCAGATGATGGCATTGGCATCCCTACGCATCGCATCCGCCAGGCGCTGGAGCCTTTTGGTCAAGTCATTGATCACGCCGAAAGTGCCAATCGCCAGGGTACTGGTTTGGGTTTGCCCTTGGCAAAAGCAATGGTGGAGCTTCATGACGGTGATCTGCGTCTGGAATCCGATCTGGGCAAGGGGACGATCGTCTTCGTCACATTTCCGGCTTATCGTGTTCTGAGCAAGGGTGAGCGCGTCGTGCGACCCAGAGAACAGCTTAAACTTGCGGAGACATAAGTTTTGGGGCAATCTCTAGAGGTTTTAAGGAGATTGCCATGACAGAACTTGAGCAACGCTGTGCTAAAGCGGGCCTGAAGATGACGGGCCAGCGTCGGACCATTCTAAAAATTCTCGGCGAAGCGGCAGACCATCCATCGGTTGAGGATGTGTATGCCCGTGCCAAGAGCATCGACACCACTATCAGCATCGCCACCGTCTATCGTACTCTGAGCTTGCTCGATGAGCTTGATCTTGTCATTCGTCATGAGTTTCACGAAGGCCATTCCCGCTATGAGCTGAACTGGGATCATCACCACCATCTGATCGATCTTGAATCCGGGCAAGTCATCGAGTTCCAAAACAAGGAACTGGAAGCCATGAAGGAAAAGATTGCGCGTGATTTGGGCTATGAACTGGTCGATCACCGTCTGGAACTGTACGGGAAGAAGATTAAAGGCAAGAAGAAATAGAAGTTTTTCATGAGTTGCAAAGATGTCATTTTCGACGCTGCCAACGATCCTGAACGTTGCAAATGCCAGGCTGCGGTTTTGCGTGCATATAATTGCTTGGTGATTGCAGGCCGTCCTGCGAGCGTTGCGCTCGAGGCTGCCAAGATTGTGTATGCCTATCATCACCCTGAAGATTCCAAACAAGATCGCGCTTTAACTGTTGAGCGCTGGGTCTGCGCCGAAGCAGGGCATTTTCATTGACTCAAGCGCGCATTCCAACGGGGTTCTGGCTAGAAGGGCGTTTGCGCGATCTTAATGCACGCGGTGGGGCCTATTACGTCCTGCAGCGCGGAGATTCCCAATCCGGCGTGATTTTGATGAAAATCAGCGATTGTGCAGGGATATGCCGTCTGCTGATTCAGGAACGGAATCTCGAGGGTATTCTGGCCTGGGCCGATGCGCTGGGCGAGGAAAAGGTTGAAGAATCCCGCGCCGATGCGTACATTGCCCGCGCCCGGTCCCGCGACCCGGATTTATGGGTGGTAGAGGTAGAAGATCGGGGATTACAAAACCCATTTGCTGAATAAGGACTGAGTTTGGCTGGTTTAAACGAAGAGATTTTGCGCAGGCGCACCTTTGCCATCATCGCGCATCCCGATGCGGGGAAAACGACCCTGACCGAAAAACTATTATTGTTCGGCGGCGCGATTGAGCTGGCGGGTGCTGTTAAGGCAAAAGGCGACCGTCGCCGCGCGCGTTCGGACTGGATGAAGGTGGAGCAGGAACGCGGCATTTCCGTGGCGTCCTCCGTCATGACGTTCGAGAATAACGGCCTTACTTTCAACTTGCTCGATACACCTGGCCACGAAGATTTCTCGGAAGATACGTATCGTACGCTGACGGCTGTGGACAGCGCTGTAATGGTGCTCGATTGCGCGAAGGGGATCGAATCCCAGACACTGAAACTGTTCGAGGTCTGTCGTCTGCGCGATATTCCCATTATCACTTTCGTGAACAAAATGGACCGCGACGGGCAGGACCCGTTTGACCTGCTGGATGAGATCGCGCAGAAGCTGGCCCTTGACGTCACACCGGCCAGCTGGCCCATCGGCATGGGCCGCGATTTCAAGGGATGCTATGACGTGTTGCGCGATCAGCTGATCCTCTTCGACCGCACGAAGGGCGAGAAGATGATGGACAGCATTCAGTGCAGCGGGCTTGACGATCCGAAGCTGGAAACCCTGCTCCCCGCCGAACAGCTCGCCAAGCTGCGCGAAGATGTGTCCATGGTACGTGGCCTATGTCCGCCGTTTAATGCGCAATCCTATCTGGAAGGGCATTTGACGCCGGTCTATTTCGGCTCGGCTGTAAATAATTTCGGCGTGCGGGAATTGCTGGCCGGGATTGGTGAATTGGCGCCGCCGCCGCGTCCGCAGAAAAGTGTGCAGCGCGCGATTGCTCCCGATGAAAATAAAGTCACGGGATTTGTCTTCAAGATCCAGGCGAATATGGACCCCAAACACCGCGATCGTATGGCCTTCGTGCGCATCTGTTCCGGCGCGTTTAAAAAGGGGATGAAGTTGAAGCATGTGCGAAGCGACAAAATGCTGACCATCCATTCGCCGCAGATGTTCTTCGCGCAGGACCGCGAAATGGCCGAAGAGGCCTTCGCCGGCGATATTATCGGCCTGCCCAATTATGGCGGCCTGCGGATTGGCGATGCGCTGAGCGAGGGGGAAAACATCACCTTCACCGACATTCCCAGTTTTGCGCCTGAATTGATGCAGCGCGTACGGCCTGAAGATCCGCTGAAGGCCAAGCATCTGACCAAGGCGCTGGAGCAACTGGCGGAGGAGGGCGTTGCGCGTATTTTCAAGCCGCAAACCGGCGGCGACTGGATCGTGGGTGTGGTGGGCAGCTTGCAGTTTGACGTGCTGGCCGATCGTATTCGCACGGAATACAGCATTCCGGTAAAATTTGAGGATACGGGCCTGTACGCTGCGCGGTGGCTAAAGGCTGCTGACCCTGCGATTTTAAAGAAATTCATCGATACGACTGGCAGCGCCATCGCCTTCGATCACGATAACGATCCTGTGTTTCTAGCCCGAAATGCCTGGCATTTGGGCGATACGCAGGATAAGAATAAGGATATCCAGTTTCTGGCGACGAAGTAAGGAGAGAGTCATGACTGCATTCATCACCGCCCCCGTTGCATCCGCTGATGCGTTTAAAGACCTTGTCGCGAAGATCGAGGCGACAAATGGCTATCGCAAGCCGATCGGCTTTGGCATTTGCCGCGTGGAAAAGGGGCAGATGGATGCCCAGAAAATCCTGACCTGCACGTATCCGGTCATCAACTGGGGCGAGAATTTTGGCTCGGCGGCCGTGTTTCTGGCCGCCGCGGGTTTGGTTGAAAGGACGAATGAACAGGAATTGGTCGCACCCCTGACCCTGGATTTCCTGGCGCAGGCGATGGATGCTTTTGCGCCGTACGTCACCGAAGCGCAGGGGGAAAAGCACCGCAATGTGCAGGTGGTCCAATCCCTCCAGACCTTGATCAAAGGCGGGAAGGCCAGCGCGGATGATTTTCGTGTGGTGTTCTTGTTCGAAGACAAGCCGCCGCAGACAGTGCCGGGCATTTATCTCAAGCTCATGGCGCTGTCATCCGGCAAGGCGCCGCTGCGTGGTCTTAATCTGGAGGGTGTTTTCGGCAAGCTGGAAAACGTCGCCTGGGCCGGGCACAAACCGTATGAGCTCGCCTGGCTGCGCGCACATGAGATTGACATGAAACTGGCGGGCACGTATCCGGCCATTGAATATGTCGATAAATTTCCGCGCTATCTGATGCATGTCATCCCCGTGGACAACACCCGCATTCTGGACGGCAGCAAAGTGCGTTTCGGCGCGCAGCTGGCGGCGGGCACGACGGTGATGCCCGGCGCGTCTTATATTAACTTCAATGCTGGAACGCTCGGCCCCGCGATGGTCGAGGGTCGGATCAGCTCCTCCGCGATTGTCGGCGCTAACAGCGATGTCGGCGGTGGTGCCAGTATTCTGGGCGTACTCAGTGGTGGCAATGCGATTCCGATTTCCGTGGGCGAGAAATGCCTGCTGGGCGCAAATTCCGTTACCGGCATTCCGCTGGGGCATGGCTGCATCGTTGATGCTGGCGTGAGCGTTCTGGCGGGAACCCGCGTTTTCTTGGCAGATTCTGCCGTCGCTGACGTGGCGGCGGCCAATCCCGGCTGGGATCTGAAGACCATGGCGGTCAAACATCACGCGGATTTAAAAATGCATGAATTCAAGGCAGCATCCTTAACCCACGGCAACGGTTTGCACTTCCGGGTCGATAGCGGCACCGGGCGCATGATGATCAGCCGCAGCAAGCGCGAAATTCCCCTGAATGCCGAATTGCATCAAGCCAAGCCAAAAGTGGCATAATCGTATAAATTATCCTTGAAATTCGGCTTCTGACCTGTCATTTAATTCGTACGAAAATGGTACGGAATTAACAGGGTGATCAAAGTTTCGAAACTTGCCGATTATGCCGTTGTGGTGCTGCATGCGCTGGCGGCGGAGCCTGCGCGTTTGATGAGCGCGGCAGCGCTGGCGCAGCAAACTCAGGTGCCTGAGCCAACTGTAGCCAAAATATTAAAGACTCTGGCCAATGCCGGGATCGTTCAGTCCGTGCGCGGGGCGCAGGGGGGGTATCGTCTGGCGCAAAGGGCCGAGAATGTCTCGATTGCCGCCGTGGTGCGGGCGATTGACGGGCCGATCGCGGTCACGGGGTGCGTTGATGAAAGCGCTGAGCCCTGCAATTTGAACCATATTTGCGCGCTGAAAGGGCGCTGGGGCAATGTCAACAGCGCAATCACCGTCGCGCTGGAAAATGTCAAGCTGAGCGATATGAGCCATGGCCGCCACTGAGCAAACCATCGAACGCGTGCAGGCGCTGGCCGGGAAATATGAGGCCGGGTTCGTCACTGATATTGAATCGGAGAAAGCACCCAAGGGCCTCTCCGAGGACACGGTGCGTTTTATCTCGGGCAAAAAAGGCGAGCCGGAATGGCTGCTCGACTGGCGGCTGAAGGCGTTTCGCCACTGGCAGACCATGCCCGAACCACAATGGGCCAAGGTCAGCTTTCCGCCCTTCGACTATCAGAACGCCTATTACTACGCCGCGCCGAAATCCATGAAGGACCGGCCCAAGAGTCTCGACGAGGTCGACCCCAAGCTTTTAGAAACCTACGAGAAACTCGGCATTCCCGTGCGAGAGCGCGAGATTCTGGCGGGTGTGGCAGTAGATATGGTGTTCGATTCTGTTTCCGTGGCCACCACTTTCAAGGAAAAGCTCAAAGAAGCCGGCGTGATTTTCTGCGCGATCTCCGAAGCGGTACGTGAGCATCCAGAGATTGTGAAGAAATATCTCGGCTCTGTCGTGCCGCCGGGCGATAACAAGCACGCCTGTCTGAACAGCGCCGTGTTTACCGACGGTTCCTTTGTTTACATCCCGCCCGGGGTGCGCTGCCCCATGGAATTATCGACGTATTTCCGCATCAATGAGCTGAACACCGGCCAATTCGAACGCACGCTGATCATCGCCGATAAAGGCTCTTATGTTTCTTATCTTGAAGGCTGCACCGCGCCGATGCGCGATGAAAATCAGCTGCATGCCGCGGTGGTCGAACTCATCGCGCATGAGGGGGCGGAGATCAAATACTCCACCGTTCAGAACTGGTATCCCGGTGATGAGGACGGCAAGGGCGGGATCTATAATTTCGTCACCAAGCGCGGATTGTGCGAGGGCGCGCATTCCAAAATCTCCTGGACGCAGGTGGAAACTGGCTCCGCCATCACGTGGAAATATCCGTCCTGCATCTTGAAGGGCGATCATTCAGTGGGCGAGTTCTATTCGGTGGCCATTACAAATGGGCGCCAACAAGCTGACACCGGCACCAAGATGATCCATCTGGGCAAGAACACGCGCTCGCGCATCATCTCGAAGGGCATCAGCGCGGGCCGGGCGGACAATACCTATCGCGGGCTGGTCAAGATTTTGCCGGGCGCAGAGAATGCGCGCAACTTCACGCAGTGCGACAGTCTGCTGATCGGTGATCAATGTGGGGCGCACACCGTGCCCTATATCGAATGCCGGAACAATTCCGCGCGCCTGGAGCATGAGGCCACGACTTCCAAAATCTCGGAAGACCAGATGTTCTACTGCACCCAGCGTGGCATGTCGGAAGAAGAAGCGGTGGCTTTGATTGTCAACGGTTTCGCGCGGGAGGTTTTGCAAAACCTGCCCATGGAATTCGCCGTCGAGGCGCAGAAGCTGGTGGCGATCAGTCTGGAGGGGAGTGTGGGATGATGGCCAACCTACCTCGTCATTGCACGGCTTGTCCGTGCAATCCATTAGATGGATCACACGCATAAAGCGTGTGATGACGCCAAAAGGGAATAGATAATGCAAGAAAAAGACTTCTACATTTACATGCTTGCCAGTAGAAAGAACGGAACGATTTATAAAGGAATGACATCGAATTTAATTCAGCGCATCGGCCAGCATAAATTTGAGAATGGGAGTCAGTTTACAACAAAATATGAGGTCAAAAGACTTGTTTGGTACAGACAATGCGGCACAGCGGAAGAAGCCATTTCATGGGAAAAGCGATTGCGCTGCTACCCCAGAGAATGGAAGGTTAATTTGATTAACGAGATGAATCCGGATTGGAAAGATTTATATGAAGAGATTTGTAAATAGCAAGATGACAGAAAAAGCATTCGTGGGGGTCATCATACGCTTTTTGCGTGTGATCCATCTAATGGATTGCACGGACAAGCCGTGCAATGACGGAGTAGGGTTTTTCTTTCCAAATCGTCATTACCCGCTTTATGCGGGTAATCCATAAATAGAAGGTGTGATGAAATAGGAGAATAAGAGCATGATCACCATCACTAACCTCTACGCCTCTATCACCACCGATGAGGGGCAGAAAGAAATCCTTAAGGGCATTGATCTGGACATCAAGCCCGGCACCGTACATGCCATCATGGGCCCGAACGGCAGCGGAAAATCCACGCTGTCTTATGTTCTGGCGGGGCGGGAGGATTACGAGGTCACACAGGGCGATATCACCCTGAACGGTCAGAGCCTGCTGGAGATGCCGCCGGAGGAACGCGCGGCGGCGGGGCTGTTCCTGGCATTTCAATATCCCGTGGAAATTCCCGGCGTGACGATGAGCACGTTTTTGAAAACATCCCTCAACGCCATCCGCAAGCAACGCGGAGAACCGGAACTCGATGCGCTCGCGCTGTTAAAACTCATGAAGGCGAAATGCGCGCAGCTCGGTATTTCCGATGAGATGATGAAGCGCGCCGTGAATGTCGGCTTCTCGGGTGGCGAGAAAAAGCGCAACGAGGTTCTGCAAATGGCCTTGCTGGAGCCAAAATTTTGCGTGCTGGATGAAACCGATTCCGGGCTGGATATCGACGCGCTGAAAATCGTGGCCGATGGCGTGAACGCCATGCGCAGCCCCGAGCGCGCGTTTCTGGTGATCACGCATTATCAGCGCCTGCTGGATTACATCAAGCCTGACGTGGTGCATGTGCTGGCCGGCGGCAAGATCGTCAAAACCGGCGGGCCGGAATTAGCCAAAGAGTTGGAAGCAAAGGGTTATTCCGATTTGATCAGCGAGGCTGCATGACGATTGCGTCTCTTAGTCCGCAACATCTTCCTACCCCGCGCGAGGAAAGGTGGAAATACACAAACCTGCCGCGTGCCATACCGGCCGGTCTGCAGGCTGTGGATGGCGAGGATATTGTTATCCACAGAACCCGTGGACAAAATGGTGGACAAGTCCGAGGGAAGATTGAGGATATCCTGTTCACAGGCGTGGATAATGCGCTGCAGACGCCACGTTTAAAGATCCATATTGAGGCAGGTGCAGAATTGACTGTCATCGAGCGCCATGACGGACAAGGCGCCTACTGGAAAAATATGAGTACGGAGATTACGGTGGAGGACGGCGCGCGCCTGCGCCATATCCGTATCCAGCAAGACAGCGGTACGGCCGTGCAGACCAACATGGTTCACATCACCTTGGGCCGCGATGCCACCTATGAAGGATTTTCCATGAATATCGGCGCGAAACTGTTTCGTCACGATATTCATGCGCTGGTGACGGGGCCAGGATCGCACGCCAGTTTTGATGGCATCAATCTGCTGGCCGGGGCGCAGCACGGTGATACGACAATTTTGATCGAGCATCAGGCGCCCAACTGCACGTCCAACCAGTTCTATCGCAGCTTGCTGGATGATACCGCGCGCGGCGTGTTTCAGGGCAAGGTGCATGTGCATCAGGCGGCGCAGCGCACGGATGCGTATCAGCTCTCGAATGCGATTTTACTCTCACCTCGTGCGGAGATGGACACCAAGCCAGAGCTGGAAATTTACGCCGACGACGTGAAATGTTCGCATGGTGCGACGACGGGGCAGCTCGACGATGCGCCGTTATTTTATCTGCGCAGCCGGGGCCTGGGCGAGCGCGAGGCACGGCTTTTGCTGATCCAGGCCTTTGTGGATGAAGTCGTGGATAAGATTGCGGATGAAGCGGTACAGAATGAATTTCGTGGGATCATTATTCAATGGCTCAATCAACGATTATAGAATCGGCTTGGCGCGATGATTTCCCCATTCTGCAAACGCAGATGAACGGGAAGCCGTTGGTGTTTCTGGATTCCGCCGCCAGCGCGCAAAAGCCGCAAAGCGTGATCGACGCTATGTGCGCTGTCATGGAAAAGGAATACGCCAATATACACCGCGGGCTTTACCGCCTGTCCTCCGATCTCACCGCGCGGTTTGAAGATGTGCGCGCCAAGGTCGCGCGGTTTATCGGCGCGGAGAATGAACGCTGCGTCGTCTTCACCCGCAACGCCACCGAGGCGATCAATCTCGTGGCGCAGAGCTGGGGCCGGACGTTTTTAAAGGCGGGTGATGAAATCATCCTCACCGCGATGGAGCATCACGCGAATATCGTGCCCTGGCAGTTGCTGCATGATCAGATCGGTATCGTTATCAAAACCGTACCTGTGGATGAATCCGGGATATTGGACCTGCAAGCGTTGGAAAACCTATTATCCACACGCACGCGGCTGGTGGGGGTTGTGCATATCTCTAATGCTTTGGGTACGATCAATCCCGTTCGTGAAATCAACACCTTGGTTAAAAATTTTAATCCGGAAATAAAGGTTTTGATCGACGGTGCCCAGGGAATTGTCCACAGCCCTATCGACGTTACGGCGCTGGGCTGCGACTTTTACACAGGGACAGGGCATAAGCTTTATGGCCCCACGGGAATCGGGTTCTTGTATGGCAAGGAAGATCTTCTGAACGCCATGCCGCCCTATCAGGGCGGGGGTGATATGATCGAATCCGTATCCTTTGAGAAAACGACTTATCGCGCCGCGCCGCATCGGTTCGAAGCTGGAACGCCGCCGATAGTTGAGGTGATTGGGCTGGGCGCGGCTGTGGATTATCTGGTGGACAAAGGGATGGATAACATCGCCGCGCAGGAGGCGGCGCTGACCGATTTCGCGCTGGCGCAGTTGCGCGCAATTCCGGGGCTTGAACTATTGGGCCCGCTGACAGGACGGGCGGGGATATTTTCTTTCAACCTCAAAGGCTTGCATTTCAGTGATATTGCCATGGTTCTGGACCAGCGCGGTGTGGCCGTGCGGGCGGGGCATCATTGTTGTATGCCGCTGATGCAGCGTTATGGTATACAGGGCACGGTGCGGGCCTCGTTAGGCTTATATTCGGATGAAAATGATATAATTCAACTATGCGCGGGATTGCGAAAAGCGCAGGAGATCTTGGGATGAAAATGCAGGCTGTGGCCGATCAGGACATGCTGAAGAATGCGCTGGGCGAGGAAGGTTATGACGAACTTGCCGAGCCAGGGAATGTTGAGGCGCCGAACACCCATTCTTTATGGCCAAAAATCAAGGCCGCGATTAAGGAAGTGTACGACCCCGAAATCCCGGTCAATGTGTATGAGCTGGGCCTGATTTATAAAGTCGAGATTAAAGACCGCCCAGACGGGCAGGCCGACGTCGATGTGAAAATGACGCTCACATCCCCCGGCTGCCCGGTAGCGCAGGAAATGCCGAGTTGGGTGCAGGGTGCGGTTTTACCGCTGGAGGGCGTGAACGATGTGGATGTCGAGATCGTGTGGGAGCCCACCTGGAATCCCGGCATGATGGCCGAAACCGCGAAGATGCAGTTGAATATGTTTTCTTGAGGAGGAGAGAATTGTAATATAACCGCCAAGACGCCATAAACGCCAGGCGCGCCAAGCAAGAATAAAGAAACATGGCGATCGTGGCATGCTTCGCGCCTTGGCGGTTAAGTCACAGTCTGGAGGAATAAATGTTACCGATCACCATCACCGAAAATGCCGCAAGCCAGATTAAAGCCCTGCTGCAAGCCGCGCCGCAGGATACGCAAGGCGTGCGTTTGACCATTAAATCGACAGGCTGTTCCGGCAATTCCTACGCCATGGAATATATCAAGCCGGGGGAGGCTGTGGATAGCGATGACAAGTTCGAAGCCCATGGCGCAACGCTTTACATTCCGAAGATGCACAGCTGGATGCTGTTTGGCATGTCTGTGGATTATGCGGTGGATGAATTGGGGAATGCGCGTTTTTCTTTCTCCAATCCCAATGAATCCGGGCGTTGTGGCTGCGGCGAATCGTTTCACGTGGAACAACAGAAAGTCAACTAAGCCAGGCTTCAGGCTGCCAATTCTTCCCCTTCTGTTTTCGTTTCAAGAATTACTTCTAGTGCTTTGGCGATCACGCGGTGATCCGCGCCGGGTTCATAGGGCAAGGTGCTGAGCGCGCGGCGCCAGCGCTTGCCGCCCGGCTGGTTGTGATAGAGGCCCAGAATATGCCGCGTGATGGATTTTACTGGCGTGCCGTGGTCGCGCGCCATCCGGGCTGCGTAATCGATCATAGCCAAAGCTACATCTTGCCGTAACATCTTAACCGGGGACGCAACAAAAAGGTTGCGTCCCCAATTATGAATTTCGCGTAGAAACCATGGATTATGATAAGCCTCGCGACCAATCATCACGCCGTCGAGTTTTTCTATTGCCTCTGCCGTCTGTGCAACCGTAGTTATGCCGCCGTTCAATACCACGCGCAGTTGTGGATAACGCGCTTTCACAGCATGCACGCGCTCATAGAGCAGAGGCGGAACTTCGCGGTTTTCCTTGGGCGACAGACCGCTGAGCCAGGCCTTGCGCGCGTGGATGATAATTTTTGTACAGCCCTTATCCACAAGCCTGTCCACAAAGGAAAGCAAGAATTCCTCGCTGTCATGCTCATCCACGCCGATGCGGCATTTGACCGTCACCGGGATATCGACCGCTGTACGCATGGCGTGCACGGCGCTTGCGACGGTGTCGGGCTCCTTCATCAGGCAAGCGCCAAAGCGGCCCTTTTGTACCCGGTCGGACGGGCAGCCGCAATTCAGATTGATTTCGTCATAGCCCCATTCTTGCCCCAACACAGCACAGCGCGTCAGTTCATCCGCGTCCGATCCGCCCAGCTGCAGGGCGAGGGGATGTTCGGAAGCGTCATAATCCAGATGGCGCGCGCGATCGCCATACAGCAGCGCCCCCGTTGTCACCATTTCCGTATATAGCCTTACATGCGGCGCGATCAGACGAAGGAAATACCGGCAATGCCGATCCGTCCAGTCCATCATTGGCGCGACGGCAATTTCGGGCGTTGTTGTTTTCATAGCAGAGAAATTACGCAGATTATCCCCCGTTGGCAAGTCCTGATTTAGCCCGCACGATCCATAATCAGTGTTTGTAAACCATTGTTTTTGTTGTTGAATTTTAGGTCCTTCAGTTTGTATTCCTGACTTTTTGATGTGAGGCTGATCTTTCTGCTGTAAAAGCCGGATTTCAAGAAATTGATAGGATAGGTTGCGAAAAAAATTTTTGTCATAGAAATAGACAGTGTTAAAAGGCTTTATGAAATCGGGGACTTGTTTAAAGCCATACACCTCAAATCTGGAATGCAACTTATGGTATAATAATTTCGACAAAAAGTCAATTGGATACACGCCAAACAGCCGCCTAATTTAGAGAGTCGTGTAGAGCCGCGGCTTTGATGTCGGTATTTTGGTTCTTTCCGTGGCTTCCAGAACTGCCTGGGCGTAGGCTTTCTGACGCTCCGTGTTGATTTCTTGAACTATTCTAAAGGAGTCTCTTGCACTGACCATTTTGGCCAGAGGCGTGTTTTCGAGGGGGGCTTGTTCTGCCAGCTTCTCGATCAGGGCAGGGCCGCCGTTTTCCCAGGCTTCGACAAGCGCCTCCTGGCCGGGATAGGCGGCTTCAATCATTCTTCGAAGTTTTATTGAGTAAGGAATGAACTTATATTATTTAAACCATAATTGCTTTTTGTTTTGCAAGTCAGTTGAGAATCATTTGAGAATAAGCGCATGCGGTTCGAATTTGTCTTTATTAGTGCTTTGTTAATGTTGTGTTTTCTTTCGCTTCCGGTTGCGGGCCAGAGTACAAAACAGCCGCCTGCGTTCCATACCAGTGCATTACCATTGCCACGCTGGGCATCGTTGGGCGCGGATGAGGTGTTTGTGCGTGCGGGGCCGGGGATGCGCTATCCCATTTTATGGACATTGCGGCGGCAGGGCCTGCCGGTTGAGATTTTTCTGGAATTCGAGGGCTGGCGCAAAATCAAGGATCCAGACGGGCAGGTGGGCTGGGTGCATCAATCGCTGCTTTCGGGCCAGCGCATGGGGATTATAAAGGCAGAGGGCTCTGTCCATTTGCGCCAGCGGCCCGATTCGCAGGCCGCGCCTGTGGCAGTGGCGGAGCGCGGGGCGCAGGTAAAGGTAGAAGAATGCGGTGCTGGATGGTGTGAAATCCAGGCTGCGGATCAGACGGGCTGGGTGGAGTCGTCCGCGCTGTGGGGTGTTTACGCGCAAGAGAAATTCGATTAACCTGATTCATAAGGGTGATTCGCACCCGTCCACAGAGTTATCAACAAGATTACCCACATGATGTTTCCACTGAGCGAAAAGCCGGACATGGCGGCGCATTTTTATGCGAATCTGATTGATCTGGCCAGCGAAGCGAAGCGTGGCACCGATGCCATGCGCGTCATCCAGCATATCGCCGGGGTGATGGTGGAGACAGCAATGGTGTTTGATGAGGTCGATGCGAGTCTGCAAGCAAGCTTTAAAAAATTGGCGCAGTTGCTCGATTGTGAGATGCGTATGGGGGCTCTGGGGTCCGAATCTTTGCCGCCGCCCCATACGCTGGAGTTTGAATGTGAAAAGGGCCGGCAGGCAGCCCGCCTGTTTTTTGAAGACTGGCTGGACTGTTCCTACGAGTTTCATGATCTTTTTATAACGATCATTCATAACATTATTGTCGGTTGGGAGGGGCATCTTATGCCCCGCCAGGAGTCGTTGCGTTTGCTGTATGAATGCGCGCGCCGTTGTTTGAGTTTTGAGATTGCCGCACAGGAGCTTTGTGATGTCGTGATTGAGCGCAAAGTGGCCGCGCAGCGCTGGTCGTTGGCTGATTGTGTGGCGGGGTTAGCGGCGGTGGCGGGGCGGCGTCTGGCGTTGTCGTTAAACGCCGAGACGTGCGCGCTGTTTCGTGGTGCGGAATTGCCTGAGAATCTGGACAAGATTGTGTTTGTCATGACGCAGGAGGCTACGCGTCTGGGCGTGCCGGCGGGCTCCAACTGGCGCTTTGGTCTCGCGGCGAATGATACGCCCTTGAATCCGCCGCTCGCTTTAGTAAACGGTGTAGAGCCTTATTGCCGAAGCTTCTTTGAGGCGATTGATGTGCGCTGTGTTTATACGCAAGCTGTGGCCTGTGCCAAGGCCGCGGGGCGGATGCTGGCGGTGGCATCGGGCGGCGAGATTCCGGAGCTGGAGCCTGCGATTGCCAAGCCCCTGGCGATGATGGCGATGACGGAAACCTATAAGGCCGTCTGTATGGAAGGACGTGCAGTCAGCCTGTGAATTAATGGGATGGACCCTTGCATCTTTGCGCGTTCGACCCTATAACCGTCTCATGACAGAAAGCGCGATAAAACAAGGCTTTGCCTTCGTACCTAAATCCTCTTACAGTTTCGATGAGATTATTTCCTGTGCCAAGGGCAAGTTGTTTGGCCCCGGCAATGCGAAATTGCCACTGCCGCCGATGCTGATGTTTGACCGCATTACGAATGTGTCGCTGGACGGTGGGGAGCACGGCAAGGGCGTAATCGAGGCGGAATTCGATATCAAGCCCGATCTATGGTTCTTTGCTTGCCATTTTCATGATGATCCGGTTATGCCGGGCTGTCTGGGGCTGGATGCGCTGTGGCAGTTGCTGGGGTTCTTTTTGGGCTGGACGGGCGCGCAGGGCTCGGGCCGCGCTTTGGGTCTGGGCGAATTAAAGCTGACGGGGCAGGTGCTGCCTGAGGCGAGGCTGGTGAAATACATCGTGAATCTCAAGCGCGTGATCAATCGCAAGCTGGTGATGGGGATTGGCGATGGAAAAATGTTCGTCGACGGCAAACTGATTTACGAGGCTTTTGATTTAAAGGTCGGCTTGTTCGCGAATCCAAGAGCGATTTGATAGATGAAATTTACGCGAAGGCTCGTATGAAACGTGTCGTTATTACCGGAATGGGTATTATCTCCTGCATCGGGAATTCGGTTTCCGAGGTGCTGGAGTCTTTGAAGGCAGGACGGTCGGGCATCACGAAATCTGAGGAATATGCGGCGATGGGCTTTCGCAGCCATGTGCACGGCAAGCCGAACATCAATCTGGAAGAGAAGATCGACAAGCGCCTTTGGCGTTTCATGGGGGACGGTGCAGGCTATGCGCATCTGTCGATGGAGCAGGCGATTGCCGATGCAGGTCTGACGGAAAGGGAAATATCCCACGAACGCACGGGGATGATTGTCGGCTCCGGCGGGCCATCGACGCGGGCTCAGGTGCTGGCGGCGGATACGGCGCGCGAGAAGGGGCCCAAACGCGTGGGGCCTTTTGCCGTGCCGAAATGCATGTCTTCTTCGTTATCGGCCAATATCGCCACCAATTTTAAAATCAAGGGCGTGAATTATTCCATCTCTTCCGCTTGTTCGACTTCGGCGCATTGCATCGGCAACGGGGCGGAGCTGATCCAGTGGGGTAAGCAGGATATCGTCTTCGCGGGCGGCGGGGAGGAGCTGGATTGGACACTTTCCGTGCTCTTTGATGCGATGGGCGCGATGAGTTCAAAATACAACGACCGTCCCGATACGGCTTCGCGCGCCTATGATGCTAATCGCGACGGGTTTGTGATTGCAGGCGGCGGCGGGATTCTGGTTCTGGAAGAGCTGGAGCACGCCAAGGCGCGCGGTGCGAAAATCTATGCCGAGATTACGGGCTACGGCGCCACGTCGGATGGCGCGGATATGGTTGCGCCGAGTGGTGAAGGCGCTGTGCGCTGCATGAAACAGGCGCTGGCGACCGTTAAAAAACCCGTCACCTATATCAACACGCATGGCACATCGACGCCAGCCGGGGATATTACAGAGCTGAACGCCATTCGCGACGTCTTCGCGGATAAGCACATGCCGCATATTTCTTCCACCAAATCCATGACCGGGCATTCGCTGGGTGGTACAGGGGTGCAAGAAGCGATCTATAGTCTTCTGATGATGCAGCATGGTTTTGTCGCACCGTCGATCAATATTGAAACGCTTGATCCGGGGGCGGAGGGCATGCCCATCGCGCGCGCGCGGGTGGACGGCGTGAAGCATGAAACGGTGCTGTCGAATTCTTTTGGCTTCGGCGGCACGAATTGCACTCTGGCGATGAGTAGATATGAGGATTAACTGATGACCAAGCTCATGAATGGAAAACGCGGATTGATAATGGGCGTGGCAAACGACCATTCCATTGCCTGGGGCATGGCGCAGGCGCTGCATCAGCACGGGGCGGAGATGGCGTTCACCTATCAAGGTGATGCGTTTGGCAAGCGCGTCAAGCCGCTGGCGGAGAGTTTAGGCGCGAAAATTTTGATTGATTGCGATGTGCAGAAGGAAGAAGACATCGACAAACTGTTTTCTGTTCTGAAGAAGGAATGGGGGCATCTGGATTTCATCGTCCATGCGATTGCCTATTCGAACAAGGATGAGCTGCAGGGCCGTTATGTCGATACCAGCCTGAATAACTTTCTGCAGACGATGCATATTTCCTGCTATTCCTTCACCTCGATCATGCGGCGCGCGCATACGATGATGAAGCCGGGCGGCAGCGCAGTGACGCTTACCTATTACGGCGCGGAGAAAGTCATGCCCAGTTACAATGTGATGGGCGTAGCCAAGGCGGCGCTGGAGGCGTCGACGCGCTATCTGGCCGCTGATCTAGGCCCAGAGGGTATTCGGGTGAATGCGATTTCCGCAGGGCCGATGCGCACCCTTGCGGGTGCTGTGATTGGCGGATCGCGCAAGACTTATAAATACAACACACTGACCGCGCCGCTGCGCCGCCCTGTTGAACTGGAAGAGCTAGGCGGGGCGGGGTTGTATCTGCTCTCCGATTTGTCTTCCGCCGTTACCGGCGAAGTACATTACGTCGATTGCGGCTTCAATGCGCTGGGGATGCCTGCGCATGACAGTTTGGATCAGATGATGAATGGGAATGGGGAATAAGGGATTTTTAGAATGGTGCCTAATGCACCAACCCCAACCCCTCACGGATGATATCCGGTTCATCGCTGAAAAATCCATCGACGCCCCAGCTCTGGAGTAGCGCTGCGCGTTCAGGGTCGTTGATCGTATAGGCCAGAATACGTTTATTCAGCTTCAGAAGTTCGCGCATCTGTATCTGCGTCACGGTATTGCCGTTGATGTTGATGGTGGTGAGCTTCAGGTGATGGATGATGTCCTGCCAATTCTTTGGCCATTCCGTTGGCAGGATCAATCCGCGCGCCCATTCCGGGGCCATATCCATCGCGGTTTCCAGTGCGACGTGGGAGAAGCTGGAAATCAGCAATTGGTCATGCGCATCCCAGGAACGGGAGAGAATATCCAGCGCCGCTTCGGCTGTTTCGATTTCCCGGCCGGGGCAGGGCTTGAGTTCGATATTCACGCCCAGGCCACGTTCCATCAGCACATCCATGGCTTCTTCCAACGTCGGGATGGCAATTCCCCCAAACCCTTCGGAAAACCAATCGCCGCATTCGAGCGCGCGGATATCGCTCAGCGTGGCTTGCGCTACGGGGCCGTGGCCGTTGGTGGTGCGCTCCAGCGTCTCGTCATGGAAGAGGATGGGGACGGAGTCTTTCGTCAGCTTGACGTCCAGCTCTATCCATTCCACGCCCATGTCTGCCGCAGCGTGGATTCCCTCCAGCGTGTTTTCTGGCGCGTAGGCCGCAACTCCGCGATGGCCGATGATTTTGGGGAGTTTTAGAATCTCAGAATCTCCGAATCTCAGAATCTCAGAATCTTGGTAACCTCAGATATTTCTGAGATTCCGAGATTCTGAGATTCCATTTTTACTAGCCTCGTGCCTCACGCCGTGGGCCGCGATCACGGTCGCCGCCGCGTCCGCCACGATCCCTGTCACCGCGATCACGACGCGGGCCACGCGATTCCATTTCGGAAGGATCGGGCATTGATGTGACTTCGCCGCTTTCCTGATCGACGCGCTTGATCGAAAGTTTGATCTTACCCCGGTCATCCATGCCGAGCACGACGACTTTTACCTGATCGCCTTCATTGACGACATCGGTGGTCTGGCCGACGCGGAAATCAGCAAGTTCCGAGATATGCACCAGTCCGTCGCGCGCGCCCATGAAATTCACGAATGCGCCGAAATCGACGGTCTTGACGACCTTGCCTTCGTAGACTTTGCCAATTTCGGGGTCATCGGTGATACCGCGGATAATCGCCACGGCGGCCTCGATGGCAGAAGCATTGGTGGCCGATACCTTGACTGAGCCATCATCTTCGATATCGATCTTGGTGCCGGTTTTCTCGATGATCTCGCGGATCACTTTGCCGCCGGTGCCGATTACTTCGCGGATTTTGTCCGTTGGGATGCTAAAGGAGACGATCTGCGGTGCGTGTTCGTTTAGTTCTGCACGGGCTTCACGGATGGCTTTGCTCATCTCACTCAGAATGTGCAGGCGGCCTTCACGCGCCTGATTCACGGCGATCTGCATGATTTCAGATGTGATGGATGTGATTTTGATATCCATCTGCAGGGCGGTGATGCCGCGCTCGGTTCCCGCGACTTTGAAGTCCATGTCGCCCAGATGATCTTCATCACCCAGGATGTCAGACAACACAGCGAATTCCGAGCCTTCCTTGATTAAGCCCATGGCGATGCCGGCGATGGGGCGCGCCAGCGGAACACCCGCATCCATAAGCGACAGCGATGTGCCGCACACCGTTGCCATGGAGGAGGAGCCATTGGATTCAGTAATCTCCGACACCACGCGAACGGTGTAGGGGAATTCCTCCGCCGTTGGCAGCAGGGGGTTGATGGCGCGCCAGGCCAGCTTACCGTGGCCGATTTCGCGGCGTCCGGGGGAGCCCATGCGGCCGCACTCGCCCACCGAGAAGGGGGGGAAGTTGTAATGCAGCATGAAGCGCGATTTGTATTCGCCTTCCAGCGCGTCGATGATTTGCTCATCCTGACCGGTACCCAGCGTGGTGACAACCAGCGCCTGTGTCTCGCCACGGGTAAACAGGGCGGAGCCATGAGCGCGCGGCAAGATGCCGACTTCGGAAACGATGGGGCGCACGGTTTTTGTATCGCGTGCGTCGATGCGCTTGCCGGTTTTTAGGATCTGGCCTCGAACGACGTCTGCTTCCAAGGATTTGAATTTTGCTGTGATGACATTTTCGTCGATGCCTTGCTCTTCATTCTTGAACGCAGCAATGGCTTGATCGCGCACCGCGTTCACCGCGTTGTGGCGATCTTGTTTAATCAAGATGCCGTAGGCTTTGGCAACATCATTGGCGAAGCGGGATTTGATATCAGCTTCCAGCTTTTTGAGATGGTCCGGCGTTTGCGGAACGTCCCAGGGCTCTTTCGCACACATCTCGGCAAGGCCGATAATGCCGTCGATCAAGGCACCGTATGCCTTCTGCCCTTCGGCTACGGCCTGGAGCATTTGCTCCTCGGTCAGTTCCCTGGCTTCGGATTCCACCATCAAAACGCCTTCCTGCGTTCCGGCGACGACAAGATCAAGCGCGCTTTCCTTCATCTCGGCGAGAGTTGGGTTGATGACAAACTGGCCATTGATGTAGCCGACGCGTGCCGCGCCGATCGGGCCCATAAAGGGAATTCCCGAAATGGTCAGCGCCGCCGAGCATCCCGCCATTGCGACGATATCCGGATCATTCTCCAGATCGTGCGAGAGGACGGTTGCGGTGACTTGCACTTCGTTGAAGAAATCCTTGGGAAAGAGCGGGCGGATCGGACGGTCGATCAGGCGCGAAACAAGCGTTTCCTTTTCGCTCGGGCGGCCTTCGCGCTTGAAGAATCCGCCGGGGATCTTGCCGGCTGCATAGGTTTTTTCCATGTAGTGGACGGAGAGCGGGAAGAAATCCTGTCCCGCCTTGACGCTTTTGTCGCCTACGGCCGTGCAGAGAACAGTGGTGCCGCCCAGCGTAGCGATGACCGCGCCATCCGCTTGACGGGCGATCTTGCCCGTTTCCAGCAAAAGTGTTTTGCCCGCGAAATTGATTTCTTTGCGGTAGATATTAAACATTGGTTTTTCCTTTCAGATATATAAGCGCACGCACCCTGAACCATTTCAGGGTTTTTCAGGCGCAATGATCAGAGGGAAGAAGCGCTGTCGGTGGACAGTTTTGGCGGGTTGTCCCAACAAAACAGTCAACCGATAAAAGGCTTCTACCCGCCTTTTCAACTGAGGTGTACACTACACTTTTTGGTAAAAATGTCAAAGTATTAATTTTATGGCATACATGGGCTTATTGCTCATAAAAAGAATTTTTGGTAGGTTTGCTTTATGTCAGATTTGGTATATCAACCTCCCGCAAAATTTTTGCAGCTTCGCGATAGGCTTATGGAAGCGCTTGAAGAATACGGACATGAAAGGAATCCGAAAGCTAGGCAAGAATTACATGTTTCTTTAGTTCGGCAATTTGGAACTTATGCCGGTGTGGCGATGGATGCAGGCGGGTATGATAGGCAGATCTCTGACGGGGTTTCTGTGTTTACCTTGCCCAGGAAATCGCAAGTGCGGGATCAGGAATGCAAGTATATTTATACACTTGCTCTTCGATCCGGCGATCCTGACTTCCTTTACAGTGTTTCTATCACATTTCTGGTTGGCTCAATCGGATTATTTCAACCCAAGGCAGTGTTGCGCACATTATTTGGCTTTGTCAGCGCCGGGTTTTTTAGTCTGTTTCGAGGACAATTGAAACCTAGTAATGGCCTTTCTGGTGTTGCTATTGCTGCAGTTTTATGTGAGGTGGAAACAGCTCTGGGACGGCCGGAACGGACAGAGGCTATTATTCACGAAGCCGCAGACGCGGATCCCGATAGTGCGTTTGCGGTGATACGTACGGCCCTAGAGGAAGATGAAATTGGCAATATTGGAACAGCCCTTGAATACGTAGAGTCCTATCTTGCTAGGAACCCTGAGAATGATGTTTTACAAGAGCCGCTGCAAAGATTGCGTGACCAGTTAAGGCAAGCACTTGACGATGGGCCAGGGGATGTCCCTCAGCCTGCATAGAAATAATCTTTAACATGGCATATGTTTACAGTTTGGCGCATGGGCGCTAATAGTTAAGGAGTTTTTGCGGTTATGAAATTTATGAGCACACTCGTCCTTCTCCGTCACGGTCAGTCGCAATGGAATCTTGAAAACCGTTTCACGGGGTTTAAGGACCCGGATCTAACGGATTTGGGGGTGGAGGAAGCGCAGAAGGCCGGGGCGCAGCTTAAAGCGCAGGGCATCGCGTTTGATGCCGTGTTCACCAGCACACTCAAACGTGCGCGGCGTACGGCGGAATTGGTGCTGAATGCTGCCGGGCAGGGGCATTTGATCGCATCCATGATCGCGCATGACGATCTGCGCGAGCGCGATTACGGCGATCTCACTGGCTTGAACAAGGATGAAACCAAGGCCAAATACGGGGAAGCTCAGGTACATATCTGGCGGCGGTCCTACGACATCCCCCCGCCGGGCGGCGAGAGCCTCAAGGATGTTTTGGAAAAGCGCGTGCGTCCGTATTTCAAGGCGCAGATCAAGCCGCTGCTCGATCAGGGGAAGAATGTCCTGATCGCCGCGCATGGCAATTCCCTGCGTGCGCTGCTGATCGAGCTGGGTGAGGCGACGTCGGAAAACGTCAATGAATATGAACTCGCCACCGGCGTGCCGGTGGTGCTCAAAGTATAACTGAAGCGCTTTGCTTAGCGGCGGATATTCAAGCGCTCAATCAGCGACTGATAGCGGCCTGCATCTTTGGACTTGAGGTAGTCCAGAAGCTTGCGGCGCTTGGCCACCATCACCAGCAAACCACGACGCGAATGGAAATCCTTCTTGTGGGTTTCCAGATGCTGTGAGAGCTCATTGATCCGGGTGGTTAGCAGCGCAACCTGGACTTCGGGCGAACCCGTATCGGTTTTGCTGTTTTGAAATTTTTGAACAATTTCTTGTTTGCGTGCACCTGCAAGCGACATCGTTTTCTCCGTTCTTCTATAGGTTAAAGGTTAAAAATCCGAACGGATTTCAGGGTTGCGCCTTGCACCGCGACGATCGCCACCGGGCTTTCGTTCAAGCGCGCCAGAGCGATATGCTCCCCTGCGCCGGTTAATCCAGCGTCTTCCAGCCTTTTAAAATCGGGCCTTGAGACAAAGGAAAGAACCTGTCCGTTCCGCAATCGTGTCGCTTCGTCCGGTTTCAAGGGCAGAGCCAGGATGTCGTCCAGCGCACTGTCCAGAGGCAGAAGGGCCTGATTGCGGGCAGCACTATCTGCCATTTTTTCCAGATTGTCCAGAGAAATCGCATTCTCTAGCGTAAACCCGCCGACGGCCGTGCGCTTAAGGGCAGAAATATAGCCGCGCGTTCCCAGAATTTCGGCCAGATCCCGCGCCAGGGAGCGGACATAGGTCCCCTTGCCGCAGGTCATGATGAGTGTGGTTTTTGTCATACCCTCCTCACCCGACGACCTCGCCGTCTTCCCTTCCCCCGACGGGGGGAGGGGCAGGGCGGCGGAGATTGTGTTTGAAGGGCACAATTTCAAATCCTGAACAAAAACCCTGCGCGGCTTGATCTCAAATTCTTCACCCTCACGGGCCAGATCATAGGCGCGTTGGCCGTCAATTTTGATGGCGGAATAACGCGGCGGGATTTGCTCGATCTCGCCGATAAAACGGGGCAGGGCATTTGCGATTTCTTCAAGGCCGGGGCGTATTTCGGACGTGGCGATGACGGCACCTTCGGCGTCATCGGTGTCACGTTGTTCGCCCCAGGTGATAGTGAATTCGTAGGTTTTAAGGGCATCTTGCGCGAAGGGAATAACTTTTGTGGCCTCGCCCAGCGCAATGGGCAATATGCCGGTGGCCAGAGGATCGAGCGTTCCGGCATGACCCAGTTTCTGGACGTTCAAGAGGCGGCGGATTGCGCCAACGGCCTGTGTTGATGTCATGCCTGCGGGCTTATTCAGATTGATCCAGCCGTGGAGATTCAAACGTCTGTGCTTGCTCATTTCGAGTGGATATCCCGTAAAAGATCTTCGATACGCGCGGCGTTGGCGAAGCTTTCATCCTCGACGAAGCGGATTTTGGGCGTAAATTTCAAATTTGCCTGACGGGCGATCTCGCGCTGGAAGACATGGGCATCAGCATTTAACGCCTTGATGACAGCATGCATATTGCCGCCGCCGAGCTGCATGACATAGGCTGTCGCGTTTTTCAGATCAGGGCTAGCGCGAACTTCGGTCACGGTGATATTGCCGGCATCTTGCAGCAATTCGTTTTGAAAATGCCCGCGTTGCATCGTGGCCGCAAGGATGTGACGGATTTGTTCGCCGACTCGTAATTGGCGCTGGGACGGTTCGGATGAAGAATGACGCGACATGATATTAAGCCGTTTTAAGCAACCGTGCGGGCTTCTTCGACGATCTGATAGCATTCGATGACATCGCCTTCCTTGATGTCGTCGTAGGTTTCAAAGGCCATACCGCACTCCATGCCTTCCTTGACTTCGCGCACTTCGTCCTTGAAGCGCTTGAGAGTTTTGAGCGTCCCTTCGTGGATCACCACATCATCACGCAGAAGGCGGACTTTAGCACCGCGCTTGACCACGCCTGTCGTGACCATACAGCCCGCGACCTTGCCGACCTTGGTGATGTTAAACACCTGGCGTATTTGCGCCTGACCCAGATATTCTTCGCGTTTGGAGGGCGAGAGCATACCGCTGAGGATTGCTTTGGCATCGTCGATAATGTTGTAGATGACATTGTAGTAACGGATTTCAACACCATCGCGGACGGCCAGATCGCGCGCCTGCGCGCTGGCGCGTACGTTAAAGCCGATAATCAGGCCGCGCGATGCGCGGGCCAAGGTGACGTCTGATTCCGTGATTCCGCCGACGCCAGTATGCAAAACCTGAATCGCGATTTCGGCATTTTCCTCGCCGAGCTTGGCCAGTGACCCCGCGATGGCTTCGACCGAGCCGTGCACGTCGCCTTTGATAATGACGGGCAGGGTGACTTTCTCACCGGCTTCGCGTTGCAGCAGCAGATCATCCATTGTTGTGCGACCTTTGACGGCGCGCGCGGCCTTGGCGTCGCGGTTCTTGCGCTGGCGGTAGTCGGCGATGCTGCGCGCCTTGGTTTCGTCATCGACTGCGACGAGGCTGTCGCCGGCTTCGGGCACGCCGTTCAGGCCCAGAACCTCGACCGGCAGTCCAGGGCCGGCCTGTGTAATGGTTTCGCCACGGTCGTTAAGCAGGGCGCGGACTTTGCCGAATTCAGCACCGGCCACAAAGATGTCTCCGACCCGCAGTGTTCCCTTCTGGATAAGGACAGTCGCCACAGGACCGCGCCCCTTTTCCAGTTTTGATTCAACGACGGTTCCATGAGCTTCGCGGTTGGGGTTGGCTTTGAGCTCCAGTACCTCCGATTGCAGCAAGATAGTCTCTTCGAGTTTATCAAGGTTGATTTTTTTCTTGGCTGAAATTTCCACGGACAGGACATCGCCGCCCATTTCTTCGACTACCACTTCGTGCTGCAGCAAATCCTGCTTGATTTTTTGTGGGTTAGCCGCGGGAAGATCTATCTTGTTGATAGCGATGATCAGCGGAACATTCGCGGCGCGCGCATGTTTGATGGCCTCAATTGTCTGGGGCATGACGCTGTCCTCCGCCGAGACAACAATAACGACAATGTCCGTAACATTGGCGCCGCGTGCGCGCATCTCGGTAAAGGCCGCGTGGCCGGGTGTGTCCAGGAACGTGATTTTCTGCCCGTCTTTCAGCGTGACTTGATAGGCGCCGATATGCTGCGTGATGCCGCCGGCTTCGCCAGAGACCACATCGGTGGCGCGCAACGCATCCAGCAGGGATGTCTTTCCATGATCGACATGGCCCATGATGGTGACGACGGGGGGGCGCGGCTGCAGGCTTTCCGGCGCATCGGTTGCGCCCTCAAGCCCGACTTCGACATCGGCATCCGTAACGCGTTTGACCGCATGGCCGAATTCCTGTGCGATCAATTCCGCAGTGTCGGCATCGATGGTCTGGGTGATGGTGGCCATCATGCCCATTTTCATGAGCGCCTTCACGACATCGCCGCCCGATTCCGCCATCCGGTTGGCCAATTCCTGCACCGTGATGGTTTCGGGCAGGATGACCTCACGCAAAATTTTCTTGGCAGGTTCTTTGGGTCCAAGCGCAGCCAACCGCGCTTTTTCACGGGCGCGGCGCTGTGCGGCCAGGGAGCGCCCGCGTTCGGATTCATCTTCACCACGAAGCGCCATTTGTACCGTGATCCGTCCGCCGCGGCGGTCGCCGCCTTCGCGTTTGGGTGATTCCTTACCAGCAGCCTTCTTCAGACGATCGCGCACGCTCTCGCTTTCTTCATCGTCTTCGCGCGCGCGTCCGGGCAAGCCGGGCCGGGGCGATGCCATCATCTTCTTTGTTTCTTCAGCGCGACGGCGTTCTTCGGATTCGATCCGGTTGAGTTCCTCCATTTCGCGCGCGCGCGCGTCTGTTTTCATGGCAGCAGGATCAGAAGTCGACGTTTCCTGTGTGCGTGGTTCGATAATTTGCCGCTTGGGCAAGGATGTCCGTGCGGTGCCGCTTGCGTTCAGGGCCTGATGTAATGCACGGGCGCGGGCTTCGCGCTCGTCTGTAGTCAGCCGTGCTTCATCGTTGCCTGCAGATGTTTGCGATCCCTGAGGATTCACCACAGAGCCCGTGCGGCGGGATCGCCGCACTTCCACCGATAGGGAGCTTGGGGCGGCGGCCACGCCCGGCGCGCGCGCTGGTGCGGGACTGCTGACGGCGCCTTTGAGACTGAGCGTGCCTTTGCCGCCCAGGCTGAGGGTTTTTTTCTCGGCCCCTGCGTTATTGTCGGCGGTTTTGCTTTTGTCGGTCATTTTGTCCTGCGGTTTGTTCATCGATGGTTAAAGGCTTCGTTTTTAGAAAATTATGCCGACGCTGCCTCTTGCCCTTCGAACCAGTGCGCGCGCGCCGCCATGATGATCGCATTGGCTTCGCGTGCTGTCATTTTGCCTTCGCCCATGATCTCCAGAAGTTCATCTGTTGCCAGATCTGCCAGGTCATCTCGGTTTTTAATTCCTTTCTCACCCAAGGCGATGATGTGGTCAGGCGTGAGACCTTCCACGGTAATGAGGTCATCCTGAATGCCCAGACTTGCGCGCTTGTCTTGCATTTCCTTGGCCTTTGAATCAAGCCAGTTTTGGGCGCGTTGTTTGAGCTCTTGCGAGACTTCTTCTTCGAATCCCTCGATACGGTTCAACTCATCAACTGATGTTTCGGCAATTTCCTCTACCGAAACAAAACCTTCGGCCACAAGAAGCTGCGCGATGACTTCGTCCACGTCCAATGCCTCCATGAAGAGGGCAGAGCGTGTTTTGAATTCGCTGGCGCGGCGCTCGGATTCCTCGGCCTCGGTCATGATGTCGATATCCCAGCCTGTAAGAATGGAGGCCAGGCGCACGTTTTGACCGCGCCTTCCGATTGCCAGGCTCAACTGGTCATCCGGCACCACGACGTCCATGCGCTTGTCG
Organism: Alphaproteobacteria bacterium; assembly: GCA_023150415.1. GTDB lineage: Bacteria > Pseudomonadota > Alphaproteobacteria > Micavibrionales > Micavibrionaceae > JAKLKY01. Next base: position 189 of record JAKLKY010000023.1, on the reverse strand, counting down.
TCTTCATCGAGAATGACTTTTACGACGCTGGCGGGTTGCAGGGCGCTGACGGTGAAGCTGGCCAGATCGTCCGTCCAGGGCACGATGTCGATTTTCTCGCCGCCGAGTTCGCCAACCACCGCCTGAACGCGGCTGCCGCGCATACCGACGCAGGCACCCACAGGATCGATAGAAGAGTCCCGCGAAAGC
>JAKLKY010000022.1 GCA_023150415.1 Alphaproteobacteria bacterium | reverse complement strand
CCTTGGGACAATAAAAACCAGCACGCAGACAAGCCCCGCCATAAAGCCCATCAGGGTCAGGGGCGCAACAAACACACGCATGCAGCACAATCAAAAGGCTGATGGGGGAAAATGGCTCCTCGGGACGGGATCGAACCGCCGACCAAGTGATTAACAGTCACCTGCTCTACCGCTGAGCTACCGAGGAATCGCGGAACCTTAAGGACTGCAAGAAAACAGAAATTCCGCCCACGTGTCAATTAATATATGTGTCGGGACGTGAAAAGGGCGGAAAACCTTGCGGTTCCGCCCTAATCAACCTCACAAATCCAATATTCTTAGCCGCCTTCTTGCGCGCGGACAAAGGCGTCATAGTCATCCGTGTCGACAAATCCGCTTCCGTCGAAATCAGCGCCGATATCGCCCGCTTCAAACATGGCGAGGAATTCATCTTTCGCTTTGGCTTTGTTCATATCCTCAACGAATTTATGGTAATCCTCAAGGTCGACGAAACCGCTTTGATCGTAATCTGCCGCGATATCACCTGCTTCAAAAGCCTGAAGGAAGGCATCAAAATCCATGTCGCCTGAGCCATCGCCGCCATCGCGATTTTTGGATGTGTTGTCTGAGTTATTCTGGCTTTGGACTGAGACAGGCGTTAGCATCACTTCGCCGCCATTATAGATAGGCACTTGCTTTGCCGTTGCGGCGATACCGGTCATAACCGCAGGGGCGGCGGCAATTTTTGCCGGGGCGGTTTTGTCCGCGCCGGAAACTTGTGTTGCCACTTTCTGTAGGTTCTCAGCAGTGTTCAACGCCATCTGGACACGCTGCGCGTTCAGGGATGATAAGGAATTGATCGATGATAGCATGGTAATTCTCCACTTCTTGTTACGTTAATAAACGGCAGCCCCTAGAGGGCAATGTTGCAAAACCAGTGCCAGGCTTGTAGGGTCCGGCTCTGTCAAACTCTTATCCATAAATAAGTATGTCTAATCTTATTCTGAGCATCGAAGACGCCCTTGTTATGATTGGCAATAAACCTTTCTTTGAGGATTTGACCTTCCATATTCATCAGGGGCGTAAGATTGCACTGGTCGGCCGCAATGGCGCGGGCAAGACAACATTGATGAACCTGATTACGGGGGATAAGGACGTTGATAGCGGCAAGCGCTGGGTAATGCCGAATATCACAATCGGCTATATGCAGCAGCATATCGACCCCAAGCCGGGGCAGAAAGTCGGGGATTTCGTCTTCACGGGCCTTGTTCCGGATTCAGAAGGCTGGGACCAATCCTATAAAGTGCAGATGATCGTTGAGCCTTTGGGCCTTCATGCTGATGACGATATGAGCAAGCTCTCGGGCGGGTTGCTGCGCCGTGCGGCGCTGGCCCGTGCGCTGGTGGAGGAGCCCGATATTCTACTGCTGGATGAGCCGACCAACCATATGGATCTCGAGACGATCGAATGGCTTGAAATTTACTTGCAGTCTTATCGAGGGGCGCTGCTGTGTGTGTCGCACGATCGCACCTTTTTATCGGCAATTACGGACCGGGTATTTTGGCTGGATCGCGGCAAACTGAAAGTCAGCCCGCAGGGCTTTGCGCATTTCGAGGAATGGTCGCAGGACCTGCTGGAGCAAGAACGCCGCCAACTGCATAACCGCGAGAAAAAAGTCGAGCTGGAGCTTGAATGGGCCAATCGTGGCGTCAAGGCGCGCGTGAAACGCAATGTGCGCCGCGTTCAATTGGTGCGCGCGGAGAAAGTCAAACTTGAGGCGGATCAGGCAGCCTATCGCAAGGTTGTCTCAAAAATCCGCCTGCCTGCCGTCGCGGCGGAGGAATCGTCACAGAATATCGCGGAATTCATCAATGTTCACAAGGCTTACCGCAATCCTGAAACAGGGGGGGATAAAATCATCCTCAATCGCTTTAATCTGCGGATCAAGCGTGGCGACCGCATCGGCATCATGGGCAAAAATGGCTCGGGCAAGACGAGTTTTTTAAAAATGCTGCTGGGAGAAGTGCAGCCCGATGCCGGAAAAATAAAAATGCCTAAGGACATGACCTACGGCTATTTCGATCAGAAACGCGCAGCGCTGGATCCGAATAAGACATTGCAAGAAAATTTATGCGTTCTGGGCAGCGATCATCTCGATGTGCGTGGAAAATCGCGCCACGTTTGCGGCTATCTCAAGGACTTTCTGTTCGAGCCAGAGGATGCCTGGCGCGCGGTCAAGACATTGTCGGGCGGACAGAAGAACCGTTTGATGCTGGCCAAGGTTTTGGCCAACCCCGGCAGTTTTCTGATCCTCGACGAGCCTACCAACGATCTGGATATGGACACGCTGGATATGCTGGAGAACATCTTGATCAATTATGAGGGCACTTTGTTTGTGGTGTCGCATGATCGTGATTTCTTGGATCAGGTGGTAAACAAGCTTTTGGTGTTTGAGGGGGATGGGAAAATTGAAAGCATCATCGGTGGATACAGCGATTATCTATCCTATAAGAAAATTCAGGCGGAGAAGAAGCCGGTACCGGCGCAGGACGTAACCAGAAATGTGGCCAGGCCGCAGCCATCGGCAGTTGCGGTGGCAAAGATTACCGCCAGTCCTAAGGCTGAAAAAATATCCTACAAAATCCAATACGAGATGGAACAGCTGCCAAAAACCATTGCATCCCTGGAAGCAGAGATCAGCGCCATCAACGCGCAGATAAATGATCCGGACTTCTATCAGAAAGACCCACAGGCATTTATGATTGTTAGCGCGCGTTTTAAAACGCTGAAGGACGCGCTTGATCAGGCGGAGACGCGCTGGCTGGAGCTGGATAGTTTGTATGGCTTTGATTCCGAAATGCCTTAACAGGGATGAATTCTGGAGGCACGGGCGGGAATCGAACCCGCATTCAAGGATTTGCAGTCCTCTGCATCGCCATTCTGCCACCGCGCCGGGGGAGAGTTATAGCGGTAAGAATTAGAGCAAGAGTGGCCGCAATACCAGATATTTTTTTACCTTAGTCTTTGCCATTGCAGAAGATTGGATTATGATCGAAACATGCAAGCTGCTGTCGCACAACGGATTAATATGGTTAACGGGCAGGTCAAGCCTAACGGCGTGACTGATTTGCGCTTGCTGACCGTCATGAGCGAAGTGCCTCGCGAACTGTTTGTTCCCCATGTTTCCAAGGGCTATGCCTGCCGGGATGAGGCCTTGCACCTGCCGCATGGGCGCATGGTGCTGGAGCCTGTTTTGCAGGCGCGGCTGATTCAGGCCGCTATGCCTGCGGGTGGCGATCATGTACTCGATATTGGCGGCGGCATGGGATATAGCGCGGCGGTCCTTTCGCGCTTGGCGGGGCATGTCTATATGCTGGAGCTGGAAGAAGACTTTCTTCACCATGCCGATGAAAATTTCTTGCATCTGGGCTATGAGAACATTACCTGCCTTCAAGGGGACTTGAATTACGGTGCTCCAAAACAGGGGCCTTATCAGGTTGTTCTTATTAATGGCGCGGTGCCCAGTGTGCCCGATTCTTTATTGGCGCAGCTGGCGCCAGGTGGGAGGCTAGTGGCGGTGGTTCAGTCGCCAGGAATGCCGATCGGTCAGGCGTGGTTGTATCAACGTCTGGGCAGCGGGCCTTCGTCGGGACGACCGCTGTTTGATGCTGTTGCCGCGTACCTTCCAGGCTTTACGCCTCAGAATGGCTTTACGTTTTGAGCACAATAATATGTGGATAGGCGGGGGCGCAGGTCCGAATCCGCCTTTGACAAGCGGTGTTCAATAAGTGAGACTGACATGATACCCTGCGCCAGGGATAAGGAATTTTTGAAGTCATGGCTGACACAAAGACAAACGAGCAGGAACCGTCGATCGAAGAGATTTTGGATTCCATACGACAGATCATCTCTGACGAGGATGAGCCTGCCCCGACGCGCGAGTCGGATCTGACATTGAAAGGCGAGGAAAAAGCTCGCCCCGGCGATGTCATCGATCTGACGGAAAAAATTGACGATGATCCCTTGCCCGCGTTTGACATGGATAAGCCTGAGCCGCCTGCGGCTCGCGCCGTCGAAGTCGAATTGCGTGAGCCGGAACCCCCGCCGCCACCCAAAGCCCCAGCCCCGGTAGAATCCATGGATACTGCGCCTGACATTGAAAGCTTGCTGACCCAGCGCGCGCGTGATGCGGCTGAAAATGGTTTCCGCGAAATCGCCCAGCGCGCTGCCATCGACAAGTCGGGCAAGGTCACTATTGAAGAAGTGGTGCGCGAGGAGTTGCGACCCATGCTCCAAGAATGGCTAGACAAGCACATGCCGCCGATGATCGAACGCTTGGTGCAAAAGGAACTCACCCGCATCGCCGAACGGGTGATGGGGGATTAGGGACCCTTCAATTCAAGATATATACGCGCGTAAATTGTATTTCCCCAGGTGTCTTTCTTGTCGCGGGCAGTTGAGATATTCAGAGGCAGGCTTAAAACCTAGTTCGGCAGCTTTAATCATCCATCGATCAGCTTCTTCATAATCCACTTTTGCGCCATAGCCATAATAATACATAAAGCCAAGGGCATACATAGCACCTGCGTGTTTATCGTTAGCGGCCTTTAAATACCATTGTCTTGCGAACTCATAATTTTGAGGGAGTACGTTACCATAATAATACGCAACCCCGACCTGATAGGCTGCCTCAGCATGGCCTTTCTCTGCGGCCATTATAAACAATTCATAAGCTTTTCTTTTATCTTGTGCAAATCCCGAACCGTGCCAGTAGGCATAGCCAAGACGATACAGCGCTTCCGGATTGCCGCCATCTGCAGCTTGTTGATACAGCGCAAGGGCCTTTTGTGTGTCTTGTTTGAAAATGCGCTCGCCCTCAGCAACTAGCGCGTTCGTTTTGGGATCAATGCCTGCAGCCCTTAACCATTGATCAGACTCTTTCTGGTCTTTTTCGACGCCTAATCCTTGAGCGTAGATTTTTGCCAATGCAATTGCGGCATTCTGCTTTCCTCTATGCGCAGCTTTCTTTAGCCATGGGACGGCCAGTTTGTAATCTTGCGGTATGCCTTCCCAACCCTCATAATAGGCAAATGCAACGCTTTCGATAGCTAATGGAAAATTGAGACCAGCAGCCTTTTGATACCATTCAAAAGCTGCCTTTTTGTTTTGTTCAACCCCATGTCCGTAAAAATAAAGTGTTCCTAGATTGAACATTGCATCAGCATCATTTTTCTTTGCTGCTTTTTCGAGCCAAAATGCTGCTTGCTCGTAATCCTGATTTATGCCGATGCCGTGATAGTAAAGAGCACCAAGAATACTTTGCGCGCGTGTATGATCTTTAACAGCGGCAGTCATAAAATAATTAACTGCTTTGAAAGGCTGAGCACGTACAAACTCACCATTGTAATAGAAATTGCCCGTTTTAAAGTTAGCCTCTGCAGAGCCAAACGATGCCAGAAACAGACTTCTATAAAAAACAATTCCGTACGAACCCAGACTATACATCAGCCCGCCATAGATAAGGGCAACCAACAGAGAAATTCTAATGGCTTTGATTACCAAGGATGAGGGCTGTGTGTGCTCGATTTTCATACAAAAATATACTACAAAAAGCATTAATTTTCTATAAATTGGGCTCTATCTGCTTGTAGCCCTTTATTTTTTGGTGCTTTTCTTTTAATAGTGAGCACCATGCTCGACAAAACATTCGACCCTAAAATTATTGAAAAAAAACAAGCTGATCGGTGGCAGGCGCTGGGGGTGGGGCAGGCGAAGCCCGCGAGCGCCGCGCCGCCTTACACCATCATGATGCCGCCGCCGAATGTGACGGGCAGTTTGCATATTGGTCATGCGCTGAACATGACCTTGCAAGACGTGCTGAGCCGTTTCGCGCGGATGCAGGGCAAGGATGTGCTGTGGCAACCGGGCACCGACCATGCGGGCATCGCCACGCAGATGGTGGTGGAGCGTTTGCTGGATTCCGAGGGTACGTCGCGTCATGCGCTGGGTCGTGAGAAATTCCTGGAGCGCGTGTGGGATTGGAAGGCGCAATCGGGCGGGCGCATCAAGGAACAGCTCGACCGCATGGGCATGACGCCCGATTGGGACCGCGAACGGTTCACAATGGATGAAGGCCTCTCCAAGGCCGTGCGCAAGGTGTTTGTGCAGCTTTATAAAGAAGGGCTGATCTACCGCGACAAGCGTCTGGTGAATTGGGATCCGAAACTGCAGACGGCGATTTCCGATCTGGAAGTTATTCCCAAGGAACAAAAAGGCCATTTGTGGCATATCCGCTATACCATCGAAGGCGCGCAGGCGGAGACAATCACGGTGGCTACCACGCGGCCCGAGACATTGCTGGGCGATACGGCGGTGGCGGTGCATCCGGACGATGAACGTTACAAGCATTTAATCGGCCTCAGCGTAAACGTGCCGATTGTCAACCGTCTGGTTCCCATCATCGCCGATGACTATGCCGACCCGGAGAAAGGATCGGGCTGCGTGAAAATTACGCCCGCTCATGATTTCAATGATTTCGCCGTGGGTAAGCGTCACAATTTGATGATGATTAACCTGTTCGATCCGCAGGCGCGGATGAATGAAAATGCACCTGATGGCTATCAGGGGCTGGACCGGTTCGAGGCGCGCAAGAAAATCCTGGCCGAATTGGAAGAAATGGATCTGATCGAGAAGGTTGAGGACACAACCCATGCTGTGCCGTATGGCGACCGTTCGGGCGTGGTGATTGAGCCCTATCTAACCGACCAATGGTATTGCGACGCGGTAACGCTGGCCAAGCCAGCCCTGGCAGCGGTGGAGCAGGGGCGTACGCAATTCGTGCCGAAGAATTGGGAAAATACGTATTTTGAATGGCTGCGCAATATCCAGCCCTGGTGCATTTCGCGTCAGCTCTCGTGGGGGCATCAGATCCCAGCTTGGTATGGACCGGACGGTAAAGTTTTCGTCGCTGAGACTCAAGATGAGGCATATAAGGAGGCCGATGCGTTTTACGGCGAGTCTATTTCGCTCACGCGTGATTCAGATGTTCTGGACACATGGTTTTCATCGGCATTGTGGCCGTTTTCGACGCTGGGCTGGCCGAATGAAACACCGGAACTGAAGAAATATTATCCGGGTGATGTGCTGGTGACGGGGTTTGATATCATCTTTTTCTGGGTGGCGCGGATGATGATGTTCGGTCTTCATTTCATGAAGGATGTGCCGTTCCGCACCGTCTATATTCACGCGCTGGTGCGCGATGCGTCCGGGCAGAAAATGTCAAAATCCAAGGGCAATGTGATGGATCCGCTGACGCTGACCGAAACTTATGGTGCTGATGCACTGCGGTTCACGCTGGCGGCGATGGCGGCGCAGGGGCGGGATATCAAACTCTCGGAAGACCGGATTGCGGGCTATCGGAATTTTGCCACCAAACTCTGGAACGCGGCGCGGTATTGCCAGATGAATGGCTGCGTGCCCGATGAGAGATTTGATCCGGCGTCGGTGAATGTGACGCCCAATCGCTGGATCGTGAATGAGGTTTATAAGACGCGCGCGGATGTCGCGGCGGCGTTGGGCGCGTTCAAATTCAATGAGGCGGCAGATGCCCTTTATCACTTTGCCTGGGGCACGTTCTGTGACTGGTACCTGGAGTTTACCAAGTCCTTGAGCGGCGATGTTGAAACGCAAAAGACGACAGCCTGGGTGCTGGATCAAATTCTCCATATGCTCAATCCCTTTATGCCGTATATCACGGAAGAACTTTTCGCGGCGCTGGGACAAAGGGCGGAGGGTGATATGCTCTGCGTCAAGCCGTGGCCGACGGCTGCGGTGCAGACGAATGATGCGGGCGCGGAGATGGGCTGGCTGATCGACCTGATCAGTGAAATCCGCAGCGTGCGCATGCAGATGAACGTACCCGCTGGTGCAAAGATTGATGTGCTGGTGCGCGGCACGGATGCGTCGACGCAAGCGCGATTGAAAGCTCATGAGGAAATCATTTTGCGCATGGCGCGGCTGACGAAAATCGAAACCGTCGATACGGTGCCGCAGGGCGCAGTGCAAACGGTTGTGGGTAGCGCGCATTATTATCTGCCGATGGCGGGGGTGATCGACCTTGCAAAAGAGAAAGAACGTTTGGCCAAGGAAGTCAAAAAGCTGGAAAGCGATTTGGAGAAGATCGAGCGGAATTTGAACAATCCGCAATTTGTGATGAATGCGCCGCAAGATATTCTGGAAGAGAACAAAATCCGCCGCACCGAGGCGCAGGGCCTGGTGCGCAAGCTGGGCGATGCGTTGAAGCAGTTGAGCGTATAGAGAATAGAAAAAAGGGACGGTGCAAATCGCGCCGTCCCTTTTCGTTGTTATGCTGATTGGATTACTTCTTGCCGCCCTTGGCGTCTTCCTTTTCTTCGCCGGTGGAAGCCATGAAGCCGCCGAAACGCTTCTCGAACTTCGAGAGTTGGCCGCGCTCCAGAACTTTCTGGCCCTTACCGCCCAGCCAGGCAGGATGATTCAGGGGGTCGATATCGAGGCTCAGAACATCGCCCGGCTTGCCCCAGGTGCTGCGCATCGGGTGTTTGGATCCGTCGGTGTGAACAACCGTGATCTCGTGGTAATCGGGGTGAATGTCTGCTTTCATGGTCTTTTTCCTTTATTGAATGCGCCTTTTTAAAGCCATGACTTGCAAAAGGCAAGGTTTTTTTGCATGAAGGCGCATGTGGTGGTTAAAGCATAATTTCGAGCGCAAGCGCGGCTCGCTGATGAAGCGGACCGCGATGATGAAAACCGTGCGGAATTTCTTTGATTCCCGGGGGTTTATGGCTGTCGAGACCCCTGTTCTGCAGGCCATGCCTACGGCGGATACGCATATCCACGGATTCCGGACCGAACTTCACGATGTCGCGCTGCAGCCCTTGAAAACGCTGTATCTGCACACCAGTCCGGAACTGGCGATGAAAAAATTGCTGGTGGCGGGGATGGAGAAGATCTACCAGATCTGCCCTGTTTTTCGTAATGGAGAGCAGACGGCGTTGCATAACCCGGAATTTACGCTCTTGGAATGGTATCGCACCGGCGCCGATTTTAAAGCTTTGATGGATGATTGCGTGGCCCTGTTTCGCGCTGTGGCGCAGGCGGTGGATGTTCGCACCTTGAAATATAAGGATACTGCCTGCGACCCCTTCGCCGAGTGGGAACGCCTGTCCGTCGCAGAGGCGTTCCAGCGCTACGCGGGGATGGATTTGGCGGAATTTCTCCCCCGTCATTGCGAGCCACAGCTTGGCGAAGCAATCCAGGAAAATAAACCACCAAGGCACAAAGACACCAAGGAAAGCAAAAAATTTCTTGGTGCCTTCGTGTCTTGGTGGTTAAAAAGAACTGGATTGCTTCGGCGGAATAATGTTCCGCCTCGCAATAACGAAGATCTGAATTTGTTGAAATTCCGCAAAAAAATAGACTCTCTCGGCCTGCGCACCGCGCCGGATGATGCGTGGGATGATCTGTTCTTCCGCGTGATGGCGGCGAAGATCGAGCCCCATCTGGGTCACGGACGGCCAACGATCTTGTACGATTACCCGGCGAACATGGCGGCGCTGGCGCGGCGCAAACCGGGCGATCCGCGCTGGGCGGAGCGATTTGAGCTCTATGTCTGCGGCGTCGAGCTGGCCAACGCCTTTTCCGAACTGACGGATGCTGGGGAGCAGCGCGCGCGATTCACAGCGGATATGGAAGACAAACAGCGCATCTATGGTTATACCTATGCGCCGGATGAGGATTTTCTCAAGGCGCTGGAACACGGCATGCCGGAATGCGCCGGCATCGCTCTGGGCCTCGACCGTCTCATTATGCTCGCCTGCGGGGCGGAGGATATTGAAGAGGTACTGTGGACGGGGTGGGTTTAGTTAAGCCTGAGATCACATTTTAAAGCTTGGTCCCATACGCTCTCCACAATAGCGGGATTTTGAAGCGCATCCCCCGGTTCAGTATTGACCCAATTCATTGCTCGCAGGGGACTTTGTCCTTTGCACATAGCAGCGACATCCGCCCAGCTTGCTTGCGCAATGCCATCATCGCCAAGTAAGAACGGGTGAGGCGTAAGTTGAAGATGCCGCTTCGCGTCTCTGTAATCTCCTTGCACTTGCTCGGAAAGAGTCTTTATGAAGGTTGCGCTGCGAGGCGAGATTACTGTCAATGAGTCTTGTGCAGGCATACAGGCAATCATTAATTGGCCTTTTCCGATATCCAACATGCTACGAAGTTTATCGGGGTGTTGGGCAAATGTCAGAAGCCGTGCAGAATCGTGACCGTCTGCCGTGGTAAAAATAAAAGAGCTAAAATCTGGGCCGCGGTCACATTCAATTGAGACTTCTTGAGTTTGGGTACTACGAAGATTGGACAAGGCATGGTCATATAACGCTTCCTTGCTTTGTCCCAAGTTGACCGCAGCATTCTCAGTAATATAAATGAAGTTATTAAGTCTTTTATAACATAATGCGGTCACGATATTGTGACAAAAGGGAAAATACAAGGGGTTTTCGTCTTTAGGAAAAAGACTTTTTAAATATTCTGCCGTTTTAAATCGCGGGAATATTTCTCTTAATTGTGGGTATCCTGTATTTTGTTTCATTACCTTTTTTGTCCCTGTCTTTTATAATTACTCTTATGCAGGAATAATTAAATCTATGTCAACAAAATCTATATGTTGAAAATCATCACTTTCCCGATTGATGCACTGCAAAAAATCGTTAAGATTACAGGCAACGGCCTATCAAAAGAGCCGATTCATCAACTCTTACAGGAGGTTTTCAATGTCTAAAAAATTCACACTGGCAGAATATATCTGGATCGACGGCGCGGTGCCGACGCGGTATTTGCGCTCGAAAACACGGGCAGTGCAGGTGGGTTCAGACCCTAAGCCCGATGATTTCCCCGAGTGGAGCTTTGACGGTTCTTCCACCAATCAGGCCAAGGGGCATGATTCGGATTGTCTGCTGCGCCCTGTGCGTGTGCTGCCCGATCCGATCCGCGGCGAAGGCAATTATCTGGTAATGTGCGAAGTTTACACGCCGAAGGGCGAGCCTCATGAATCCAATTCGCGCGCGCAATTGCGGGCGGTGCTGGATGCTGGCGCGGGCGCGCAGGACCCATGGATTGGCTTTGAGCAGGAATACACGTTGTTTCGCGGTCGCAATCCGCTGGGCTGGCCGGAGAATGGCTATCCTGGCCCGCAAGGCCCCTATTATTGTGGCGTTGGCGCGGAGGAGATTTTCGGCCGCGATGTGCCTGAAGATCATGCGCAGCTCTGCCTCGACGCCGGGCTGATGTATTACGGTCTGAACGCGGAAGTGATGCCCGCGCAGTGGGAGTTCCAGATTGGCTTTCGCGGTGACACGTCGGAAAAATCAGATGTTCTGACCATCTGCGATCATACCTGGGTGGCGCGCTGGCTGTTATATAGAGTAGGCGAGGAATACGATATCCGCATCTCGCTGGACAACAAGCCGGTGAAGGGTGATTGGAACGGAACGGGCATGCACGCCAATTTCTCGACCAAAGATATCCGCGACCCGAAGAAGGGCCCAGCCGCGCTGGACTTCGCATACAAAGCCCTGGGCCAGAAACATTTCGAGCACATCAAGCTCTACGGTCATGGTCTGGCCGAGCGTTTGACGGGCCGCCACGAAACCTGCGACATCAACACGTTTAAGGTGGGCACGGCCGATCGCGGCTGTTCCATCCGCGTACCGCAGCAAGTGGCGCTCAAGGGCTATGGTTACTTTGAAGACCGCCGCCCTGGTGCGAATGCCGACCCGTATCTGGTGGCGGCGCGCCTGTGCACCACGGTGTGCGGTATTTCGGATTCGGTCATGACATTCAACGAATGGCCGCGTCAGTCCAAGCCTATGGCGATGGCGGCGGAGTAATTTGACGGAAGGGGACGGGGCATAGGCTCTGTCCCCATTGTCCTTGTTACTTATTCCATAATGTGTGTAAGGTTTCTTAACCTTTTACTCATAAAGTAAAGGGGAGTAGTCTCGTGTGGTGAAAGCGTCACTTTTCTGCCAAAATTCTGAAACCTGAGAGAGTCTGATTCGCGCCATGTTGTGGAATAGTAACGATAAATCGAAAGAGAAAGACAAGCTTCATCCCTCGTTGCGGCAGCAACCGCGCAAACCGGCGGGTAAGTCCGGATCGGCGCCTGCGAAGGGTGATGCCTTTTTTGAAGATATGACGATTGCCGAAGATTTTACCAAGCCGGGCGCAAAGGCGCCTGTGCCGCCGCGCCGTTCAAGCACGGAAAAGCCCGCTTCTCCGAGTGCGTCCAAGCCTGTGCCACCGCCAGCATCACCGGAATCGGGGGAGGATCTCAGCGCAATTTACCGCGAAGTGGAGGAGCTGGAAATTAATCTCGAAGCTGAAAGCAGTGCACGTGCAGCCGCGCAGGAAGATTCCAAAGACGCACCGCAAGCCAATTTGCCGGCGCGTCTGGATCAGACCCAATCGCGCGATCTGAAAACTTACGTCACGGATCTAACCACCGACGATCAGAAAAAGGGTAAAGGCGACATCCGCAAAAAGGGGCGCATGGGCGATCGCATGGTCGAGATGGGGCTGATCACGGAAGATCAGCTGAACGTTGCGCTGCAGGAGAAAAAAATATCCGGCAAGATGCTGGGCGAGATTTTTGTTGATCTGGGGTTCATCAGTGAAGATTCGCTGACGGTGTTTTTGGCAGATTCTTCGGGCTTTGAATTATTCAACCCCAAGACAACGATTGTGGATGGTGATGCACTGGCGTTGCTGGATAAATTCACGGCGCTGAAATTCAGTGTTTTGCCGGTCTCCATCAACGGCAGCGAAATTCGCGTTGCGATGGACGACCCCTACGACGTGGTGGTCCTCGATAAGCTGCGCCAGATGTTTCCCAAGGGAACGGTTCTGGTACCGATGGTGGCCACAGCCCGCGTTCTCTCCGAGGCGATTGATGCTGCCTATGGTTACGCCAGTTCGATTGGCGCGATTTTAAAAGAGCTGGAAGAGGGCAAGCAGCAGAAGGATGTTGCCGCGCTGGATGAAAGCGAAGCCTTTACGCACCCGATCGTGCGCCTGGTAAATGCATTGGTGTTCGATGCGGTGAAGCTGGGTGTATCTGACTTGCACTTCGAGCCGGAAGAAAATTTTATCAGACTGCGCTACCGCAAGGACGGGGTTTTGTATACCGCGCAGATTCTGCACAAGCAACATTGGAACGGCATTTCCCAGCGTATCAAGATTATCTCCGGCATGAATATCGCCGACAAGATGATGCCGCAAGACGGGCGATTCAGTTTGAATGTTGGCGGGCGCGAGGCCGACTTCCGCGTTTCGTCCCTTCCCACGGTGCACGGCGAAAACATCGTCATGCGTGTTCTGGACAAAAGCAATTCCATCGTGCCTCTGGAGAAGCTGGGTTTTAGTCCGGAAAATCTCGAGAAGATCAAACGGGCGCAGACCAAGCCCGAGGGGATTATCATCGTCACCGGCCCAACGGGCAGCGGAAAGACGACATCGCTGTATTCGATGATTAACGAGATCAACGATGTGGAAGTGAATATTCAAACGCTCGAAGACCCGGTAGAATATTCTCTGCCCATGATCCGCCAGACACCGGTGCGCGAAGGCGTGCTAGAATTCGGCGACGGGATCAAGGCCCTGCTGCGCCAGGATCCGGATATCATCTTCATCGGTGAGATCCGCGATCAAACAACGGCGGAAATGGCGCTCAAAGCTTCCATGACCGGCCACCAGGTTTACACAACATTGCACACGAACGATTCTTTTGGTGCGATTCCGCGGTTGCTGGATCTCGGGTTGAAGCCCGGGATGGTGGCCGGTGCGATTATCGCTGTGTTCGCGCAGCGTCTGACCCGTAGGCTTTGCCCGACGTGCCGTGTCGAGCATGTTCCGGATGCGGCTGAATGCAAGTTATTGGGCGTTGATCCTGCCAATCCGCCGACGATTTTTAAAGCGCGCGACGGCGGCTGCGGCGCCTGTGGCGGGCAGGGGTATAAGGGACGAATTGCCGTGGCAGAGATTCTGCTTTTCGATGAAGAGATGGATGAGCTGCTGGCGCGCGGGCAGACCAAGGCGGATATGAAGGCCCTGGCTGTGAGAAAAGGCTTTAAAAGCATGAAGGATGATGGCATTCTGAAAGTGCTGGAAGGGATTACAGACCTTCGGGCGCTTTCTGACGTTGTCGATATTACCCGCTAAACTATATCATCCTTCAAGAGGGTTTGACCCATCGAACGGTATAAATACAGAGCGATCAACGCTTCGGGCCGCACTATCCGTGGTGTTATTTCGGCGCAAAGCGAAGCGGATTTATACAACCAGTTGCGGGCAACGGGGCTGGAGCTGGTCGATTGCGCCGTTATCAGTACCAAGAAAGGAATCAGTTTTGGCGGCGGCCCGGGCATGTCGAAGATCAAGCTGCGGGACCTGATCCAGTTTTTTGTGCATATGGATCAAATGCAATCGGCGGGTATTCCTTTGCTGGATTGTCTTTCCGATATCCGTGATACGGCCGATAATCCGCGGCTAAAGGATATGATGACGGATATTCATCGGGAAGTGTCGGAGGGAACATCGCTCTCCGAGGCTCTGGGCAAGCACTCGAAAGTGTTTACCAAACTGCATGTTTCCTTAATTAAGGCCGGCGAAGATACGGGGGATTTGACCTTTGCCTATCGTCAGCTGGTTAAATATCTGAAATGGGTCGACGAGATGCGCTCGAAGATCAAAAAGGCAACCACATATCCGATTATTGTGGTGGTAGTGGTCATCATTACCATCGTCGTCATGATGGGCTTCGTTGTGCCGCAGATTGTCGGCTTTATTAAAAACCTGGATCAGGAATTGCCGTTTTACACAACAGCCCTAATTGTAACATCAGAATTTTTTAAAGCGTATTGGTGGGCAATTCTGGGTGTGCCGATTGGCGGCTTTTTCTTGGCCCGCATTCTGTGCAAAATTTCGGATACGTTTGCTTTATGGATGGATATGCTGGCGCTGAAGCTACCCATTTTTGGCACGATCCTGCGCAAAATTACGATTGCGCGTTATGCACAAACATTCGGCGCTTTATTCGCTGCAGGCATTGACGTCATCAATGCTTTAAAATCAGCACGGGGAACTGTTGATAACATTGTGCTTTTAGATGCCATGGAAGCTGTCGAGAAGTATGTGCAGACCGGCAGCCCTTTGTCAGAAGCATTTAACGCGTCTGGCGAATTTCCCAGCATGGTGGTTCGGATGGTTAAAATTGGCGAGGAATCAGGTAATCTTTCTGGCGTGCTTGAGCAAGTTTCAGATTTTTACACTAAGGATGTTGATGAAGCGATCTCTGGCCTAATTGCCATGATTGAGCCTGCTCTTACGGGAATTCTCGGCGGGATGATATTATGGATTGCTGCGGGTGTCTTTGGTCCGATCTACAATAGCTTTGGCAACATCGACTTCTGATGCGTATAATTATAAGGCGTTGAATGGTGATTTTTTATGGCTCTGTTTAGTTCTAATCGTACGGTTTTGCTGATCGCTGATGAAGCGCTGTATATTTATACAGCCGCAGCGCGCGCAGTGCGCCTGGTAGAGACAGTGCCGTGGGATGCGCCGAATTTTGAGAAGAATGTCGCTGGCATCATTGTTCGCGACTGTGGTCCCAATCCGTTGTTGATCGTTAATGACATGGTGGAGCAGCACTACCGCAAGGAGCGTGTCGTGCGTACAGGCGTTAGTTTTATGGATCGCTCCAGCATCATTCGCCGCAAGCTGAATGTCGCTTTTCCGAATTATCCTGTGCGCGCGGCTTTCCCGTTAAAAGAAAAAATTACCAAGGGTGAGAACAGGCTGGCGGCTGATATCTACATTTTTGCCGCTGTGCCTGAGACCAAGCAATTTAACCAGACCATTCAAGCGGCCAAACTGTCGCTGCGATCAATTTCCGCGTTTTGTTTGCTGCCGGTTGAATCCTCTGATCTTGTCAAGGCGCTGTCTGACAAGACCGGGAAGAAGCGGGATGGAAAATCAAAATGGGCCTTTTTTATGGGCCAGCATCGCAATGGCGGGTTACGTCAGATTGTGACCAAGGACGGTGAGCTGGCTTTGACCCGTATGACGCCAATTCTGGAGAGCGATGAAGATCCGGCCGCATGGGCTCAGGATGTGCATCAGGAATTCAAGGCGACCATGAGCTATCTGGCGCGTTTTGGTTATCAGGATGAAGATGGGCTGAATGTCACGCTTATTGCCAATCCCGAAGCGGGGGCTGCGCTGGAGAGTCTGATAGAAGAGCAATGTCATTTCACCAGCCTGACGTCTGTCCAGGCGGCAAAGCTTCTCGGTATATCAGTTGGGATCCAGGACGATTTGCGCTACGCCGACACGCTGCATGTTGCGTGGATGAACAAGAAGTCGAAGTTTATCCTGCCCATGACGGCGGTGAGTATCGATGCCGTATCACGACCACGGCAGGCTGCTATGGCGGCTTCGGTCCTGCTGACAGGTGGTATGCTGTTTTTAGGCTACCAGCTCTATGATTCCATGCAATCGCTTGGCACCGTGATGAGCGATATCGATTCAGCCGAAAGCAAGATTTCCCAACTCGATGTGCAATATCAGCTTGAGGTGAAGAAAAAGGAAGAGCTTGGCTTCGATATCACGTTGGTTCAAAGTTCGATTGCAGTGAAAAAGCAGCTCAATGAGCAGAATATCAAACTGCTGCCGATGTTTTATGGGATTGGGCAGGCGCTGGGCAAGGAAGGCAAGGTTGCTGGTATAACGGTCAAGCAGATTGAGAAGTCGGCGGTAACAGCAACGGCGGCAACGGATGATCCCAATGCGCCCAAGCCGCCCACATTTGAAGCCATCTTGCAAATGATCTACCCGAGCACGACCGATGTTAAACTCGGGAACAAGGAAGTGCAGGATCTGGGGCAACGCCTGACGAAGTTCCTGCCTGGGTATGAAGTGGAAGTGACTAAGCTTCTTAAAGATTTTGAGTATAGTGTTGGTGTTGATGTGCAATCGGGCCAGACCAAGCAGCAGGAGAACAATCAGGACTTCGTTGCAGAAATTCGTGTGAGGGGGTCATAAAGTGCCATGATTAAAATTCTTGGAATGCGCCGTATCATTGTTCTGGCTGTGTTGCTGGGGCTGAATGCTTTATTTGCTTCCGTACATTATCTCTACGTTCTTCCCGAAACACAGGCGCGAACACAGCAAGCCCGACAGCTTAGCAGTAAAATATCCACTTTGCAGACAGACATTAATCGCTTGCAGATCGAGTTTGCCCAAATCAGCGATCAGAAAGAGGAATTTACGGCGCTTGAAGCAAAAGGATTTTTTAATAAACAAGATCGCAGCCTTGCCTCGCAGCTGCTTGAGAAGGTGCAGAAGAATTCTGGTGTGATTACAGCTGTTGCAAGCGTAAAGCCCGGCACCCTGTTGGAAAACGAAGAAGCGAAAAAAGCCAAACACACCATTCTGTCCAGTCCAATGACAGTGGAAATCACGGCACTAGATGATCGTGATGTGTATAAATATATTCATCTGCTGCGCCAGTATTTCCCGGGCCATATCACGATCGTCGCAACCGAGATTAAAAGCACGGCGACGCTGACCCGGGATTTATTGCGCAGTGTTTCAGCCGGAGAGAATCCCGTTCTCGTGCAGGCAAAACTTGAATTGCTATGGCAGACAATGATTCCTGAAAGCCAAGCCATTCAGCCAGGAAGAAAATCATGATTCTTACGCGCGACATTGCCGTTAAGTTTGCTGCTGCCTTGGTCTTGTTTGCTGCGGCAACAGCATCTGCACAGCAGCTCCCCGTAAACCCGGGAGCGTCTGCGCCTGCGCAAACGCAAGAAATTCCGCCCACTGCACCGGCGCCGCGTCTTCCGGACGAGGTTGATCCCTCCGAGGTTCCTTCGCTCCTGTTTACATTCTGGGAGCATGAATCGCTGATGGATGCGCGCAATTCTATTGGGGTTGTGCGCGCACCGACGCAGGCAGAGATTGATGATGATAGACCTTTGAGCGAGCCAAAACAAAAGCCACCGCCAGAAATGCGCTATATCACGCTTGGCGGAATTGTTTTTGCAGGCGATAAGGACTGGACTATTTGGCTGAACGGTCAAAGGGTCGAGCCCAAGGCGGTGCCGCCTGAGGTGATAGATCTGAAAGTTTATAAGGACTATGTCGATATCAAATGGTTTGATGATTATACGAACCAGATCTATCCGATCCGCCTGCGGCCGCATCAGCGCTTCAATATTGATACCCGCATTTTCTTACCCGGATAGCAGGATACGCTGATGAGCGCTATTTCAGGCCAGACAATTTTAGCCGTGGATAACGTGAGCGCTGGATATACAGTCACGCCTGTCATCCAAAATATTTCACTTGATATCCGCTTCGGCGAAGTCTTTGGCCTTATCGGTTTGAATGGCGCTGGTAAGACAACGCTGATCAAGAATATTCTCGGTTTGCGCAATTATCAAAGCGGCGGAATTAGGATTCAGGGATTGCCCGTAAACGTGAAAGAAAGCCGCGCCAGTCTTGCCTATTTACCCGAGCGTTTCGATCCGCCTTGGTTTCTAAGCGGCATGGAGTTCGTCAAATTTTCCCTGCGTCTCTACGGACGCCCCTTTAATCCGCAGGCTGTTATCGACGCAGCGGAAAGTCTTGCGCTTGATCCTGCAGCCTTGAGACGACTGGTTCATACATATTCAAAAGGTATGCGCCAGAAGCTGGGCTTGATTGGCACGCTTTTAACGGGTTGCGCTCTCTATATTCTTGATGAACCGATGAGCGGCCTTGATCCCCGGGCCCGGACTTTAGTGAAGGATTGGCTTCAAAAAAATCGATCAGCGGACCAAACAGTTTTTCTAAGTTCCCATATTCTGGCAGATCTTGACGAAATATGTGATCGCGTGGCCGTTTTACATGACGGAATGATTCGATTTATAGGATCTCCGGCTGAATTAAAGGCTTTGACGCAGGAAAATCATCTCGAGCGTGCCTTTTTAAGTTTCATTGAAGAAAAAAATAGGGCATAATGATGGTGTGGTGATTTATCCACAACTTTTTGATTCCCCTTCTGTGTCCCTCATCTTGCCTTTCAGAGTGCTGATCATGTCACGAATCATCTTGGTTTCGACTTTAAGTGTAGCGCTGGCGTTGGCCGCGGCGCCCGCTTTTGCCCTGAGCCCGCAGGAGATGCCTGCTGACGTGAATGCGCAACCCGTCGCCGAGCAGCAGCCCCCAGCATCTCCGGCCATGCCTGCGGTCCCTGTGCCTGCAGTAAATGCAACACCGACAGCAACACCCCCGGCATCGCCGCTGACGCCGGCACCGACTAACGCTGCACCCCCTGGAGCAGATGAAAATGTTTTCTTTGATGCGGAGGATCTAGTGCCCCGGAGTGAAATGGCAACGGGCGCTCCGCGAAAAGTGAACCCTGTGCTCCAACCGGGTTCTAGCCTTGTTATCGTTGATCGCACAGCGCCGCGCGGCAGCCGCTCGGCAGAGCTTGTTTCGGCGCAACGGGCGATCAAGCTCGGTCGCTTTGAATCGGCGTTAGAAATCTTGAATGTGCTGTATGAAAAGAACAAGCGCGATCCGCAGATATTGCTGGCGCGGGCCGTTGCGCTTCAGAAAGTCGGCGATACTGAAAGCGCCGTTCTGGCATATGAAGAATTGTTGCGAATTCAGCCGAATAATACACAAGCCCAGGTGAATATGCTTGGCCTTATTGGTGATCGTTATCCTGCGGTTGCGCTGCAGCGGATTGATGAGTTGTCTAGAAAAAATCCGCAAAGTGTAGGGCTTATTGCACAGGCAGCCTTGCTGAGTGCTAAAATGGGTCGTTATGACGATGCGATGAAATATTTTGGATTGGCTGCGGCACGTGAGCCGCGCAATCCGTCCCATATTTATAATATGGCTGTCATCGCTGACAAATCAGGCGATAAAAGGAACGCGATTTCCTACTACGAAAAGGCGCTTGAGGCTGACACGATAAACGGCGGTCGGGCCATTCCGCGTGAATCTGTCTTTGAACGTCTGGCGCAGCTGCGCTGATGAACGATGTTCTCTTTCTAATAGGCTTTGTCGGACTTGGGCTCTTGCTTGGGAGTTTTACAACAGCCCTCGCTTATCGCGCACCACGCCTCATTCCCTGGGCTTTTGGCCACCGTAGAGAAGACGCATCCCAAGGCGTCAATATAAGCGCCTATCGCTCCATTTGTCCGAATTGTCAGACCGTCCTACAGCCGCGCGACCTCGTTCCCTTATTTTCTTGGATTTATCAGCGCGGACGTTGCCGCCATTGCCACGCACCCATCAGCTTCCTTTATCCTCTCATCGAAGCGTGTGTATTGCTATGTGTCCTGATAGCGGCCGTGATTTTAGGATGGCAGCTTAAGCTTGCTTTTGTGATCGCAGCTGTGCCTTTTTTGGTCGCGCTTTTATTCATCGATGCACAGCATATGATTTTACCAGATAGCCTTATGCTGCCTTTGGCAATGCTGGGGGCAGGGTATCAGTTTGCCTTGCAGGCGCAGGCGGGATTGCAACCGGGACCTATGCTTATGAATCTGCTTATCGCACCGGTATTCTATGCAGGATCAATTTGGCTCCTCTCAGCCTTTATGACCAAAATGCTCAAGCGTGATGCCCTGGGTTTTGGTGATGTGAAGTTTTTTGCCATCGCGGGCTTATGGCTCGGTTTGTCGAACTTTGCACTCTTTTGTCTGTTGTCGGGCATTCTGGGCGTTGCCCAAGGCATATTATGGAATATATCGGGTCGCGGACGTGCATTCCCGTTCGGCCCGGCTCTGATTGTGGCGCTTTATGTTTTATTGCTGTTGCCTGTGGCAGCGTGTGGTATCTGTGACTGGTTTTTGTTAGAGTAAGGCATGCGTTTTTAACCTCCCCTTTACCATCTTTAGCAAATAATGATCGAGAGGAGTTCGCCTCGTTTTCTGCTTTTTTGAAGGAGCCCGCCCGTGGATTTAACCCAGCTGCTTGCGTTCACCATGCAAAACAAGGCCTCGGACTTGCATTTAAGTTCAGGCAACCCGCCTATTATTCGCTCGATGGGCTTGATGAAGCGCATCAAGGCGGATGCGCTGAGCAGCGATGATATCCGCACCATGTTGTATTCGATCATGACGGAGGATCAGCGCGCCGAATACGAAAAAAATATGGAACTGGATTTTGCGATTGCCCTTGGTGAGAAGGCGCGCTTTCGCGTAAACGCCTTTACCTCCCGTTTGGGCTCGTGCGCCGTGTTTCGGACAATCCCGACGGAGGTGCCAACGATGGAGCAATTGGATCTCCCTCCGGTCATGCGGCGTTTTTCGGAACTTGAAAAGGGGATCGTCCTGGTCACCGGGCCGACGGGGTCAGGAAAGTCGACGACGCTGGCGTCTATGATCAACCATATTAACAACACAATGTCGAAGCATATTCTGACGATTGAAGACCCGGTAGAATTTTTTCATACCTCGCAGAAAAGTCTGGTCAATCATCGTGAGGTTGGCAGTGACACAAAGAACTTTGCGCGCGCGCTCAAGAGTGCCTTGCGGGAGGACCCGGATGTTATTCTGGTGGGAGAGATGCGCGACTATGAAACGATTTCCCTGGCGCTGACGGCAGCCGAAACCGGACACCTAGTGTTTGGAACCTTGCACTCGAATTCTGCGTCCAAGACCATCGACCGTATTATCGACGTTTTCCCCACAGGGGATAAGGAAATGGTGCGCGCGATGTTGGCAAGTTCTCTGCAGGGCGTTGTGGCACAGACACTTTTGCGCCGGGCCGATGCTTCTGGACGTGTGGGCGCATTTGAAATTCTCGTAGGCACGAATGCCGTGCGCAACCTGATCCGTGAAAACCAGATCCCGCAGATGTATTCCATGATGCAGACCGGTGCGCGTTACGGCATGATCACTATGGAGGATGCTGTGGCGGACTTGCTGGAATCGAACATCATCGATAAATCAGAAGCGCGCCGGGCGTTGATCAGCACATCGGAAGAACATCAAGACACGGGCAAGGACAGCAAGGGCAAGGGCGGTGCCAAGGAGGCGCCTCTGAACGCGAATGCGGGCAATAATGCCGGGCGCTCGCCGGAAGGATCTGAGGGAGGATATTCGTTTTGAGCGCGCCTATAATTTTTAACTATCTCAATGCCATGAATGATCACAACGCCAGTGATCTCTACATCACCGTGGGATATCCGCCTACACTGCGCGGCGATACAGCATTTATCCAGCTTGATAACAAACATTTGAGTGCGGATGACATCAACGACATTCTGAATTCTATTCTCACCAGCCGCCAGAAGCGCACATTTGAAACAGAGATGGAGCTGAATACCTCACTTGACATGGGGCAATATGGCCGATTCCGGATTAACGTCCTGCGCCAGCGCCAGTTTCCAGCGCTTGTAATCCGACGCATTATTTCCACCATTCCAACGTTTGAGCAGCTCAAGCTGCCGCGTATTCTTGAGCGCCTTTCACTGGAAAAGCGTGGTCTGGTCATGATCACCGGAATGACGGGTTCAGGGAAATCGACAACACTCGCGGCGATGGTTGATTACCGGAATATGATGGCCGAAGGGCACATCATCACCATCGAGGATCCCATCGAATATTTCCACGACCACAAGAAATGCGTCGTCACGCAGCGAGAAGTCGGCGTGGATACGGAATCCTACGCAGCCGCTTTGAAGAACGCGTTGCGGCAGCGACCGGATGTCATTCTGGTGGGGGAGATCCGCGATCAGGAAGTGATGGAGCAGGCGCTGATGAGCGCGGAAACAGGTCATTTGTGTCTGGCCACCATCCACACCACCAATGCCTATCAGGCGATCGAGCGTGTGGTGAACTTATTTCCTGAAGATTATGGTCATCAAATTCGCCTCAACCTGAGCGGCAATCTCAAAGCGATTGTATCGCAGCGTCTGGTGCCCGCTATCGCCGGCGGTTATGTTCCCGCCATAGAAGTGATGATTAACCAGGGGCTTGTGCGCGAGCTGATTATGAAAGGCGAGATTACAAAAATTAAGGATGTGATGGAGCAGAATAACTCCCTGGGCATGTGTACGTTCGATCAATCGTTAATGCGCCTGTTCTCCGAAGGATTGATATCAGAAGAGACAGCGATTTCAAATTCTGACAAGCCGTCCGATATGAAAATAAGAGTCAATCAAATCAAGCTTTCATCACACACGGATGGCAGTAACAAGAAAGAGAAAGCCGACGCGCTGCGCAGCATGGACACGTCCGTTCTTAAATTGCGCGACTAGGCGCATGAAAGCTTGCTGCTTGCCTGTGGATATGTTCTACTAAGAATCAGTCTTTGTGCGTCTCTTACAATCCTCAGGATCTTCCCATGATAGCCACCTTGAAAAACACCCTGTTTCAGCCTGCGCTTTTCATTTTTGCTCTTCTTGCATTGAGCGCCTGTGACATCACGCAAAACGCCCTGAAGGCCGACCGCGAAGGCAATATGGAGATTCAGGATTACCGGGACGCTTTGGCCTCACGCATTCCTGAAACAGAGGAAGAAGACGCTAGCAAGGCCAAGGACGCCGGAGCGCCTGAATTGCAGCCCTATGTGAGTTCCGAGTTTGAAGATATAACGCCAATGCCGCTGGTCTCCATCTCTGTCAACCAGACTGTGCCATTGCGCGACGTGTTGTTTGAGCTGGCCAAGCAGGCGGATATGGATCTGGAATTGGACCCGCGGATAACCGGCTCCATCATTTTCACCGCGCGCCAGCGCCCGTTAGATGAAGTCATATCGCGGATCTCCGATATCGCCGGTCTGCGCTACTCCTTTGATGATGATGTCTTCCGGGTAGAATTGGACACACCTTACAGCAAAAACTACAAGATTGATTATTTGAACTATATAGCAGGATTTCTGGAAGGAGCTTGATGTAGGTATTTCTCAGATCCTGAAGACGCAAGCGCAAGGTATTTTGCGAACAGATTCTGACCCCGTGATTAGCGCCGCCGAACAAAACCCGGATGTGCGTCCGCTCGCGCCGCAAACAGATGCGCAGGGCAATGTGACGGTTCAGCCTCCGCAGGCGACGTTACAGGTTGGATCGCTTCCTGTTGCGGGCTCAAGTAGCGGTGGGCAGGGCAATCAGTCCACAGCTACAGGCGCAACATACTCCGTGAACAAACAGGCCGGTATTATTACGGTTTATGCAACGGATAAAGCACAGAGAGAAGTTGAGAAATATCTTGATCTTGTGCGTCGCTCCGCAACAGCGCAGGTTCTGATCGAGGCTAAAATTTTGGAAGTTTCTCTAGCTGACGAGCAAAGCACCGGCATCGACTGGCGTGCGGTCGCACCGAAGGGAGACATTTCTACATTGAATTTCTTCTCATCTTCAGGCGTAAGCAATTTAAACACATTAGGGGTCAACTCATCGCCGGATAATAACAGCTTGGCAATTGGTTATGCGGGGGGAAGCATTGAGGCCTTTATGACCGCGCTATCCAACTTTGGCACAGTGAAGGCGTTGGCCAGTCCGCGCCTGACAGTCATAAATAATCAACCTGCCGTATTGAATGTTGCCACAAACCGCGTTTTCTTTGATCTGGAATTTGAGGCAGAAGAAGATGATGGTGATGCTACAACACAAGAGACTTTTAAAGTCACTAGCGATGCCAAAAACGTTCCGGAAGGGGTGCTGGTGAATGTCCAGCCTTCGATCGATTTGGATACGGGCACGATTTCGATGGCCTTGCGTCCTACTATCACCCGCATTATGCCTGATAGTCCCGAAGATCCAGGAGTCGTATTAGCGGCTGCCGCTGCAGGGTTTGACCTCGATGGCGTCAGCAATGCAGTTCCAGAGCTGAATGTGCAGGAAATCGACACTGTTGTGCAAATGCGCTCAGGACAAAGCATTGTCATGGGCGGTTTGCTACAGGACCGAATATCCAATGATATCGATGGTGTTCCAGTTCTCTCGGAAGTACCTGTTTTAGGCAATTTGTTCCGGCAGAATGATGATAGTATTTCCAAGACGGAAGTGGTGATTTTGCTCAAGGCGACGATCCTTGAGAACGCATCCGACAGCATCCACGACACGGACCGTGATTTGTATCGCAAATTCTCAAGTGATCGGCGCCCGTTCAAACTTTAAGAGTGGAAGTTTTTAATGTCCTGGCCCCTGGTTCATTATGTGCTGACGGCGGCGGTGCGAGACAGGCTGATTATGACCCTTGTGCTTGCACTGGTTGTGATCGCCAGCCTTTCTGTATTTCTCGGCTCGGCCGCAATTAATGAGAAAGATCAATTTATTTCTGTCTATGCCGGTGGTGGCATCCGATTGATGGGTGTGCTTGGTTTAACTTTGTTTATCGTCTTTTTTATACGCCGGTCATTTGAGGCACGGGATATAGAATTTCTGTTGTCTCGCCCAATTGGCCGCGCACAATTTCTTTTTTCCTATGCGGGTAGCTTTTCCTTGATTGCGCTGATACTCGCACTAGCGCAGATTTTTGCACTCTATATCCTCGGGCCACACCTCTTTGGTTATGGCCATATTATGTGGGGTTTTTCGATCATTGCCGAGAATGTCATCGTCGCCTGCGCTGCGCTGTTCTTTTCACTGTGGCTGACCAGCGCTTCAGCCAGCGTAATGGCGGTGCTGGGGCTTTATGGATTGGCGCGCTTATCCGGCGAATTGTTGGGAATTATCGATTCCGGAAAGGATACCGCGCCCGAAGCCATGGAATTTGTGATGCAGGCGGTTACCGTGCTGGCGCCGCGCCTTGATTTATTCGGCCAGACATCCTGGTTGATATACGGTCCGGGCGAGACAGGCTACGGGTTTTTAGCGCTCCAATGCGTTGTTTATTCAGGCTTGCTCTTGCTGGCGGGCCTGTATGATCTGATCAAACGGCAGTTCTGACGATGTGGATTGCCCTCGATCGCGACCCTTACCAGCGTAATGTGCAGATCCTAATCGCGCTGTTTGTCGGTTTATCTTTTATTATGTGGCTCAGCGTTCGCGATGTTCGCAGTCAGTGGCTCAATGTGCCCCCTATACCTTCACAGTTCAGCATCAAAGCCTCCGTGCTGAGCGATGATTCCCTGGCCTATCGCATGATTGGAATTATGCTGCAAAACTTAGGCGACACCGGCGGCCGCACGACGTCGTTGCACAATTATGATACCACACGCCTCAAGGATTGGTTTTTGCTGGAGCATACGCTCGATCCGCATTCGAATTACATTCCCGCGCTGGCTGCACATTATTTTGGCGCCGTGCAGCAGGAATACGCGCCGCAGAAATTGGGGCCTGTCATTGATTATCTCGAAGTTGTTGGAACTTCAGGTGTGCCCGGAAAATGGCGCTGGCTGGCACAGGCCGTCAGCTTGGCGCGCTTTAGTATGCATGATTACGAGCGCGCTTATGCCCTGTCGTTAAAGCTTGCGCGCCTGGCCGATGAAGATTCAACCATTCCAAATTGGGCACGCGCGATGCCGGCCTTTGTCCGCAACCAGCAAGGCGATAAGGAAGGTGCCAAAAATATCATCTTGGCTATTTTAGGCTCTGTTGCAAAAGGCGAGATTAAAATTCATCCCGAAGAGATCAACCACATGCGCGATGTGGTCTGCAACCGCCTGATGACTCCGCAAGAAGTCGCCGAAGCAGGGGATCTGTGCAAAAATATTCCCTGATCGTTAAGCCGCAGCGAACAAGTCTTGTGGGTCTGATACTTGGCGTGTGATTGAATTTTTCAGCTTATCCATTGCGCGTTGCTCAAGCTGACGTACACGCTCCTTGCTGATGCCAAGCTCTTTGCCCAGGTCTTCCAACGTTACAGCCTCGCCGGAGAGGTGGCGACTGTGGATGATGGTGCGCTCACGCTCAGAAAGGTCGCCCAGCGCCTGCGCCAGCCACGCCGAACGTGTCTGTGAGTCCTTGAGCGTAATGGCAATATCCTCCGGATTGGGCCCGCCATCGGCAAGGAAATTTTGCCACTCTTCCTGTCCATCTTCGCCGACCAACGCATTTAAGGATTGATCGCCGCCACTCATGCGGCCTTCCATTTCCCGAACATCAGCGATTTTAACATTCAGGCTGCGGGCGATTTCAGCCCGGCCTTCTTCGGTCAGGCCTTCATGCTCTTGCCGGTTTTCAATTTTTGCACGCAGACGACGCAGGTTGAAGAACAGGGATTTCTGAGCAGAAGTGGTTCCTGTACGTACGATCGACCAGTTGCGCAAGATAAAATCCTGAATGCAGGAGCGAATCCACCAGGTCGCATAGGTGGAAAAGCGCACATCGCGTTTGTAATCGAAGCGCTCTGCCGCCATCATAAGACCAATATTTCCTTCTTGGATAAGATCGCCGATTGGCAATCCGTAATGACGAAATTTGCTGGCCGCCGCCACAACAAGGCGTGCATAGGCGTTGACAAGCTCATGCAAGGCCTTTTCATCACGCTTTGTCTTCCATAGTCGAGCCAACATACGTTCGCGCTCCTTCTCCAGAATAGGCGTATTCATGGTGCCGCGAATATATGCCAGGTTCGCGCTCTGTGTTTTGGGGTCGTCGATATGCGTTGATTTGTATGACATGTCTATGATCTTGGTTGCTTTCGATGTTAGCCCGCAGTTTTTACGGTCTCGATATTTATTCGGCACAAATTTTGTCCTGGATGACCAACATCACAAAATTATTATCTGTTCCGGGGTTATATTTCTATAACATCCTGCAAGGTGCCGTGACCTTCAAATAGTGCGCAGGCAAGGCCGCCGCCGAACCCGCAGCCTGCATCAATCGTGGCCGTGATGCAGTTCATTTTGAGGCCGCGATGCGCAGGATCATAGCCGCGAATTACTTTCTGAAAAGGAAGGTAGGGCTGTGCCATTGCCTCAAAGGGCTGTGACGACCACCAGAAATGGTCGCCTTGTTCCTCTACAGGCTTCAGGGGATCGAGACCGGCATGGACAAATAAGAT
>JAKLKY010000021.1 GCA_023150415.1 Alphaproteobacteria bacterium | reverse complement strand
GGGTTTAAGTTTGTTCTGATCGCGCTGGGCGTGGCCTGCGCGTTCGCGGTGTTGAAAGTGGCTGTAGGGGGATGAGAGAGAATGAGAGGAACAGAGGAATAGAGGATTAGAGAAAATTTTTTATTCCTCTGTTCCTCTATTCATCTATTCCTCTCACAAAAAGAGAAAAAACATGACTCAAACCTATCCAATCATCGATCATGAATATGACGTCGTTGTCGTCGGCGCAGGGGGCGCAGGATTGCGCGCCGGTTTTGGCTGCGCCGAGAAAGGCCTGCGCACGGCGCTGATTTCCAAAGTGTTCCCCACCCGCTCCCATACCGTGGCGGCGCAGGGCGGGATTTCCGCTGCCCTTGGCAATATGGGCGAGGACGATTGGCGCTTTCACTTCTACGATACGATCAAAGGCTCCGACTGGCTGGGCGATCAAGACGCCATCGAATATATGTGCAAGGAAGCCATCCCGGCGATTATCGAGCTGGAGCATTACGGCGTTCCCTTCTCCCGCACGCCCGAGGGCAAAATCTATCAACGCGCCTTCGGCGGCATGACCACGCACTACGGCAAAGGCACAGCGCAGCGGACCTGTGCCGCCGCCGACCGCACGGGCCACGCGATCTTGCACACGCTCTACACGCAGGCGCTCAAACACAAGGCGGAATTTTTCATCGAGTATTTCGCGCTTGATCTCATCATGTCCGATGACGGCCAATGCTTGGGCGTTATGGCATGGAATCTTGATGACGGCACCATCCATCGCTTCCGCGCGCATCAGACAATACTTGCCACCGGCGGCTATGGCCGCGCTTATTTCTCCTGCACCTCTGCCCACACTTGCACCGGCGACGGCGGCGGGATGGTGCTGCGCGCCGGGATTCCGCTGCAGGATATGGAGTTCACGCAATTCCACCCCACTGGCATTTACGGCGCGGGCTGCCTGATCACCGAAGGCGTGCGCGGCGAAGGCGGTTACCTCACAAATTCAAAAGGCGAGCGCTTCATGGAACGCTACGCACCCAGCGCCAAAGACCTCGCCTCACGCGATGTGGTCTCGCGCTCCATGACCATCGAAATCCGCGAAGGGCGCGGTGTCGGCGCACATAAGGACCACATCCACCTGAACCTGATGCATCTCGATCCCGACATCATCCACGCCCGCCTGCCCGGCATTGCCGAGAGCGCCAAGATCTTCGCGGGCGTCGACGTGACGAAACAGCCCATCCCCGTGCTTCCCACTGTGCATTACAACATGGGCGGCATCCAGACGAATGTCCGCTGCGAAGTCATCAACCCCACGGCTTCCGATCCCAACCGCATCGTCCCCGGCCTGATGGCGATTGGCGAGGCGGCGTGCGTGTCGGTGCACGGCGCGAACCGTTTGGGCTCCAACTCGCTGCTCGATCTCGTGGTGTTTGGCCGCGCGGCGGCCATTCAGGCAGCACAAACGGTGCAGCCCGGCGCCGCGCACAAGCCTTTCAGCGGCGATGACGGCACCAAGGCGCTGGATCGCTTCGACCGTTTCCGCAACGCCAAAGGCGGCACGCCGACGGCGAAGCTCAGATTACAAATGCAAAAGACGATGCAGGAACACGCTGCCGTATTCCGCACCGGCGACACGCTGAAAGAAGGCGTGACGAAGATCGACGCCTGCTATCGCGGCAAGGAGGATATTAGTGTCACCGACCGTTCCCTGATCTTCAACACGGATCTGGTGGAAACGCTGGAGCTTGACAATCTGCTCGCGCAAGCCGTGGTGTCGATGCATTGCGCGGAGAACAGAAAAGAATCGCGCGGCGCTCATGCGCGCGAAGACTTCCCCGACCGTGATGATACACACTGGCTCAAACACACCGTGTGCTGGCTGGATGACAGCGGCCGCGTCAAAATCGACTACCGCCCCGTGATCCTCACGACATTGACGAATGAGGTCCAGCCCGTTCCGCCGAAGGCGCGGGTGTATTGATTTCCGAAGTTAGCTTTGTTTGTTTTAGTTCTATGAGACGTTCCTGCAGTTGCGTCCGCACACTTGCTGCAAGAGCCCTCGTGATGACATCATTGTCCAGATCCACACCAGAGAATATGCCAGATTGTAGATAGTAATCTGTGTACGTATCATCATCGTCTAAAAACTGGAACACTAACGTGATATCCCCTGCCCCACAGGCAGCCAACACATCAATCACTTGCGTGGCCTCTGCATCTGACATTTCTGCAGCTGCTTCGAGCAGCTTGTTCGTAAGTGTATCACTGTTTATCAAGAGCGCTTGAAATGCAGCAGAATCAAAATTGGGTAATTTTTTAAGTTCAGTGCAATATTGAACGAGAACATCAATCAATTCTTTTACGTCTTCGCTATACTCCACCCGCACAATTCCATCAGGACATGCCGCCAGCGCCGCTTTAAACAATTGATAATCTTGATAGTAAACAGTAGAAATATTTTTATTTGATGCCTGATGCAGATCTATAGCAAGCAATGCAAGACGCTGGAAACTGGGATGTTCGCTATCGACATGTTCGATACCATTTGCATCAGCGCGTATAGCAGCCTCGGCAATTTGTTCGTAGTCCGGATACTCGGAAGATATTTTTGCTATTAAATGAACATCTTCTTTAACAGCCGCAATAGCACAAGATGTGTAATTTACATCAGCCTGCTGCGGGACGTCGATATATTCTATAATATCTGGGTGCCTTGCGATGACTTTTGCAAGCCCTTCAGCATAGCCGTCAACGTCTTGCGAGACTAGCTTAATAAGCTCCGCTGCGTCAGCATAATAGTTTATTTTCTCCAATGCCAAAAAAAATGCATCAACTGCCCACCGGATAATTTTTATTTCTTCGGGCAGATATTGATAGCATCTGAAATTTCTTGCGATGGCTTGCGTTACGAAGGCCTGATTGGCAGCCAAATCATCCATGATTGTAATCGCATCGGGATTTTTTGCTAAATAATCTAATTTTATTGTCCAGTCTTTAGGATTAGAATTTCCTGAAAATTTGCTTTGCAATCCAGCTGTTCCTTTAGGCTTTTCAGAATTCATAATTAACCTCCCGTGTGCGTGTGCGCAAGAGTTATCTGATTTCATATATCAAGTCAATACTATTAGGGAAACAATGTCATTAAGGTCCAGCCCGTTCCGCCGAAGGCGCGGGTGTATTGAACTTACTCCGCCTGGGGGCCCTGCCGATCTGGCGTGTCTTCTGCTTGCGCCAGGAAGGTCTGCATTTTTCGGCATACGGCGGGAATGCTCGACACGGCATAAAGGAGCGCAACACTGGCAAATAGAGATGTAAGTCCTGTCAGCACATACCGACCACCCGCGCTCGCAGTGTGCGCGCACATATACGCTGCTCCCGTCGAGGAAGCACATGCCAGCGCCGCTACCAGGCTATAACTTGCCGGTACGCGATGTTCATTCGTATCCATGATAATCTCCCTGTATGTTTATTAATATTCTATGCAACAAATATCCCTATTTTTCCAGCATAAGACAACCTTGACGAATAACACGCGAAACACAAGAATAGGCAAAGCATGACAGCACTCCCTTTCCTCCTCAAAACCCTCTTCGCCGCCAGTATCCTGGCCTTTTCGACCTGGTTGGCGGGAAAGAGGCCGGATCTGGCGGGCCTCATTCTTTCGCTACCGATCCTTTCCATTCTTGCCGTGGCCACAGTCTATGTGGAACACAAGAACCTCACCATCGCCAGCGACTACGCCAAAAGCATCCTCTTGGCCTTTCCGATGAGCGCGCTGTTTTTCCTGCCCTTTTTCTTTGCCGAGAAATGGCACTGGAACTTCTGGTTTACATGGGGGCTTGGGGTTGCATTGCTTGTGCTTGGGTACTATCTGCACGCGTTTTTGTACAAACTGCTTGCCTGAGTAGAAATTCTTCAACAACGCCACGAATAGCATTTAACTGCGACTGAAATTGGGGTCCGTTGCTTAAGAGTTTCGTATGCTCCTTGAAATACCCAACAACAAGGGCGGAAAAAACACTGGGGAAAAGTATGGAAAACATGACCAAGGAGGGATGTGACTCGTTTCTAATAACAGGAAACTCAGCCGCAAAGACTGCGGTTGCTATTAATCCAAAAAGGAGCAGTTCTTTTATAAATAAGGGCATGTTATCTTCCGGACTCAGAGGAAAAATTTCCTATAAGATTCAATCACTATGTATTCTTTTTCGAGAAATGCTGCGAAGACATGCGATTAATCACAAGCTTCAATCCGTCCGGTCACTGGATCCGGTTGTGAGGAGAGTTGCGCAGCCCAGTAAGCACAGGCAACAGCGTACGTTCTTTCAAAAGATTGCGATGATGTGTTTACAGCTTACGGCTCTTTCGGTCCCAGAGGTGCGTCAATTTCTTGAGCAGAAGGGTCCCTGTGTGAACGGGATGCACAACCTAAACACAAAAAGACCATAGCAAGCGTAGCGCAAACATTTCCCCAACTACCTGATACTGTCTGCGGGGTTTGCAGTTGGCTGTGAATAAGAACTACCACAGCCACACTTGCAAGAATCAAACCTCCTGCCACCCATAGATTGGAATGCCGATGATCCGATCTGGTCGGCCAATTATCAAGAACAGCTCTACGCCTAAAAGCGATTTGCATTCTTTCTGGGGTTACATCTTTCATGTATTCTCATTATAGAAATTATACTGATTCTTGCAAGCTTTTTGTGACAGATTTTAACCTTCCTGCGACCTTGCCTGCATCATCCAGCGGTTGATAGGTCCAGGATTCCAGCCTGCCTTCAAAAACCCGAGCGATCCCCGCCTTGATGAGGTTTTCATGGAACAGATTGAGGCGCCGCCCACCGCCGTCGAGCTTCACCATATAAACCGGCTTGCCTGTGGCGGCCGCATCGCAAAGCATTGAAACACTGTCATTGGTCACAATGATATAATCCGCCCAGGCCAGCATACCCAGGTACGGGTTGCGTCCTTCCCCGTCCCAAAAGAGCATATCAGCGCCTTTTAAAATATTTTTTAAATAGTTCTGCTTTTCTTTTCCAGTCCTGCGCGAGCAAGTGATCATAAGTCCTGCATCAAGTGCCATTAATTGCTTACCAAGCTTTTCAAGAATGGGTTGGGTCAAACGGTGCGCACGACTATTCCCGCCGATCAGCACTGCCACGCGCGGGCTTTTCAGTGTTTCAAATTGCAAAAAATCCTGCCGTGCCTGTGCCAAGCCAGAGTGTGTTGTGCGAGTCGGCGCACCTAGTGTTACAATGGTATTCTCTCCCCGTTTCTTGTCATGAGCAGGAATCGCCACAAGATCAAAATGCCGCGCGGCGGTACGCGGGTCCTGCAAATGCAGCGTAAATGTTCGCCCGCCACTGGCGCGTTTGATATAGCGCGACGCCGCCACCGCCTTGCGCCCGGATGTAATTAGCAGATCCGGCCAGGGTGGCATGAGAGCGGGCTTGAAACTCCAGCCCTTCTCAAAACGCAGGTAAGGCGTGAACCAAGACCACGGCCAGTGCAGACCAATACGTTTGACCACGGGCGTTACGCCTAGCCTGTCCGCCACGGCCAGCGCCTGATTTTCCGTACCCGCTATGCCTTCCGTGATAATCCAAACGGTGCTGAAAAAATTTTTACCACTCAAGCGCATTACCCTTTGCAAAAAGTATTGAATCTGTGTACCTAGTGTCTAACGAATTTTGCGTGTAACTTAATACCGCAATTCAAAGGGTTTGTGAAATTATTTGTTTCTAATGAAAGGGAATTTTAAAATGCGTGTTCAAAAACTTGATAAAATAGATCGCAAGATTTTGCGCCACCTTCAAGAAGAGGGCCGGATGAGCAACGTCGATCTCGCGAAAAACGTGGGCATTTCCGCCCCGCCCTGCCTGCGCCGGGTCCGCGGCTTGGAAGATGAAGGCTATATCACAAGCTACCACGCAAAACTTAACCCCGCGGCGCTGGGTTTTGGAATCATCGTTTTTGCGCAAGTGAAACTGGGCAGCAATGCGGAATCCGAACTCAAGAAATTTGAAAAGCATATAGCCAACCTGCCGATGGTCCGGGAATGTTATCTGGTATCGGGCGACATGGACTATGTCATAAAGATCGTGGCCAAAGATTGGGACAGCTATCAGAAATTCCTGACAACCGAACTGACCGCTGCGCCGGCTGTGTCTTCTATTAAATCCTCGCTCTGCGTCCGCGCTACGAAGGAAGAACCCGGCGTACCGATTGAGGATTAAGTTCATCGCGCCTTAAGCGGCGAACTTAACGCTGAGAATCTCATAGCTTCGAAGCCCCTTGGGTGAACGCACATCCACGGAATCGCCCACCGACTTGCCGATCAGCGCGCGCGCCATCGGCGCGGTGAGAGAGATTTTTTTGTTGTCCGCATCAGCCTCGTACTCACCGACAATGGTGTAGGTTTCTTCCTCATCAGTATCTTCATCCACGATGGTGACGGTGGCGCCGAATTTCACGGTGTTTCCATTGAGGCTGGCGATATCAATCACCTGCGCCTTCGAGATCACGGCTTCCAATTCCTGAATGCGGCCTTCAATAAAACTCTGCTGTTCCTTGGCGGCATGATATTCGGCATTCTCGGACAAATCGCCATGCGCGCGCGCGGTGGCAATCGCCTCGATAATCGCCGGGCGCTCAACCGATTTCAGATTTTTCAGCTCTGCCTCCAGAGCCATCAACCCCGGGCGCGTGATGGGAATTTTTTCCATCGCCTTATCTCCTGAAAAAAACAATCCCGGCAACGCGCCGGGATCACCCAAACTTATACGCTCGTTTGTGCCTAAGGTCAATCAAAGAGCATTAGGCCGGCTCGCGTCCAAAAGACCTTGGTATAGCTGGCACAATTTCTGAATTTGACCCAACCAGCCGCAACATAGGCTTGCCTTCAGCCGCTGCGCCGGGAAAACCCTGATCTGAGAAAGATCTCCCCACAAGAGTTAAAAGACATCCGGATCTGACACCAGCAGTTCGCCCCGGCTTATGGGATGGAACATGCTCAACAACAGCCACCTGGTCAGCACCGTGAAACCAAAGATAGTAGAAATCCTGCCGGTCAGACGGTTTCATACTCTCAGTTAATGCAAAATCGTGCGTGTAGGGTTCCTCAACACGCTGACCATTGAATTCCCTTCGCAATGGTGCGCCGGGAACACGCACTAAAACATATTTCATTTTTTCCTCCCAAGTACTTCAGACTGCTTCTCTGGCAATCGTGGGAATAAAATATAAAATATTAATATATATGTCAATAAGAATTTTGTTTCTTACGCTCTAAGCCGCAGAACGTTTAGCTTTTTCGCTGCTCTTAAAATAACTCTGCAACGGTGCCACAGTCAGCTCCCGACTGCGCAGGGCCTGAATGCCCTGCACTGCTGCGCGGGCCGCCGTCATCAGCGTGTAATAAGGGACCTTGTTCATCAGCGCCATACGGCGGATGGAAAACGAGTCCGTCAGGGCCTGCGCGCTTTTGGACGTAGTGTTGATGACCAGTGAAATCTCGCCGTTGATCAGGGCATCAACGATATGCGGCTGGCCTTCGAGCACCTTGTTGATGCGTTTGACGCTCAGGCCCTTCTCTTTCAGGAATTTCCAGGTGCCGCCTGTGGCCAGCAATTTAAACTCCATCCCTGCCAGCGCCTGCGCGATGGGCAGGAGATCATCCTTGTCCTCATCCTTCACCGATAAAAACACCGTTCCGCCGGTAGGGAGTTTCATGCCCGCCGCCAGCTGCGATTTTGCAATCGCCTGTCCCAGATCGACATCAATCCCCATCACTTCACCTGTAGATTTCATCTCCGGCCCCAGCAGGGGATCAACGCCCGGAAAACGGCTGAACGGAAACACTGGCGCTTTCACAGCCACATGGCGGCCCGACATGCCCGTCAACTGCGCTTTGAATTCTTTCAGTTTGCGCCCAGCCATCAACAGTGCCGCGATCTTCGCCACTGGCACACCGGTTGCCTTTGCCACGAATGGTGCTGTGCGCGATGCGCGAGGGTTCACCTCAAGGATATAAATTTCCTGATTGCGCACCGCAAACTGCACATTCATCAACCCCACAACGTTTAGCGCCTTGGCGAGAGCAATCGTCTGTTTTTCTATTTCGGCGATCACACCCTTGGGCAAAGAATGCGGCGGCAGGACGCAGGCGCTGTCGCCCGAATGGATGCCAGCTTCTTCGATATGCTCCATGACGCCAGCAACATAGACATCGCTTCCATCACCCAGGGCATCAACATCCACCTCAATCGCATTCTTGAGATAGCTATCCAGCAACACCGGCGTATCACCCGAAACTTTAACAGCCGAGACGATATATTCCTCTAACTCCGGCATGGAATGGACGATCTGCATTGCCTGCCCGCCAAGAACGTAGGAGGGGCGCAGGACCAACGGAAAGCCAATTTTCTCTGCAATTTCCTTTGCTTCAGCCGCAGATTTTGCAATACCGTTGGCGGGCTGTTTTAAACCCAGCTTTTGCAACAGCTTCTGAAAACGCTCGCGGTCTTCAGCCAGGTCGATCATATCAGGCGATGTGCCCAAAATGGGAATACCTTCCTTTTGCAACGCATGCGCCAGCTTCAGCGGCGTCTGCCCGCCCAGCTGCACGATCACACCTTTCAGATTGCCTCCCTCGGCCGCTATTAACTCAATTACATCCTCCGCCGTCAGCGGTTCAAAATATAAACGATCAGAGGTATCATAATCGGTGGAGACAGTTTCGGGGTTGCAATTAACCATGATGGTTTCATAGCCCGCATCTTTTAAGGCATAGGCGGCATGTACGCAGCAATAATCGAATTCAATCCCCTGGCCTATACGGTTCGGCCCGCCCCCCAGAATGACGATTTTCTCTTTGTCCGTCGGCGTGATTTCCGATGAATCATCGATGCTCTCATAGGCTGAATACATATACGGTGTCACCGATGGAATTTCAGCCGCGCAAGTATCGATGCGCTTGAACGCCGGATGCACAGCATGCTTTCTGCGCGCCTTGCGCACCTTGTCCTCACTAACATGCATCAACTGCGCCAGCCGCGCATCCGAGAACCCCAGGCGCTTGACCTCCAGCCATCCCTGCGCATCGCGTGGCAGACCGTTCTTGATGATACTTTGCTCCGCATGAATGATGTTTTGAATGCGCTCTAAAAACCACGGATCGAATTTGGTGAATTCCTGCACGTCCGCGATGCTGAAACCCTGCCGGAACGCATCAGCAATATAAAGAATACGCTGCGGCGTCGGCGTCGAGAGCGCGGCGCGGAACTGGTCGGCGTCCATTTTCTCGCGCGAGATCGGCGTCAAACCATCCAATCCTTTTTCCAGCGAGCGCAGCGCCTTTTGCAATGATTCCTCGAAACTCCGGCCCATCGCCATCGCCTCGCCTACCGATTTCATGGAGGTGGTGAGAACAGGCTTCGCGCCCTTGAATTTCTCGAAATTAAAGCGCGGAATTTTCGTGACGATGTAATCAATGCTCGGCTCGAACGAGGCCGGCGTGCGTCCGCCGGTGATGTCGTTTTTCAATTCATCGAGCGTATAGCCCACCGCCAGCTTCGCCGCTATTTTTGCTATTGGAAATCCTGTCGCCTTCGACGCCAGCGCAGAGGAGCGCGACACGCGCGGATTCATTTCAATCACCA
This sequence comes from Alphaproteobacteria bacterium, assembly GCA_023150415.1. Classification (GTDB taxonomy): domain Bacteria; phylum Pseudomonadota; class Alphaproteobacteria; order Micavibrionales; family Micavibrionaceae; genus JAKLKY01. The sequence goes on along the minus strand of JAKLKY010000021.1, from coordinate 18,466 downwards.
CCATGCGCCCGTTCTCCGGGTTCACGGCGAATTGCACGTTCGATCCGCCTGTCTCTACGCCAATTCCGCGCAGTACGGCGATCGAAGCGTTGCGCATGATTTGGTATTCTTTGTCTGTGAGCGTCAATGCCGGCGCGACGGTGATCGAATCGCCCGTATGAACACCCATCGGGTCAATGTTTTCAATCGAGCAGACAATGATGCAATTGTCGTTTTTATCGCGCACCACCTCCATCTCATATTCTTTCCAGCCCAGCACCGATTCTTCCACCAGCACCTCGGTGGTCGGGGACGCATCAAGCCCTTCGCGCACGATGGATTCAAATTCATCCTTGTTATAAGCAATGCCGCCACCGGTGCCGCCCAGCGTAAAAGACGGCCGAATGATGGCCGGCAAACCCACGGATTTTAAAACATCGCGCGCTTCTTCAATCGTATGGACCGTTGCTCCCTTCGCGCATTCCAGGCCGATCTCCTCCATGCATTTTTTGAACAGATCGCGATCCTCGGCCTTTTCGATGGCTTCGCGTTTTGCACCGATCAATTCAATGCCCAACTCATCCAGCACACCATTCTCGGCCAGCGCCAGCGCCGTGTTCAGCGCCGTCTGCCCGCCCATTGTCGGCAGAAGGGCATCGGGCTTCTCGGCGCGCAAGATCTTTTCCACCACCTCCGGCGTGATGGGTTCGATATACGTGGCATCGGCCATCTCCGGGTCAGTCATGATCGTGGCGGGGTTAGAGTTCACCAAGATGATGCGATACCCCTCCTCCCGCAACGCCTTGCAAGCTTGTGTGCCCGAATAATCAAACTCGCAAGCCTGGCCGATAATGATAGGCCCCGCGCCGATGATGCAGATGGATTTGATGTCTGTGCGTTTGGGCATAGGCTGTTATCGTCCTTTAACTTTGAAGAGACTGGTATTCTTCTTGATTGCTCGGAGGATGAGCGTAAATACCAAAATGATCGCGAATATAACGGGCCAAGCAAAATCATCTGCAAGCCATGCGCTCAGATTTTCCCGCTCCACAACGACATCGGTTATAAACTCTAAGATCAGGAATGCGCTCGCCAACCCCAAAAGCCCGGGATATTCGCGCTTGAGGACCGTGCGCAACGAAAAAGACAATTCAGGCGCATGCCACAGCTTGAGATTAGGAATGATAACCGGTGTCTTGCTGCGCCATTCATCATAGACAGCGCCAAACTTCTCACTCAAATAATTTTCCTCAGCCAGGACGATGCGCTCCATGTAGATAAAGAAACCGAGGCTGCCAATCACTACTAACCACCACACCTGAAGGGAAAGAAGAACACCAAGAATGGCGATGTAATTGCCTAGATAGAGAGGATTGCGCACGATTGAGTACATACCGCTCGTATTCAAATACGTTGCGCGCTGGTCCTTCGTATTGCGCCCGGATGTGCCGCCGGGAATAAAGCCAACGGTTACCCAGCGTATTGAAAGTCCAAAAAGCGAAAAGATAAAGCAAAACAAAACCCAAATATGATGCACACCGTCACCGAGATATTCTTCCATCTGATGGCTTTCTTTGAAAGCCAAAAGCAAGGGTCCTATTAAAAAGAGAGGCAAATAGCTCCGCCAGCGAAACATAAAGTGGCCATGCTTAATCATCAGATTGTGAAGGTTCATTTTAAGATTCCCTGTTTGATCATGTCGGAATTGCTTTTCCGATTTTGAAGTTCTTCTTGCAATTTAGTTATGCTCTCAAAGGCTTTGGTTGCATCGTTATAGCCTAGAATATCCCCATCATCCATATCGAACAGCCAGGGATGAATGCGTACGCGCTCCTCACGCAGAGCCTCCCTGACGCTTGGATAGTCCCGCAAATTCTCCGCGCTTTGCAAAACGATCTGCTCCTCCGTCAGGCGTAGCAAATCGGCGTGCGCGCAGCTCTCACCACAGGCATGCCGGGCGCGTTCCAAACCCTTATGCGCGACATTGATAAAACTGCTGATCTCTTCATCCTCGATCTGTTCAACAAGCGCCTTGATAGCTCCACACCCGGTATGGCCGAGTATAACAATATCGCGCACTTTGTTATAAGCCAGCGCGAATTGCAGCGCAGCAGATAACGCCGTGCCCTTTTTATAAGGGCGGACAATCGCACCCATCGCCTTGTGCGCGAAAAACAAACCGGGCACGGCATTGAAGATCGTGCCCGGATTACCACGCGAATCGATGCAACTGATAATAAACAACTCCGGATTCTGGCCATTTTGCACCAGCTGCGGCATTAACGCATCCTGCCCATGATAATGCGCTGCGCGAAAATGTTGAAATCCTTCCAGAAGTTTTTTGATCACCGCATCATCCCCACAAACGTCTCAAACAATTCAAAACTTTCCTGCGGGCCAGGAGATGCTTCGGGATGGTACTGTACCGAGAACACCGGCCTGTCCGTCATGCGCAGGCCCTGATTTGATCCATCAAACAAACTCACATGCGTCGTCACGGCATTCTTGGGCAACGTGTCCGACACCACTTCAAACCCGTGATTTTGCGCTGTGATGTATACGCGCCCGTTATCCAGATTTTTGACCGGATGGTTGGCGCCGCGATGGCCCAATGCCATTTTGCGCGTCTTGCCGCCCAGTGCGAGTCCCAGCAACTGATGCCCCAGACAAATGCCGAAGATCGGCAAATTCGTCTCAATCAATTGTTTGATCACCGGTAACGCATAAACACCGGTCGCCGCCGGGTCGCCGGGCCCGTTGGAGAGGAAAATTCCATCCGGCTTGTGACGCATGATGTCTTCAAATGAAGATGTCGCAGGCACAACCGTAACCTTGCATCCGGCTTCGGCCAGACAGCGCAGAATATTCCGCTTGGCGCCGTAATCGACAGCGACCACATGCGTCATTGGATTCATTTGCTTTTGATATCCCTGCCCCCGCGCCCACGCGGCTTCATCCCACGTATAAGTCTGCGTGCAGCTGACCCCTTCCGCCAGATCCATGCCTTCAAGGCCGGGCCAATCCCGCGCCATCTTCAGCAACGCATCCAGATCAAAATTGCCAGTAGGCTCATGGCAAATGACGCCGTTGGGCGCACCCTGATCGCGTATACGGTGCGTCAGCGCGCGCGTATCAACACCGGCAATCCCCGGAATATCATGGGCCTTGAGCCACGCATCCCAGTGCTTCAGAGCGCGCCAGTTCGAGGGGCCGGTGATATCCTCGCGCACGATCATGCCCCGCGCCACAGGATTGACGGTTTCTATATCCTCGGCATTCGCGCCGACATTACCGATATGAGGAAATGTAAATGTGACAATCTGCCCGGCATAGGAGGGATCGGTCATGATCTCCTGATACCCGGTCATTGCCGTGTTGAAGCAGATCTCGCCCACATTGGTTTTTTCAGCGCCAAATCCGCGTCCCCAGAGAATCGTTCCATCAGCCAAAACGATGACGGCCGTTGCGTTTGCTGGCCGTAGAGGGGACTTTTGAGTACTCATCAAGGGTGACTTTCTAGCAAGGTTGCGCTAGAAGAATGTTTAGTAAGTGAATTTTGGCCAATTGCCAAGGGAAAAATGATAATTTTTCGCAGGAAGACACGAAAAATACAATTTACAGGAAAGGCAGACACAACGATATGCAGCCGTTATTGTCTCATATTTTCAGGACAGGCGCTTCGGAATGGGGGTTAACGAGCTTTTTACGATCAATAAGATGAATGGCCAAATCACTTTTTGGCCGGATTCTCGTTTGTACTTTTGCAATAATATCAGGGGCAATGCAAATTCCTATAGAGTCGCGATCATCGTCGTAGTTTTCTTCGGTTGAGATGAGTGTTTTGTATGCGCCTCCATGGCTAAAATGTCCGGTATGAATTTCTAATACTACCTGACCAAAAGTGAAAATGAACTTGGCGCCAAGGTTCTGGGCGGCCCGTCCCCAAATACCACCTGATTGACTTTGCTGTTCCTGCAAATCGCTGGTTATGCGATAATTGCTTTTGGATTGCGCACCATTACCATTATATATGAATGCAGAAATCACAACATCGATCTGCTCTGGTCCATGAGGTTGTGGTCTATAATCGGCACTCGCTGCTTTTAGAAAATCGCTGTTTAGCGGGCGCAGGAGGTTATATATCCAAATTCGGAGTTTTGGGTGTATTGGAAGCCCCATGTCGTTCAAAATGCAGAGCGTATCTCCTATTCTAGATAAATCGCGTGTACAAAGAAGGCCCTTGGAATTTATTATCCCTCCGACAATCGCGACATCCCTTATCGCGTGCGGTTCGTCGCTCATTTTATATCCGTCGTGAGGTTTTTGAAACAGAGCATCCAGTGCCGGATTATTGTATGGTGGGCAACATCCTTTTTCTTTAGGACCCAACTCGTAATGCTCCCGAGGCAGCTTGTAAGGGCCGACGTCAGGAAAGTCCTCTAATGAAGAAAATTCCATTTTTGACAAAGAGCTCATGTTAATTACATTATAGAAAATTAAAAAGAGTGTCAATAATCTCAAAGAAATCATTTACCATCATATACTTATGTCTTTTAACCTTCATGTTTTCCTGTGAAAGAATGTTTGGTATAAATCGCCTATCGAAAGGTTGATAAACATGGCCAAACGCGAAGAATTCAAAAAAGCCCTGATCGAGGCGCAAAAAGCCAAGGATGAAGTGACCACTACCACCCTGCGCATGGTGCTGGCCGCCGTGAAGGACAAGGACATCAACGCCCGCCCCGGCGGCAACAGCGAAGGGATCGCGGATTCGGAGATTCTCTCCCTCCTGCAAGGCATGATCAAACAGCGCCAGGAATCGCGCGATACCTATAAAGGCGCCGGGCGGATGGATCTTGCCGACCGCGAGGATGCGGAGATCAAAATCATCGAACGCTTCATGCCCGCGCAAATGTCCGATGCCGATATCACCGCCGCTATTGATAAACTGGTCATCGAAACCGGCGCCCAGGGCATGAAAGACATGGGCAAAGTCATGGCCGCCCTGAAAACCCACTATGCCGGACAGATGGACATGGCGAAAGCGGGGGCGGTGGTGAAGGCGAAGCTCGGATAGTCTATTTCCCTGATGATCTCCAGAGTGCTAATCTGGTTCCATGTCGATTCCCCCGCGTTTTATGGACGAGCTGCGCAACCGGCTGCGTCTGTCCGAAATTATTGGCAGGCGCACCCGTGTCATCCGCGCCGGGCGGGAATACAAGGCCTGCTGCCCGTTTCATAAGGAAAAAACGCCGAGCTTTACCATCAACGACGACAAGCAGTTCTATCATTGCTTTGGTTGCGGCGAGCATGGCGACGTCATTGATTTCGTGATGAAATACGAAAACATCCCTTTCCGGGAGGCGGTGGAGCAGCTGGCGGCGCTGGCCGGGATGGAAATCCCCAAAGATGAGCCACACGCCGCCGAAGAGCAAAACAAGCGCAAGGATCTCTACAGCCTGATGGACACCGCTGCGCAGTGGTTCGAACAGCAATTCAATCAATCAAATAATTCCACTATAAAACAATATATTACTGGCCGTGGCTTAAGTGAAAACACAATTAAAGCATTTCGCGTCGGCTTTGCGCCGGCGGATCGTACGCTGTTGAAGCAGCATCTGAAGAATGCCGGTTTCAAAGAGCCTGATATGGTCAGCGTCGGCTTGCTGAAAAAATCGGACAAAGACGGGCAGACCTATGCCTTTTTCCGCGAGCGCATCATGTTCCCCGTGCTTGACCGTCGCGGGCGCGTTATTGCCTTCGGCGCGCGCCTGTTGCCTGAGAATCTGCGCGAACCACAGCGCGGTGACTTCACACCGCCGAAATATATCAATACGGGTGAAACGCCCCTGTTCGACAAGGGCCGCGTGCTCTACGGCGAATTCTTCGCCCGCAAGGCCGCCGGCAATCGCCAGAACATCATCGTGACTGAAGGTTATATGGATGTCATCGCCTGCCATCAGGCGGGGTTTACGGGGGCCGTCGCACCGATGGGCACGGCTCTGACGGAAAATCAGATTGCCGCACTGTGGGAGATGATCCCGGGCGATGAGAAAATCCCCCTGCTCTGCTTCGACGGCGATGACGCCGGGCGCAAGGCGGCTGCGCGCGCGCTGGACCGCCTGATCCCCCTCCTCAAGCCTGGATGCTCGGCCCGCTTTGCTTTCATGCCGGGCGGGGAAGATCCGGATACGCTGATCAAGTCCAGCGGCCCGGCGGCGCTGTCGAAGGTGTTGGACGGTGCCCTGCCCCTGTTCGATTTTCTGTGGCTGGGCCAGACGGCGGGACGAGACCTAAAACAGCCTGAAATCCGCGCTGCGGCGCTCAAGGCCCTGCGCGACACCATCGCCCGCATTGGCGACGGCGACGTGCAGCGCCATTATCAAAACATGCTGCGGGAGCGCACCGATTCGCAATTCTTCTCACAACGTGCGGGTGGTCCTCGGCCCGGTCAAAAAAACTTCAAACCCCTGCTCCAAGGCCCAAAACCCCGCCGGGTGCAAGACCCGCACAGCAAAATCCAGCGGGCGCTTATTGCCGCGGTTTTAAATTATCCTTCGCTATTCGAATCGGTAGAGGAGGAGTTCGCGCAAATTCATCCTGATGCCCCCGGCTTGTATAATTTACATAGCTTCATCATTGCTCATCTTTCAAAGATTGAAAACCTTGACGCGCCTACCTTGCACACCCATCTCATGAACCAGGGTTTTAGTGAAGAAATGCGTGACATTCTGCATGAATCCATTTATGTTCACGCGCTGTTCGCAAGGCCCGGAAAGGAAATGCCGGATCGCGCGCAGCGCTGGATGGAATTGTGGCACAGCCTAAAAACCAAGGATTTTCGCGGGGAAATTCGCGATCATTTGAAACAAGCCATTCAAAATAATGATCGGACCGAGGAAGACCGTCTACGAACCTTGATCCAAAGCCAGCAAGGCGCATAAGAGCAAGGATGGTAAAAAATTTCTCAAAAGACAGGAATAACATTTGGCAGAGCTTTGAATTTGTTGCGAATTAGGTTTTAATCACGAGAGCGAATCGGTAGGAATTCAAATAAACAATGGCCAAAACGGCTTTGAAAAAGAAACAAGCTTTAAAGCCCGCTGCACGCAGTGCGGCCGGAAAAACTGTGTCCAAAAAGACAGCAAAGGCAAAACCCAAAATCGTCGTAAAGAAGCCAAGTAAAAAGGCTGAAAGAAAGTTACCGGCAGACAAGAATAAAGTTAAACTTGTGAAGGCGGCGCAAAAGCCCACAAAGAAAGAAAACACCAAAGCAGAGATAAAATCTGTTGCCAAAGCGACTTCAAAGACGCTAAGCAAACCCCTCGCGCCTGTGGTGAACACGGAAAAAATGAAGGCGCAGAAAAAGCCGGAGAACCTGTCTGTGAGCGAGATCAAAAAAACAATCGCAAAAACCGCTGCTGCCCCAAAGGGTCAGAAACCCGCGGCCGCGAACAAGAGCGCGCCGGCCGAAAAAGATGCTGATGATTCCAGCGATGGCGTGATTAAAGGCTCGTTGGAGACCATCGTTAAAAAGCTTGTGAAAAAGGGTAAGGACAAGGGATTCCTCACATACGACGAAATCAATCGCGCCCTGCCGGCCGAGGAATTCTCCTCCGAACAGATCGAAGACGCGATGGCGACTTTCTCCGATATCGGCGTGCAACTAGTTGAAAGCGAAGACGACGCCGCCGAAGCGAGCGAAGAATCCACCGCAAAGGGCGATTACGAGGCCGGCGGAAATATCGCCGATGACGACACGGGGCGCACCGACGATCCTGTGCGCATGTATTTACGCGAGATGGGCGCGGTTGAGCTGCTGTCGCGGGAAGGCGAAATCGCGATTGCCAAGCGCATCGAGGCCGGGCGCGAGATGATGATCGGTGGCATCTGCGAAAGCCCGCTGGCGATTGAATCGATGATTGCCTGGAATCAGGCGCTTAAGAACGGCGATATTCTCCTGCGTGAAGTCATCGACCTTGATGCCACCTACAGCGACGGGCCGGACGGCGCAGGTGCGGGCGCCCCCACGGGCGGCGGCATGCCCATGCCCGACGATGAACCAGCCGAAGGCGCGGAAGGCGAAGAAGGCGACGAGAACAATCTCTCCCTCTCGGCGATGGAAGCGGAGCTTGCGCCCAAAGTGCATGAAAGCTTTGACAACATCCACAAGACCTACAAGAAAATGCAAAAGGTGCAGCAGGAGCGCCTGGAAGCCATCTTAAAAGGCAAGAAGCCCGAAGAAGCCACAGATAAAAAATACAACAAGCTGAAAGAGGAAATGGTTGCGCTGATGAACGAGGTGCGCCTCAGCAATCCGCGCATCGAACAGCTGATCCACCGCCTTTACGGCATGAACCGGGAGCTTGTGGCGCTGGAGGGAAAGCTGCTTCGCATGGCCACCGATTGCGGCGTGAACCGCGAGGAATTTCTCAAACAGTATTACGGCGGCGAGCTGGATCCGCGCTGGCTGGGCAAAGTGCGTAAACTGACGACCAAGGGTTGGGCGAAGTTTGCTGACAAGAACGAAGGCACAATTAAGGCTATCCGGGAACAGGTCGCGGCTATTTCCGATGAAGCCATGCTGCCGATTTTCGAATTCCGCCGTATTGTCTCCACTGTACAAAAAGGTGAACGCGAAGCTGCCCGCGCCAAAAAGGAAATGGTTGAGGCCAATTTGCGTCTTGTGATTTCGATCGCCAAAAAATACACCAATCGCGGCCTGCAGTTTCTGGATCTGATTCAGGAGGGCAATATCGGCCTGATGAAGGCTGTCGATAAATTCGAATACCGTCGGGGCTATAAGTTCTCCACCTACGCTACTTGGTGGATCCGTCAGGCGATCACACGTTCCATCGCTGATCAGGCCCGCACCATCCGCATCCCCGTGCATATGATCGAGACGATCAATAAGCTGGTACGCACCAGCCGCCAAATGCTGCACGAGATCGGCCGCGAGCCGACGCCGGAAGAACTGGCCGAGCGTCTGCATATGCCTTTGGACAAAGTGCGCAAGGTTTTGAAAATCGCAAAGGAGCCTGTCTCGCTCGAAACCCCCATCGGGGATGAGGAAGACTCATCACTGGGCGATTTCATCGAGGACAAGAACGCCCTGGCCCCCATCGATTCCGCCATACACGCCAATCTGCGCGAAACAACAACGCGGGTTCTGGCGTCATTGACGCCACGCGAAGAGCGCGTGCTGCGCATGCGCTTCGGCATCGGCATGAACACCGATCACACGCTCGAGGAAGTGGGCCAGCAATTCAATGTCACGCGCGAGCGGATCCGACAGATTGAGGCCAAAGCCCTGCGGAAGCTCAAGCACCCCTCCCGCTCGCGCAAATTGCGCAGCTTTTTGGATACGTAAGCAACTTTTTGCAATCAAATTTGCCTTCCCCTGTAATTAAGTTTATACTCTTTGGTTAGCCAGAAAGAAAAATTTAATATTATTGACAGGGCAATTCTATGGGCGCAAAGACCCGACGGAGCGCAATATCAGCCACATTTCAGGAATCGGTTACGATTCCTGCCGTCCCTCTACTGACGCATGAAGACTATGTAGAATTATACAAAATTTCTCCACCTTCACCAGAAGTGATCAAAAGGGTTGTGGAAGCAAATTTACCACTCGTTGTTTTGCATGCAAAAAAATATACTAAACGCGGCCTTGATCTTGCAGATCTCTTTCAAATCGGCGTAAACGGTTTGATTGTAGCCGCAAAAAATTATGACACCTCGAAGGCAAAATTCTCGACATATGCAAGCTGGTGGATAAAGCAAAAAATAAAACGGGCGCTTGAAGAAGAATCCGCCCTCATCCGAGTACCGTCAAATGTATATCAAGAATATGCCAGAATTGTTAAGGTGCGGCATCATCATCTTAAAACGTATGGCACAGAAATGAGCGATGCGCAGATGCAAGAAATGTTCGGCGAAAAGGGCGTCCGTGTTTGGACTCTTACAAACCGCGTCAGGGCACCAGTATCCCTTAGCACACCCACAGGGCGAGAGGATGATCGTAAGCAAATGACCTTACAGGACATTATCCCCACAAAGCCCAAGTTTGATGCAGAAGAACTTCATGAAAGAATGCGCATTGCTGCCCGATGTTCGGGACATAATGGCACTGCGGTACAGCTCCTCGCGCTCGATGGTCAGCTAGGTCCCGGCTGTTGCTCTCTTACGCTCGAAGATGTCGCAAATTTTCTTGGAATTATAAATAGAAGCCGCGTAGCCAAGATCCGCGATGATGTTTACGAACAATGCCGAAGAAGGGCCATTCCCCAGGATTTCAAGATTTAACTAGGTTTCCTAAGCCGCAGCGCGGACGCGCTCGAGGAACTGCGAAACCGAGTCTTTCAAACGCGCTGACTGGCTCGTCAGATCATGCGCCGAATGCGCCACCATCTCAGACACCTGCCCCGTCTCCGCAGCAGCCACATTCACCGTGACAATGTTGGTCGAGACTTCGCGTGTGCCCGTTGAGGCCTCCTGCACATTCCGGGCAATTTCCTGTGTGGCGGCGCCCTGCTCTTCCACTGCTGATGAAACGGCTGTGGAAATCTCCGCCATCTGATCAATGATCCCGGAAATCTCGTGGATTGACCGTACGGCTTCCTCGGTCGATCTTTGTACACCGTGAATATGATCGGAAATCTCCTGCGTCGCCTTGGCGGTTTGCGTCGCCAGGCTCTTGACCTCATTGGCAACAACGGCAAATCCCTTGCCCGCCTCGCCCGCGCGCGCGGCCTCGATCGTGGCATTGAGCGCCAGCAGGTTGGTCTTCTCGGCAATCTCGGAAATGAGTGTCACCACATCGCCAATCCGGCGTACCGATTGCTCCAGGCTGCTCACCTTCACCGTTGTTTCGTTGGCCCGTTCCTTGGCCTGTTGCGATACCTGTGTGGAACGGCTGACTTGCTCGCTGATTTCTCGAATGGAAGCTGAAAGTTCCTCCGCCGCGCTGGCCACGGCCTGCACATTAGCCGAGGCTTGTTCGGCGCTGGCCGCGACGCTGGTCGAACGCTCCGAGGTCCGCTCCGCAGCCGTCGTCAACGAACGCGAAGCATTGCTAAGCTCTTGCGCGGAAGATCCCACAATCTCCACCACGCCCATAACGTTTTGCTCAAACTCGGTGGCAATTTGCTCCTGCGCGGTTACCACCGTCCAGGCAGCAACCGGGCCGATGTAATTTCCATGGCGATCATTTATCGCGTTGACTTTCAGTAAAATGGATTCGGGTCCCACTTTTATTCTTGCAGTATGTGGCAAATTGCTTGGATCGCTTAACATCGCACGTTGATGTACGGGGCTTTTGTGAAAACGATCGAAGGAGCTGCCGATGACTTCAGAAGCCTTACACGGCAGATATTGCTCAAGCGCCGTCAGCTGTGCCATCGCCTGCTTGTTGCAATAGGTAATTTTAAACTCCTGCTTAGCGTCGGCCATCATGATATTCATCGGCATTTCTTCAACCATCTGCGACAGTTTAAAGGAATTATTGACGACATCGCGCAGCTTCACAAAACTGTTGACCAATTGCCCTACTTCGTCGCGGCGCGGCGTGACCTGCATATCGACACTGTCTTCGTTCTCCGAAAGATCTGAAATCGCCGAGATTACCTCAGTCAGTGGATTTACCACTTGGTATTGTACAAAGAACACCGCCATAACAACCACCACGGCACTCACCACTGTCATGCTCGTCAGCAAATTCAGGATCTCGTTCCCCTGCACCGAAATATCATCCATATGGCTATTGATATCCTTCTGACTTTCTTCCATGGCCTGTTTCGTTATATCCACAAGTGCGGCAACAGCCTCTCCTTCTTTTGCCGCCGTAGAATCAAATTCGCCCATTAAAGCATTGCCTCCTTCCGGCCCTTGCGCCACATAGGCATTGGCCATTTTCTTTCCTGTCTCATAATACGACGGAAACGCTGCTTTTACGTCCTCCAAAGCTTTAAGCACTGTGTGCATGTTGAGTTCATTCGCCAAGGCATAAGCACGGTCCCAGTCTGTTTGAAACTTCTGCGCCGCTTCGGCCGCCTTATCAAAACCGTCGCTTAATCCATCCAGACCGCGCGTAGCGGAAATATCGGTCAGAAACTGCTGAACCTGGATGACGTTCACCTGAATATCCTTAATCGTCACCGCCAGATCAGAAACTTTATTGGTGACCACATCCACTTCGCTTTTCACGTCTGTAATAGACAAGGCTTGTTTGTTGATCATCGACCAGACAAACATATTGGCCGCGATCATAAGGACCAATGAAATGAGATTAACAATAAGGATTTTTTTGCCGATAGAAATATAGGACATGATGTTTCTTTCCCTAAAAAGTAATTGCACATGACTCTACAGCAACGGCTAAATATCAACAATCGCCTTATGATTGTGCAGTGGAATAATGTATTTCTACTTCAAAATCCGCTTACGCCAGAAAGGCATTTATTGATAGAGTAACTCCTTTCAATGCTGCATGAATTAGAGGAGAAAGCAGAGGATGTCTCAAAGTCATAAAATGTGGGGCGGGCGCTTTGCCGACAAACCCACCGACATCATGCAGGCGATCAATGTTTCGTTGCCCGTAGATCGAAGGTTGTGGCGGCAGGATATCGCGGGATCGAAAGCGCATGCGGATATGCTGGGGCGGCAGGGCATTATCGCGGCAGCGGAAGCAAAAACAATCATCTCTGGGCTTGACCAAATCGTGCAGGAAATCGAGAACGGCAAATTCCCTTTCCGCGATGAATTCGAAGACATTCACATGAATATCGAGGCGCGTTTGAAGGAGATCGTCGGCGACACCGCCGGGCGCCTGCACACCGCGCGTTCGCGAAACGATCAAGTCGCCACAGATTTCCGCCTATGGGTGCGCGATGCCTGCGGCGAAATCATCACGATGATTACCACACTGCAAACCACGTTAAAGACACTGAGCGCGGACCACGCGCAGAGCGTCATGCCCGGCTTCACGCATCTGCAGCCCGCGCAGCCCGTCACACTGGGCCGCCATTTACAGGCTTATGATGAGATGCTGGCACGCGACGCCTCGCGCTTTGCTGATTGCGCGCGGCGTCTGAATGAAAGTCCGTTGGGCGCGGCGGCGCTGGCGGGCACGCCCTACCCGATTGATCGAGCCTTCACCGCGCAGCAGCTTGGCTTTGATCGTCCCATGGCCAGCACAATGGATGCCGTCTCGGCCCGTGACTTCGCAAATGAATTCCTGTTCGCCTGCGCGCAGGCGGGCTTACATCTTTCGCGCCTGGCAGAGGAAATCGTGATCTGGACCACGCCGCAATTCGGCTTTATGCGTCTGGCCGATGCCTGGAGCACCGGCAGTTCCATCATGCCGCAGAAAAAAAACCCAGACGCGGCCGAGCTGGTGCGCGCCAAGACCGGCCGCCTGAACGGCAATCTGATCACGCTGATGACGGTCATGAAGGCCCTGCCCCTAACCTACAACAAGGACATGCAGGAAGATAAAGCGCCGGTGTTCGACAGTTTTGACACGCTGGCTTTGTGTTTGCAGGCTACGGACGGGATGCTCGCCACCGCCACGTTCGACACGGCGCGGATGCGCGCCAGCGCGGAAGACGGCTACACCAACGCCACAGCGCTGGCTGATTGGCTGGTGATGAATCTCAATATGCCCTTTCGCGATGCGCATCACGTCACGGGCCGCATTGTGAAGTTGGCCGAGAGCAAGGGTTCTAAACTGCATGAACTCTCTTTGTCAGACATGCAAAGTATTGAATCAAGAATTAACCAAGATGTATTGAAAGTACTCAGGAATTAAAACGTCATTGCGAGACGCGAAGCGGCGAAGCAATGACAATAGGGAATATAGTGATGAAAGAAAATCTCCTCCAAATCCGTAATCTCGGTGTCGAATTCCAGACGGAAGACGGCGTGTTTCGCGCCGTCGATGATGTGTCGTTCAGCATCGACAAGGGCCAAACTCTGGCGCTGGTAGGAGAATCCGGATCGGGAAAGTCCGTCACCGCACTTTCGGTCCTGCAGCTTCTGCCCTATCCACGCGCACGCCATACGCCGGGATCGTCCATCGTGTTCAACGGGCAGGAGATCATCGGCACAACCGAGCCGGTATTGCGTGCGCTTCGCGGGCGGCGCATCGGTATTATTTTTCAGGAGCCGCTGACGGCGCTCAATCCGCTGCATACAATCGAAAAACAAATCGCCGAGCCACTTTTGATTCATCAGAAAATGCCTGCTGCAAAAGCCCGCGCGCGTGTTCTGGAGTTGCTGCACCTGGTGGAGCTGGACACGCTCAAAGACCGCCTCGATGCTTACCCGCATCAGCTCTCGGGCGGGCAGCGCCAGCGCGTCATGATCGCTATGGCGCTGGCGAATAATCCCGATCTGCTGATTGCCGATGAACCCACCACGGCGCTGGATGTCACCGTGCAGGCACAAATTCTTGAACTGCTGAAGAAGCTGCAAACAGAACTAGGCATGGCGCTGCTGCTGATCACGCATGATCTCTCCATCGTACGAAAAATGGCCGATCATGTTTGCGTGATGAAAAGCGGCAAAATCGTCGAACAAAACACCACAGCCGCATTGTTCGCGCAGCCACAGCATGTGTATACAAAAACGCTTCTCAACGCGAGTCCCTCCCCTCTCCATTCTGGAGAGGGTGATGCGCGCAGTGCATCGGGTGAGGGTACTTTAATAGAAGCGCAGAATGTGAGCATCCACTTCCCCAAAACAAAAACCTTCTTCGGCGGGATTAAGACCGTGGTGAAAGCGGTGGATGACGTCAGCTTTACCCTGAACAAGGGCCGTACGCTCGGCGTCGTAGGCGAGAGCGGATCGGGCAAGTCGACTCTTGGTCTTGCTATCTTGCGCCTTCTCAAACCGCAAGGGCGTGTCGTCTTTCAAGGAAACGACATTGTGGGCCTGCCGCAAAAAACTCTGCGCCCTTTGCGCGCGCGGATGCAGATCGTGTTTCAAGATCCCTACGGCTCCCTCTCACCGCGCATGCCGGTGCGAGATATCATCGCCGAAGGGCTGCGCGTCCATCAACCGCACCTGAACGCCACGCATCGCGACACCGCCGTCATCGAAGCCCTGCAATCGGTGCGCATGGACCCGGCCACGCGCTATCGCTTTCCGCATGAATTTTCCGGCGGCCAGCGCCAACGCATCGCGATTGCCCGCGCGCTCGTGCTCAAGCCGGATCTGATAGTGCTGGATGAGCCCACCTCCGCGCTCGATGTCTCTGTGCAGGCGCAGATCGTCGATCTGCTGCGCGACCTGCAGCAGCAGCGCGGCCTCAGCTATATCTTCATCAGCCATGATCTGCGCGTGGTGCAGGCGCTGGCGCATGATTTGATTGTCATGAAGGACGGGCGCGTGGTGGAATCCGGCCCCGCCGCGTCGATCTTCACCAACCCGCAGCAGCTCTACACCAAGGCTTTGTTAGACGCCGCGCTGAATTTGAAGGCGGCATAACCGGTATAACCCGTCATTGCTTCGCCTACGGCTTGCGATGAAGGAAAAGGAATGGGAAACGCCGCGTCCTCCGCGCCTCCGCGGTGAAAGCCTTCTTTTAATGAGCTCTCCGCCTCGCACATAATTTCCTTGCATTCGGCGCGGGAATGGGCCAATCTGCCCCAGATTTTTCACCGGAAAGGGGGGATTTGTTTGGTATCAGTCAGTGTACGCGACAACAATGTCGATCAGGCGCTGCGTGTTTTAAAGAAGAAAATGCAGCGTGAAGGCCTCTTTCGTGAGATGAAACTCCGCCGTCATTATGAAAAGCCGTCCGAGCGCAAAGCGCGCGAGGCTTCTGAATCCGTTCGCCGTTGGCGCAAGATGGATCGCAAGAGACGCGAGAAGCAGTAATCTCTATTTTTTCTATCATCGAAAAAACCGCTGCCTCAAAACAGCGGTTTTTTTATGATCCTATTTTTTTAATCGCGCCTCATACGCCGCCAACCACTCTTTCTCCGCCGCGCTTAACATCCGCTCATCAATCAACGTGTGGTCATAAGGCACCAGCGACAAATCCTCGAACGCCAGAATCTTCCGCCCCAGCGCATCGGTTTCACCCGTCTCAACGCACAGGATGAGATTCTCGATCCGAATGCCGTATGCGCCTTCCTGGTAATAGCCCGGCTCGTTGGAGAGGATCATCCCCGGCTTCACGGCCTCCTGCCCGCGCGGAGACAACGACGCCGCCTCCTCATGCACGCTTAGGAAAACACCTACGCCGTGGCCCGTGCCATGCGCGTAATCCAACCCCGCCTGCCACAGCACATGCCGCGCCAGCGCATCAATCTGGGCGCCGGTGGTGCCTTCGGGGAAGCGTGCGCTGGCCACCGCGATATGCGCCTTCAGCACCAGCGTGTAATGGCGCATTTGCTCCGCCGTCGGCGGTCCGATCGCGATCGTGCGTGTGACATCCGTCGTGCCGCCTTCATATTGTGCGCCGCTGTCGATCAGCAACAACCCCTGCCCGCTAATGCGCGCTGACCCTGCCTCTGGCGGACGATAGTGAATAATCGCCCCGTTCGCGTTAAATCCAGCGATGGTGGGAAAACTGAGGCTAACAAAATCGTTCGCCATGTCACGCCGTAGTACTTCGCTTTTTCGTGCCACGTCATTTTCATCGTAATCCCTGCTCTCTCGGGCCCAGCGCAGCAACGCAGCCACCGCCTGTCCGTCGCGCCGATGGACTTCGCGCATACTCTCCTGCTCGGCTTGTGTTTTGATGGCGCGCCGGTCGATGCACGGGTCTTTGAAATCTTTGATCGTTGCCTGCGTCTGCTGATAGAACCACAGCGACGTGCGCGCGGGATCAAGCCCCAGCACGACTTCTTTTCCTAGCCCGCGCAAGACGATTTCCAATTCTTCCGGCGGTCGGATTGTGACCCCTGCACCTAACGCTGCACGCACATCCTGGGGCACACGTTGCGGCGCAATGAACCACTGGCAAGAATTTTCCATCAGCAAAAGCCGGCTGAGTACCAGCGGCGTATACGGCACATCCGCCCCACGCACATTGAGCAACCAGCACACGGAATCCGGCCGCGTAATCAACACCGCCTGCACATGCGCGCCCTTCATATCCTGCCTTATGAGTACAATTTTCTGCGCCGCGCTCAATCCCGCGATGCGTTCAGGAAACGCGCGAACCGGCGATACACTCTCTTCAGGCTGCCCATTCCACAACGCATCAATGGGGTTCTCCACCAAGGGGTTAAACGTCACGCGCCCTTCCGCCTTGTCTTCCCACGCCTTCAAATCCTTGCGCGTGTGAAGGGCCGGGTCATAACCAAAAATACCACTTCCCTGCGCGGCCAAATATTCGGCCAACGTTGTTTTGGTGCTGTCGATAATCTCGCAGCCGTTAACTTCCTGCCGCGCCTGGAGCGTATAGCGCCCATCCGTCAGCAAAGCAGCCTTATTCGGAAACACCACCGCCACGCCCGCCGAACCCGTAAATCCCGTGAGCCAGCGCAGCCGCTCCGCCCGTGCCGGGATGAACTCATTCAGATATGCATCGGTGCGCGGCAGGATAAAGCCGCTTAAGCCGCTGCCCACCAGCCATTCCTGGAGCGCTTTTAGGTGTATCATGCAAGCTATTATACGCAAATATCTCTCTCCGTCATCCCGTAAGCTGTTGTAATAATCATGTCGTATTGAATCCCCGCGCAAATCATTCTAAAACAGGGGCATGAATAAAATCATTCCCATCCGCAAGGCCGTGTTTCCCGTTGCCGGGCTGGGCACGCGTTTTCTGCCCGCGACGAAAGTCATGCCCAAGGAAATGCTGCCCATTTCCGACCGCCCTTTGATCCAACATGTCTTTGAAGAAGCGCGCGAAGCGGGGATCGAGGAATTTATTTTCGTCACCGGCCGCTACAAGGAAATGCTGGAAGAGCATTTCGACCACCAGCCTGAACTCGAACAAACGCTGCTGGCGCGCGGCAAGCACGACATGATCGCCAAGGTGAAGGATTCCGAAATGCCCGCCGGGCGGTTGTTCCTGACGCGCCAGCCCAAACCGCTGGGTCTGGGGCATGCGATCTGGTGTGCCGAGAAACTGGTCGGGGGGCAGCCCTTTGCCGTGCTTTTGCCCGATGTTTTGATTAAACACCCGCAGGGCTGTTTGAAGCAAATGCTCTCCGTCTATGAAGAGCATGGCGGAAACGTAATCGCGGTCGAGAACGTCCCGCGTGAACAGACCAACCAATATGGCATCGTCGACACGAACGGACAGGAGGGTAAAATCTGCGCCGTGCGCGGCCTGGTGGAAAAGCCGGAGCCGGACAAGGCCCCCTCCACGCTCTCCGTTGTCGGTCGCTATATCCTTCAGCCCGAGATTTTCGAGGCGCTGTCCGTATTCGAAAAGGGCGCGGGCGGCGAGATCCAGCTGACCGACGCGATGGCGAAACTCATCGGCAAACAGCCCTTCCACACCCTGCGCTTCGAAGGCAAATCCTACGAT
>JAKLKY010000020.1 GCA_023150415.1 Alphaproteobacteria bacterium | reverse complement strand
CGGATTGGCCAGTGCCAGAATCAGCGGTGCATCCGCCATCGACTTGACCATGTCCTGATCCAGAACACGCGGGCCGGACAGGCCGAGAAATACATCTGCGCCCTTGATCGCTTCCGCCAGCGAGCGCGCCTTGGTGTCGGAGGCGAATTTCTCTTTCTCTGAATCCATCTCGTTGCGGCCTTTGTAGACGACGCCGCTGCGGTCGGTGACGATGATGTTTTCCTTGCGCAAGCCCAGTTCAACCAACAAATTCAAACAGGCAATCGCCGAAGCGCCCGCACCTGAGGACACCAGCTTGATATCCTTCGCCTTGCGCCCCGACCAGTGCAGCCAGTTCTGCACGGCGGCAGTGACGATAATCGCCGTGCCGTGCTGATCATCATGAAAAACGGGGATGTTCATGCGCTCGCGCAGGCGGCGCTCGATCTCAAAACATTCCGGCGCCTTGATGTCCTCGAGATTAATGCCGCCGAAGCTGGGCTCCATTGAGGCAACGATATCGACGAATTTATCAATGTCGGTTTCGTCGATCTCGATATCGATGGAATCGATATGCGCGAATTTCTTGAAAAGAACGGATTTACCCTCCATCACCGGTTTGGACGCCAGCGCGCCGAGATTACCCAGCCCCAGCACCGCCGTGCCGTTGGAAATGACGGCCACCAGATTACCTTTTGATGTGTAGTCGTAGGCTTTTTGCGGATCGGCGGCGATTTCCTCGCACGGCACCGCCACGCCCGGCGAATAGGCCAACGCCAGATCGTTCTGCGTGGCCATCGGTTTGGTGGGGACAATCGCGATTTTGCCAGGACGCGATCCGTCGCCGTAGTGATATTCCAGCGCTTTTTGCCGGAAGGCCTGTTCCTGCGCGGCCTTATCTTTCGCGCTTTCTTTGCTGGTGTCTTTTGGCGTTTTGGTTTTTTTGGTCATGGGTTTTTTATAGGCGTTTCTTGATGAATGCTCGTCCGTTTCCGGATTTCAAAAAAATTTCAAAGGCATCGGCTTTGTCTGGCTCATCGAAGGCAATATAAGTTTTTAATTTCCAGGGTTTAAATTTGTTAGTGTGAATTGAAAGCCCCTGATTGTGCTCCTCCAAACGACGTTTTAGATCAACAGTCGATCCTGTGTAAAACCTCTCTTCTTCTTTTAGGCTTTGCAGTATGTAAACATATTTCATGCAAAATCTAATATAGTTGTCTGTCTTTCGCCCGCCTTCGTTCGTTTTACTCACTCCGGCGCGGCATCCGTTTCGCACGCTACAGCGCGGTCAAGTCGCGCTGTAGCTAGAATTTCGCAAAGCGAAATTCAGCGAAAGCGGATGGTGCGGTCGAGAGGACTTGAACCTCCACGGGTTGCCCCACAGCGACCTCAACGCTGCGCGTCTACCATTCCGCCACGACCGCGAAATTCTGAACTGGGGGCAGGAGTAGCAAAACAAACCCCCCATGACAAGTAACATCCGCATTGCAATGCGAAATAAAATAACGGTAAAAGTAAGCCATGCCTGAATGGATCATCAGCCCCCAGCCCGTAGCCTATGAAGAAGCGCTGGCGTTTATGGAAGAGCGCGTAGCTGCCATCCAGGAGGGCCGCGCGCCGGAATGCGTGTGGCTGCTGGAGCATCCGCCGCTCTACACCGCCGGCACCAGCGCGAAGGCCAGCGATTTGCTGCGCCCGCAATTTCCCGTGTTTAAGACCGGGCGCGGCGGGCAATACACCTATCACGGGCCGGGGCAGCGCGTGGCCTATGTGATGCTGGATTTGAAAAAACGCGGCAAGCCCGACGTGCGGCGCTATGTCTGCAATCTCGAGAACTGGATAATCCATACGCTGGCGGAATTCGGCATCATCGGCGAGCGGCGAGAAGGACGGGTCGGGGTGTGGGTGGAAACACCGCAGGGGGAGAAAAAAATCGCCGCCCTGGGCGTGCGTGTCAAACGCTGGATCACGATGCACGGCATTGCCATCAACGTAAATCCCGATCTATCGCATTATGCTGGGATCGTGCCCTGCGGGATTGCGGATTACGGCGTGACGTCGATGCAGGAATTAGGCGTTGATGCGGAGATGGACGCGGTGGATGGTGTCTTGCGCGAAAATTTTGAATCATTATTGGGGGATCTGAGGCCGAGCTGTCTGCAGGAGTCCGGTGAAGACGGAAACAAAGGAAAATAAACCACCAAGGCACAAAGACACGAAGAAAATCACGAAGTTCTATATATCTCTTGGTGCCTTGGTGTCTTGGTGGTTAAAAACCGGATTGTTTTGCCTCGCTCTGCGCGGTTTGCAATAGGGGGTATTTCTAATCCGCTGCGAGGCGGGTCAGCCGGGATTGGGCGTAATCGGCGCAGGCGGCGGCGAAGGCATCGAGATCGGCTTTTAGCAACGCGTAGTCCGCGGTCTTTTCCTGTGTCTTTTCATCCATATACAGAGCTTTGTTGATCTCGATCTGCAGGCTGTGCATACCCCGCGCAGGGTTGCCGTAACGGCGTAGAATCTCGACCCCGCGGAAAGGATCGTTGAGCGTGACGTGATAGCCCCGCGCGGTAAAAAAATCCCGCACGAAATGCGTAAAATCTGGCGCACATGTGGTGCCATCGCGGTCGCCCAGCACGATATCGGCCATGCGCGGGGTCAGGCCTGCGATGCTGAGCGCGCGTTTGGGATAGGCTGTAGCGGCCGGCATGGCGTGGCAATTGACATGCCAGACCTGCCCGAAATCGTCATGCAGGCGCGCGCTTAATTCAGCCAAGGCCGTGTGATAGGGCCGGTAATAATTTTCGATCCGGTGGGTGATGTCCGTGGGATTAAGGCATTGCGCGTAAATCGCCATGCCCGGTTTGATGAGGCGGCGGATCAGGCCGATTCCGGCGTCAGAACGCGAGGACGGATTGACCGCCCCATGCGGCCAGGGCGCATCCAGCAGCAGCGGGTCGATATCATCTTCGCGCCGGTTGACATCAATATAGCTGCGCGGAAAGAGCGCCGCGAGTACGGTTATTCCTTGCGCGGGGGCGTCTTTGAGCAATTCATCGACATAATGATCTTCTGCCGTGCGCAGCGTATCGAAATCGCAGGCATGGCCAAAATCTGCCGGATAATCGCGCCCGCTATGGGGCGAGTCGAAAATAACGGGCAGAGGATGGCGCGGCTTGAGGAGCGAGAAGACAGGGTTCATTGTCTCCACCATAAAATACGCAAAGACTTAAATAAATATGAATTCTTTATACAATAGCGCGTGTACTTATCCAAAAAGGCATTCTATAACAAGGCAAGGAGCCAGATATGCACGATATTAACTTTATCCGTAAACAACCGCAGGATTTTGACAAGGCGATGGGACGCCGGGGACTGACGCCGCAATCGCCGGAGATTCTGAAACTGGATGAAGAGCGCCGCGCCGCGCAGACGGAGCTGCAGAAGCTGCAGGCTGAGCGCAACGCGAAGAAAAGCGGCGGCAACGCGCAGGCGCTGATGGATGAGGTCACGGCCCTGAAGAACCGGATGGACGATCTTGCCTCGCGCGAAAAAACGCTGGCGGAAAGTCTTAACCAGCATCTGGCCAGCCTTCCGAATATTCTGGCCGACGACGTGCCCGACGGCGCCGACGAGCACGGCAATGTCGAGGTACGCAAGCATGGCACGCCGCGCGCCGATAAAACGCCCGAGCATTTCGAGATCGGCGAGAAGCTGGGGCTGATGGATTTTGAGACAGCCGCGAAAATGTCGGGCGCACGCTTTGTGATTTTAAGCAGCGGTCTGGCGCGGCTTGAACGCGCGCTGGCGCAGTTCATGCTCGATACGCATACGCAGGAGCACGGCTTTACCGAAATCTCGCCGCCTTTGCTGGTGAATGACCAGACCATGTTCGGCACCGGGCAATTGCCGAAATTTGCCGAGGAGCAATTCCGCACCACGCGCGGGGACTGGCTCATCCCTACCTCCGAGGTGCCGCTGACGAATATCGTGGCGGAGATGATCGTGGAGGAAGAAACCTTGCCGCGCCGCTACACCGCATTCACGCCCTGCTTCCGCCAAGAAGCGGGCGCGGCGGGCAAGGACACGCGCGGCATGATCCGCCAGCATCAGTTCTACAAGGTGGAGATGGTGGCCATCACCACGCCGGAGACTAGCGCGGCGGAACAAGAGCGCATGGTGGGCTGCGCCGAGACGGTTTTGAAAAAGCTTGGCATTCCCTATCGCACGATTGTTTTATGTTCCGGCGATACGGGCTTCGGCGCGCGCAAGACCTATGACATCGAAGTGTGGCTGCCGGGGCAAGGGCGTTACCGCGAGATCTCTAGCGTGTCGAATTGCTGGGACTTTCAGGCGCGGCGCATGAATGCGCGCTGCCGCGCCAAGGGGGCCAAAGACACACGCTTCGTGCATACCTTGAATGGATCGGGCGTGGCGGTGGGTCGCGCGCTCATCGCCGTCATGGAAAACTATTACGACCCCGCCGATGATGGCATCGTGGTGCCTGATGTGTTGAGGCCGTATATGGGTGGGCTGGCGAAGATTAAGAATTGATAATATTTCATAATAAAAATTGACAATACTGGTTTGTTATTTTAGATTTTCAGTATCATTCTGAGCGGGAGAATAATATGGATGTATCATCAGAACACGTTGCGCGAGCTCATTTCAGCGGAGTATGTAAGGGTATTATAACAGGGAGCGCGGGAACTCTCGCTGTGGTTCTAATGGCATTGAATGCACTTGTTGGTTACAATCCAGAAACTGTCATTGTTGAACAAGGTGGGAGAAAAATTAAATTTGTACAATTTGGAACATGCAATATTGACCATGTTAATTATGATTTTGTAAATGCCACAGCTTATACAACTGGTGAAAATTCTGCAACGCTGGATTTCTCTCAATTCGATCCGCAACAACTGCGCCTCATTGCCGATTTGGCGCAGAAAGCACTAAAAGAACATATAACGACAAAACGAGAAGAGGGCAGCACCTTGCCGAATTGGGTGATCGGCAGCGAGGCTTTCTTCAACCAATATGTTGAAAATCGCCCAGCCTCAACAACACCTGACCTTGAACCTCCTGCGCCAAAAATGTGAGTTGTGTTGCTACGCAAATCTAATTCAATCCTTGCATCGTCGAGTTGATGGTCCATATATAACGTATGGCCCTGACAATTCCCGACACCACCGCCAAACGCATTCGCCTGATTATGCATCTCCGCAAGGAGGGCATCACGGACACGGCGGTGCTGGCGGCGATGGAGAAAATCCCGCGTGAGATTTTCGTGCCCGAGGCTGTTCGACATCAGGCTTGGGATGATATCGCCCTGCCCATCGCCTGCGGCCAGACGATCAGCCAGCCTTTCATTGTCGCCACGATGACGGCGGCGCTCGATTTAAAAGCGAATGATAAAGTGCTGGAGATTGGCACAGGCTGCGGATACCAGACCGCGATATTGGCGCAGCTGTGCCGCCGCGTCTATTCCATCGAACGCCACAAGCCGTTGCTGAAAGAAGCCGAAGCGCGGTTTCGCGAACTTAATATCACCAATATCGTAGCGATCTGCGCGGACGGCATGAAGGGCTGGCCGACGATTCATGGTGTCGATCAAGCGCCGTTTGATAAAATTATCGTCACGGCGGCAGCGCGTGAGAAACCGCCGCAGGCGTTGCTGGATCAATTGAAAATCGGCGGCATGATGATTATTCCCGTCGGTGAAAACGGGCAGCAGGTTTTGCGCCGTTATAAAAAGGAATCGGAAGAGGCTTTTGCTGTCAAAGATGTTCTGCCGGTGCGGTTTGTGCCGTTGTTGCCGGATACAGCCACAGGTGGTTAGGAGCTGGTGATTGGTATTTGGAAGTGAGTGATTGGTCAATGGAAAGTTTTACAATAAGTACCAACCACCATCGACTAACCACTAACCACCAGCCACCAACTCCGCTATACTGCCCATAATGAGCCGCGCCGTCTTTCTTCTTCCCCTCTTGCTTCTTTTAACCGCCTGCCTGTCCCTGCCCTTCACGAAAGACAAAGGACCAGCGCCGGTGGCGATTTACGGTGCCGGTGAAGGCGCGGGCAGCACGGGCATCCACAGCGTTTTACCGGGTGAGAATTTATATACGATTGCCAAGCGTTATAATCTGCCGCTGCAGGATATTGCGCTGGTGAACCGATTGCATGCGCCGTTTGCCCTGCCGCCCGGGACACGCCTCAAGCTTCCGCCGCCCCGCGAATATAAGGCCAAAGCCGGCGACAGCCTGAGCAGCATTGCGCGCCTGTTCAATGCCAGCCCATCGCAGCTGGCGCGTTTGAACAGGCTGAGCGCGCCGTATGCGATCAAGGCCGGAATGGTTGTGCGCCTGCCGCCGCCGCAGAAAGAGGCGCCGCCACCCCCGCCGCAAACACGTTTAGTCGCGCCTGCTGCACCCTTATCACCGCCGCCCACCGGCGCGTTTGATGGCGTTTTAGACCGCAGCTTGCATTCGGGACAGCCAGCCACACAGCTCAAGTCCGCATCACCGCCCGCCAGCGCAGCGCAAATCGCGCTGCAGCCGATCCCGCCCCGCGTAGCTGGAAAATTCTTGCAGCCGGTTGGTGGGAAAATTGTGTCGGGCTATGGACCCAAAGCCGGCGGCTTGTTCAATGACGGGATCAACATCGCCGCGCCCAAAGGCGCGCCCGTGCGTGCGGCAGAAAATGGTGTGGTGGTGTTTGCGGGTGACGGTTTGAAAGGATTTGGCAATCTGGTTCTGGTGCGTCATGAAGACCGCTGGATCAGCGCGTATGGGCATTTGGGGCGTATTCTGGTTAAGCGCGGGCAAGTTCTAAAGCGCGGGGAATCCCTGGGCACCGTTGGCACCAGCGGCGCCGTGGACACGCCACAGCTGCATTTCGAGTTGCGCCGCGGCACGGAGCCGTTGAACCCTGTGCCGTATTTGCACGGGTGAACGCTTTGTGATCGACGCCTTGTTTTATCAGAATAATCCTCTATAGTCGGCGGAACTTTCAAAATAAGGAGAGAATATATGCAGTCTGCTTTGGCCCAGGATACCGCCCCCATCACGCCGCCCGTGACAACCGGCACCGCAACGCCCGATGGCGCGCCCGGTCTGCCCCCGCCCCCGACGACCGGCGAACTGGTATTCCAGAACATCATGATGGTGATGGTTATGGTAGCGCTGTTTTTTGTTCTGTTCATCCTGCCGCAGCGCCGACGCGCGCGCGAGCATGCACAGATGCTGGCGGCGCTGAAAAAAGGCGACAAAGTGATTACGGGTGGCGGACTGGTGGGCAGCGTGGATACGCTGGTGAATGATGAGGAAATTATCGTGGATCTGGGCAATGGCCTGAAAGTCACGGCCCTTCGCAACACGGTTCATGCGCCCCTCGAAACAACCAAGACGCAGCCCGCAAACGACGCGAAGAAAAAATGATTCAGATCGCTCCCTGGAAAATCGCCTTTATTATTTTTGTCTGTGCCTGGGGCGTGTTCTACAGCCTGCCCAATATGCTGAGCGCAGACACGCAACAGTGGATGAAGAACAATTTGCCCGGATGGATGCCCCATCGCACGGTGAATCTGGGTCTTGATCTGCAAGGCGGCGCGCATTTGCTTTACGAGGTTGATGTTGATCAAACCGTGAAGGAACGCGTCGAGCAACTGGTGCAGGATGCGCGCAATGCCCTGCGCGAGGCGCAAATTGGCTATAGCCGCATTGGCACGATGGGCGATCATCTGCGCGTGACGCTGACTGATTCCGGTCAGGCAGCGGAGGCGCGCGCCGCGTTGCGCAAAATTGACAGCGGCCTGGATCTTCAAACCAGCGAAGGGAATGTGCTGGATGGCGTTCTGATGCCTGAAACCATCCGCCATATTCATGACCAGACACTGGCGCATTCAATTGAAATCGTGCGCCGCCGCGTTGACGCGCTGGGCACGACCGAGCCGGTGATCGTTCGCCAGGGCGAGCGCCGCATCCTGATTCAGGCGCCCGGTGCGAACGCAGAGGATTTAAAAGCAATTATCGGCACAACGGCAAAGTTGACCTTTCATCTGGTGGAGGATACGCCCGGTGCAGGACGTGCTTTTCCATTGGTGGAGGAACCGGGGCAGAGCATGAACGTGCAGCGCCGCGCCATGATTACGGGCGAGATGCTGGAAACCGCACAACCGAGTTTTCAAGACGGCACGCCCGTGATCAGCTTCCGGCTGGATAATGTCGGCGCGCGGCGGTTTTGTGATGTGACACGCGAGAATGTCGGACGGCCCTTTGCCATCGTTCTGGACAATGAGATCATCAGCGCACCCGTCATCCGCGACGCGATTTGCGGCGGACAGGGAGTAATCTCGGGCAATTTCACGGTGCAGAGCGCCAATAATCTTGCGATGTTGCTGCGCGCCGGTGCCTTGCCCGCCCCGATGAAGGTGGTTGAAGAACGGACCGTGGGCCCGACACTGGGTTCCGATTCCGTAGAAGCCGGAAAAGTAGCCTGTGTTATGGCGCTGGTTTTTGTGATTGCGCTGGCGGTGACGGTGTACGGCTTGTTTGGCGTCTTTGCATCAATTGGCCTGATGGTGAATATGATCCTGATCATGGCGGTGATGTCGAGCCTGGGGGCAACGCTGACCCTGCCTGGGATTGCCGGGATCGTGCTGACGATTGGTTTGGCAATCGACGGCAATGTTCTGATTTATGAGCGCATCAAGGAAGAGCTGCGTGCCGGGCGCGGCGTTCTGGCGGCGATTGATACGGGCTATACGCGCGCGCTGACGACGATTACCGATTCCAATCTGGCGGCGCTGATTGCCGCTTTGATTTTGTTTTCTTTTGGAACCGGCCCGATCAAAGGCTTTGCGGTGACGATGTGCGTCGGCGTGATTACATCCTATTTCTCGGCTCTGATGTTCACGCGGTTTTTGATTTTGAACTGGCTGCGCTGGGCACGGCCGAAGACGATCAAGGTTTAGGAGTTTATAAGGATGATTATCAAACTTTTTCCCCTTGTCCCCGAAAATACCAAGATCGATTTTTTTGGTCATCGTTTTTATGCGCTCTTTGCCAGTCTGGTCATTATCGGCGGGTCTTTTCTGAGCATGGGCCTGCATGGACTAAATTTCGGGATTGATTTCACCGGCGGCACGATTATCGAGATCAAGACCCCGCAAGCGCCCGATCTGCCGCTCTTGCGCGAGGAATTAAAAAAACTCGATATCGGCGATGTCGCGATCCAGGAATTCGGCGCTCCGGATAATCTGATGATCCGCCTGCCGCAGCAAGCCGATGATTCCGCCGCGCAAATGGCTGTGATTGATAAGGTGCGCGGAGCGCTTGACCAGTTTTTCGGCGCGGGGAATGTCGACTACCGCCGCACGGAATTCGTTGGCCCGCAAGTGGGGCAAGAACTCAAACGCGCGGGTTTGATGGCGGTGGTTTCTGCCGTTGTGTGCATTATGCTGTATATCTGGCTGCGCTTTAACTGGCAGTATGGCGTGGGATCGCTGCTGGCGCTGATTCATGATGTCGTGGGTATTCTGGGCCTATTTTCCATTACGCAGATGCATTTTGATCTTTCAACGCTGGCGGCGATTTTGCTGGTGGCGGGCTATTCGATCAACGAAACCGTCATCATTTTCGACCGCGTGCGCGAAACCTTGCGTAAATACAAGAAGATGCCAATGCAGGAAGTGATCAATTACTCGATCAACTCAACCCTGCCGCGCACCATCATGACATCGGGCTCGACGATTTTAGCCCTGCTTGCATTGTATTTGTTTGGCGGGGAAGTCATTCGCAGCTTCGTATCGGCCCTGTTTTTCGGGATTCTGATCGGTACGCATTCATCGTACTTCGTTTCCGCGCCGTCGCTGTATTACCTGAAATTGCGGCCTGAAAAGCCACAGGCTGAGGCCGGTTAGGGATAAATTCCAAAGGCTGTTGTTGAGGCTGGCGGGCTCTTTTCGTCAGATGCATATTCGAGTGCCTTATTCGCTAAACCGGCAATCAATAAAGACACGTATAGGGCCCCCATAATCAGTGTTCTTTTTGGAACGCCGGTTTTGTCTTCGGCGTTCTGAAGCATTTCTGAGAATTTTTTTGTTAAGATCATAATATTATTCTCTCCCTGATATCATTGCAGGCAGAATATATCATATTACGAAATAACGCAATCGGTTTTACGCCGCGAGTTTGATTGGACCCTTTTCGAATAGCTGGCCCACATAATCCCAGTTCACGAGATTATCAACGAAGGCTTCGAGATATTTCTGCCGCGCGTTGCGGTAGTCGATGTAATAGCTGTGCTCCCACACGTCGCAGCCCAGCAAGGGCGTTTTGCCGTGCACCAGCGGATTTTCGCCGTTGGGGGTTTTGGTGATCTCCAGCTTGCCGGTTTTGTTATCGATCGCCAGCCAGCACCAGCCGGAGCCAAACTGCCCCATGCCCGCCTTCACGAACGCGTCGCGAAACGCGTCATAGCCGCCCAGGTCACCGGTGATAGATTTATCGAGCGCGCCAGGCAAAGATTTTCCACCGCCGCCCTTTTTCATCCAGTGCCAGAAATGGATGTGGTTGAAGTGTTGGCCCAACTGATTAAACAGGCCGGGGTTGTTCTTGTGCGCCCAGAGCATCGCTTCTTCCAGCGATTTACCTTCCTGCCCCGTGCCGACGATTAGCTCATTGCCCTTATCGACATAGGCTTTGTGGTGCTTATCATGATGAAACTCCAGCGTCTCGCGCGACATATAAGGTGCCAGGGCATCATAGGCATAAGGCAGTTCAGGCAAGGTGAAAGACATGAAGGTCTCCTTTATGAGTTGCATTTCCTACGCATAAAGTAAGGGTCTTGCTCCGGGATGCAAGGGGCTTGTAATAAATTATGTATACTTATAGCCGTAGATAGACTTTTTTAACCATTTCGGCATAAACTAGACCTGGGTAGTACAAGAAAGGGGTTCCATCATGGTTGATGCAGCAGGGGGCGTAAGCTCCATTCCAAATCTTCAGGCCAAGCGCGCCGATGAGGTGCGCCAGCGCAAGGCTGAGAACAAGGCAGAAAATAAAGCTGCTGATGATGCCAAAGAGGCCAAGCGCGCCGAGAGGACGGAAGATAAGGTCGAGATTTCCCAGCGCGCGCGCGAACTGTCTCAGGCGCAGGCCGAAGAAGCAGCACGCGAAACCCGGGCTTTGCTGGAAAAGGATGAAAAGCAATCCCTAGGCGCGGACCGCGACTTCCTTTCGCAAAACGCTTAAATTTTCCAATCTTATTAATGCCAGAATTCCTCGCGTTCGGGTACACGGGCGAAGGCTATTTTTGTGCCAACATGGCCCACAAGGGTTTTTGGGGTTACGCCCAGCCATACGGTTTCCTTCTGATATTTGTTTTGCAGCCGGTCCAGCGCCGCAGCCAGCGCTTCTTGCTTCTGCATCCGGCGGATCTGCGCTGGCGAGGCGGCCAGCATGTCGCCTGTGATTTCATCGGCGCGTTTAAGGCCGGTGAGCAGGACAGAAATTTTCTTGAGATTGATGCGCTGTGAATTCGCTATGCTCATCCGCGTCCATAATTCCTCCAGCGCCTGCAAAAACGTAAACGGATCGCAGGCGGGCGTGACGCGCCGCTCCCCCGCCCAGCGCTGGCCCAGAACGCTGCGGACGCTTAAGGACAGGGTGGTGGCGTAAAACCCTTTGCGGCGCAGGCGGTACACAGCCTTAACCAGCAAACGCCGCGCCATCAGCCGCGCGCTATCAGGGGGGCGCAGATCGGGATCGAGCACGCGTGAATGGCCGATCATGACATTGCCCGTCTCGGGCGTTTCAAAATCATAGCCATGCAGCCAGTACCACAAGCGTTCGCCCTGCACGCTGGACCAGATTTTGCGCATCTGTTTGGGGGCGGTGTGCCAGAGTTGCTCCATTGTGCGGATGCCGGCCTTGTGCAGGCGGCGCTCCATATTCGCGCCCACGCCGGGGATGTCGGTGAGTTTGAGATCCAGCAACGGGCCCGGCAGATCTTCCTGTGCGATCAGGGTCAGGCCGTCGGGTTTTTTCATGTCGGCGGCGATTTTGGCCAGCAGGGAATTGGGCGCAATGCCGATGGAGGCTGTGACATGCGCACCGATGTTCTCCCGCAGACCTGTTTTGATATTGCGCGCGATTTCAATCGCCTTTTCATGGGGGCGGCGGCCGGGCGGCAGGCGGCTGGAGCATTCATCGATCGACCAGACTTTGTTGATGGGCGCGTGCTTGATGATCTCGGCCAGGATACGTTCGTGATACGCAACATACACATCGTGCCGCGCCAGCACACAACGCAGACCCGGACACATTTTCTTGGCTTCATAAACCGGCGTTCCGGTTTTCACGCCGTAAAGCTTGGCCTCTTTCGAGGCGGCAATGGCGCAGGTGGAATCGGTGAGCAACGGCACCACCGCCACTGGACGGCCGCGCAATTCCGGATTTTCCTGCTGTTCAACGCTGGCAAAATAACTGTTGAGGTCGAGGAACAACCATTTCAATCCGGGCTCGCGCTGCATGCGAACATTATAGAACAAAATAAGAAAATATAAAGAACTATTTATATTTCTCGCTCAGGGATTTTCCGACACCCTGATAATACCCCACCAGATCCGCGCCATAGAGCGAAGGGTTGGGGATGTCCTTACCGTGAATGGCCTTTTTGATCACCACTTCAGCTTTTTTTCCGTTGGGTGTTTTCAAGATACCCGGCGCGGCGATGATTTCGGTGGGAATAGCATAGGGTGTAATGTTGTCCTTAACCGCCTTTTTGATGGCGGATTGCAGGGCATCGGGCACGGTATCGCCACCGTCTTTCAACTGCAAGAACAGCACCGTAATGGTTTGCTTGTTATCGGGGCGGGAAAAATCGACAGCGGCAAAATCGATGAGCTGATCCATGAACGGTGCAAGCTGATCGTAGATCGCGCCGGTGCCAATGCGCACGCCGTTTTGATTGAGTGTCGCATCCGACCGGCCGATGATGATGTATTGACCTTGCGGCGTGCGCTCGATGGAATCGCCATGCCGCCAAACTTTTTTTCCTTCAAAGAAATCGAAATACTCGGCGCGATAACGTTCGCCGCTTTCATCATTGAGGAAGCGCAGCGGCATGGAGGGGAAAGCATTAACACACACAAGCTCACCCGCTTGCCCGTCGGCGCAGGGCTGGCCGTGTTCGTCCCAGGCCTGTACATCCATGCCCAGTGCCGGGCCGTTGATCTGCCCGGCGTAAGTCGGCATGAACAGATTGCCGAAGAAAAACCCGCCGACAATATCCGTTCCGCCGGAAAAAGGATGGATTTTCACATCGGGCTTGATGAATTGATGAATGTAATCAAAGCCGTGCGGCGGCAGAACGGCGGCGGAATAAATCAGCGCGCGCATCTCTTCCAGACCTTGCGTATTGCGCAGATCCAGCTTTGTCTGCTGCCAGGCCAGAATGACAGGCGCCGCCGTGGCATGATGCGTGCAGCGATGCGCGGCCAGAAAATCCCATTGCGTCTGCGCGCTGGGGTAGAAGGGATTGCCATCATAAAGCATCAGCGTCGCACCCGCCGCCAGCCCCGTTACCACCCAGTTCCACATCATCCAGCTGGGCGTGGTGTGGCAGAAGAAACGATCGCCGGGCGTAATGTCGGCATGCAAAACAATTTCACACAGATGCTTGAGCAAAACACCACCCGCAGAATGCTCGAAGCATTTTGGCTTTCCGGTGCTGCCCGAGGAAAATAGAATATACAGAGGATGATTGAACGCGCGGCGCGCAAAAACGAGCGATGCCGGTTCAAATGGCGCGAGAAAATCAGAACTGGTTTGCGCGTTCGTTAATCCGCTGAGCGCTGGTTGCGCATCAGTCACGCCGTGCACAATGATTTTTTGAATGCTGGGCAAGGATTGCGCAATGTGCGGCAAGACGCTCAAACGTTCAATGGATTTCGCGCCATGGATATAGCCATCGCCTGCGATCAGCATTTTCGGCGCCACCTGCGAAAGACGACTGATGAGATCGGCAGGGCCCATTTCCATTCCCGCAGAGGCAAAGACAGCGCCGATATTTGCCGCCGCCAGGAAAATGAAAATCGTCTCCGGGATGTTGGGAAGATAGACAGCGACACGCTCGCCTTCATGCAGGCCTGCGGCGCGCAAGGCCTGTTCCCAGCGACTGACGGAGTCTTTGAGTTCGCGCCAGGTGACGATGCGGCTGGGGCCATTTTGGCAACGCGCTATCAGCGCGGGCGTGGTCTCATCCTTGGGTGCGTGGTGGAATATATTTTCGGTGTAGTTGATCTGCGCTTGCACAAAAAACTGCGTCCAGGGCACATGGGCAACGGGTTCGATCACCGGCCCGGATTTTTCCCCCACCACCGCACAAAAATCCCACAGCGCAGACCAGAACTCTTCGGATTTTTCCACAGACCAGCGATGCAGCTTTTGAAATCCGGCCGTGTCGTAGGCGTTCAAATCCGGCCCGCCACGCGTCTGGGCAAACCGCGCGAAGCGTGCGATGCGGCTGTCCTTGACGTTAGGGTCCGGATGCCAGAGAACCGATGGCGCGGTTTGTTGGGCGGCGGGATGCGGTACCGTCATGGGCAAAGATTAGCCCCGAACCCTCAACAGGACAATACGCATTCTGATGATCTGTTAACTACTCTTCTGCCGCCGCTTCTCGACCATGCGCTCGATATATTCGATCATCTGGCCGGCGATGTCGATTTTGGTGGCCTTTTCCACGCCTTCCAGTCCCGGCGATGAATTGACCTCCAGTACTTTGGGGCCATCCTTGGCGCGGATCAGATCGACGCCAGAAACTTTGAGACCGACGGCCTTGGCTGCAGATACCGCGATTTTACGCTCCTCGGTTGAGATTTTCACCGGAAAGCCCGTCCCGCCCAGATGAATATTCGCCCGAAATTCACCCTTGGCAGCGCGCCGTTCCATGGCAGCGACGACCTTATCGCCGATGACAAAGCAGCGTAGATCCACGCCGCGCGATTCCTGGATGAATTCCTGCACCAGAATATTCGCGCGCAGGGATTTAAAGGCGTTGATCACACTCTCGGCCGCGTTGTCGGTTTCGGCCAGCACAACACCCGTGCCCTGTGTGCCCTCCAGCAACTTGATGACCAGCGGCGTGCCGCCCACCATTTTGATCAAGTCTTTCGTGTCCAGCGGCGAATTGGCAAACCCCGTACGGGGGATAGGAATTTCATCGGCGCACAGCGTCTGCAAGGTGCGCAGCTTATCCTGCGCCTTCACAATCGAAAGCGGCCCGTTGAGGATGTAAGAGCCTTGGATCTCGAACTGGCGTAAAACGGCGCTGGCGTAGAAGGTAATCGCCGGGCGCACGCGCGGGATGACAGCGTCGTAAGGCTCCAGGATTTCGCCGCCGCGATAATGAATCTCGGGGTTTTGGTCTGTGATATTCATGTAGCAGTTTTTAATTGCAACAAAGTGCATGTCATGACCGCGCGATTGCCCGGCCTCGATAATCCTTCGGTTGGAGTATAAATCCGGATCGGAGGCAAAAAGTGCTATTCTCATGAAATCCCCTTTTTTAAATATTCAAGCATCAACATCATACAGTGATAAAGGTTCCCGCACCCGTCCTAAAATATAGGATTTGGCAGGATCGACAATAAACCGCGCCTTGCGCAACGCTTCGCGGCCCAGCAGCATGCGGAAAGCCATTTTGTGCCGAGATGTGAGGGTTAGCTCGGCGGTGATGATGCGCTCACCAAATTGCAATTTTGTGAGGATGACAGGGCGCAATTCGCGCTCGCCGTTTGAGCTGATGACCACGCGGCGTTCGGAGAGCGGCGCTTCGCAGATGCAGGTCAATTTGCGGTCATGCGGCAACGGATGCACCTTGAACCGCACATAATTCTGGTGATGCCAGACATAGGGTTCAATATCAAATGCATGCAGCGCTGATGTCTTGGCCCCCGTGTCCACCTTGGCCAGAACAGCGGGCAGTTCAAGGCTGGGAAGGGCGCACCATTCCTCCCACCCAATTTTCATTTTCTGCAGACGCGTGCCGCGCTTGATCATGCCTTCACCGTGCCAAAATCTATAGGCTCTTCGATCAGAATGCTTTTTAAAAAGCGATAGTAATTCTTGATTGCCAGTTTGCTCGTAGTTTCGTTACTGGTGTGATAAAGCAGCGTGGGAATCTGCACGCTCGCCCCCGACCAGCGCCCGCCGGAATGCAGCACGAGTTTGCCCAACTCAGTGGAGCCCAGCTCATCAGGCTTCTTGCCCATGGCAGTCAGATACGCGTCCTTGTAATGGCAGGGAAAGCCCAATGCTTTGGCGCGATCTGTGAAAGCGCGAGCCATATACGGATTGAAAATCGCACTGCGGTCGCGCTGGCGGAAGATGACGTAACCCTCCTTCACTGGCTCGGTATCGACATAGGGGCTGGTGTCCAGGATGATGAGGTTTTGCGTCTCGATCTTGCGCTCGTCCAGGTAGCGCGCGATGTGAACCCAGCTCTTGCCGATTTCTTCTTCGGTGGTGAACAGGCAGGTGCCCTCGAACCCGCGCGTGAACAGCGCATGCATCACGGCCAGGGAAATGGCGTTATCAAGCTGGCCCTTGAAATACTCGGTCTCCACCCGCGCGGTACGCGCATAAGCCACCGGAATGCCAGGCGGCAGCGGCACATCGATGGCGGGTACGGTGAACAAGGCGTTACCGCTGGCCTCAGCCGTTTCGTAAGCGGCGATCGTGCCTTGCCCAAGGATTACGCCGCTATCGGCATCATAGGCCAGCATATTCTCGCCAATGAAGCGGCGCGCGATGTTCTGAATTTCGATCTGCGAGGCCGGGTTGGCTTCGCCGTATTTCATCTCGCGCACCAGCTGCGCCGCGTATTCATAGACCCCCTCGCCCAGACTGACCAGCCCGTGGCGGTCGACATGGACGCAAATAATGGCACTGTGCGGGCGCTTGCCATGCACAGCCATCAGGCCGTCGTGATCGGTGGTGACGAAGCCCAGACTGTGAAAGTCGCGGCGCAGATATTTTAAAAAAATGCGTTCATGCCCCACCACGCAGGGCACGGACAAATAAGCCATCGTTTTGGAGATAATGCGCTCGACCCGGTTGAAGCCCAGCGACAACGCCCCGCGCTTGGCGCCGCGCTTCATCCGCCCGGCGCGACGGCGCAGGGATTGGGCCAGTTTGGTCATATGATCGCGGGTGCGGGTGATCACGGTCTGGTCTTTCATGGCGCGACGTGGCACCGCAGGTTAAGGCAAACTTTACGGGTATTATTCTTTCCCGAAAGTGTGGCGAGATCAAGGGATTGTGGGGGAAAAGCGGCATATTTCTCAAATCCATATTGTTAGGTGAGTTATAGAGAAGACTTCTATAACTCACTTTTTAGTGTTATAATGAGCTATAGAAAGGGGCTATTTAGCGCATGAAGTGGAACTGGCAACATAAAAACTGGCCGAATTTTATCTATGATGCGGCTGCGCTTTCGGAGTATGAAAGCCAGTTTTTGCACAAGGCTGGCATCATGCACGGCAGCTTAAAGCATGTGACCGAGGATGATAAAGACAGCCTTCGGGTCGAGCTTATCAGCGAGGAAGCCTATAAGACTTCCGAGATTGAAGGGGAAATTCTGGACCGGGATTCCCTGCAATCTTCTATCCGCAGACATTTTGGCCTCAAGACAGATAACAGACGCGTTCCGGCAGCAGAGCAGGGAATCGCGGAAATGCTGGTTGATCTCTATAAAACCTTTGATAGACCGCTCGATCATAAGCGGCTGTTCCTCTGGCATGAAATGCTGACCAATGGGCGCAGGGATTTACAGGATATGGGGCGCTATCGCGCCCATGAAGAGCCAATGCAAATTGTTTCCGGCTCGTTTCATGAGCCTGAAATTCACTTTGAAGCGCCACCGTCAAAAGATGTCCCAAAGGAAATGGATGCGTTTATTTTATGGTTTAATAAAACGGATGAGATGCCGATGTTACTACGTTCCGGGATCGCGCATGTCTATTTCGAGAGTATTCACCCGTTTGAAGATGGGAACGGGCGAATAGGCCGCGCCATATCGGAAAAAGCCTTATCCCAGGGCTTGGGGCGTCCTACCTTGATCGCGCTGGCGAAAGCGATAGAGCGTTCAAGAAAAGCCTATTATGCCGCCCTGCAAATTGGGAATAGGAGCTTGGATGTTCAGGACTGGCTGGAATACTACTGCCAAACCGTTCTTGCCGCGCAGGATTACACGCAAAGCATGATCGACTTCCTGATTGAGAAAAGTAAATTCTATGATCGTTTTTCAAGCCAGTTGAATGAGCGCCAAGCCAAAGTTGTTGCTCGGATGTTTAAAGAAGGAATTGAGGGGTTCAAAGGTGGCTTAAGCGCCGAGAATTATATCTCGATCTCTGGTGCGGCCAGGGCGACTGCGACAAGAGATTTGCAGGCGCTTGTTGAAATGGGCGCGTTAAAGAAAACAGGCGAGCGGAAATATACGCGATATTACCTGAATATTGAGCATGAGAGTGTCAATGGAAATAGATGATTTGCTCCTAGCTAGCCGTGCTTGCTTAAATCATGCTAAATCTCTTTTAGATTCTGCTACAGTCGTTAAGCATTCGGGCCATTCGAATATTGCCTATCATCTTGCTGCTTTAGCTTTAGAAGAAATTGGTAGAATGGAGCTGTTGAATATAAAGCAGATGGCGCACAAACAGAATCTTGAAAAAGACTGGATTTGGGACGCTGAAAAAAATCACGTAAAAAAACTACTGTCCTGCTTATTTTCATTAGAAATGCTTTCTAATGATATGACTCCTGAAAAATTTAAGTTTTTACAAGGATTGTCTTTAGAGATTCATCAAAAAAGATTAGCAGGATTATATGTGGGACAGAGTGAAGATGGACTTAAAATTCCATCTGAGCAAATTACGACAGAAGAGGCTGAAAATTTAATTAGCTTAGCTAATCTGAGAATATCTATGATTGGTGAACTTACAAAAAGAACGCCAACTCCGGAAGAAATAGATAATCAAACATGGTTTTTAAGATCTGTAGAAAATACAGAAAAAAAGAATTTTATATTCTCAAAAATCTCTATGGATAAATTGAAAGAAACAGCTAACGCTGGCGATTGGGTTAATTGGCTTAAAGCTGAATTTCAAAAACGAGAAGATGAAAGTAATGGCCTTTTAAAACAAGAACGGCAACGCTTAAAGAATGATTTGCCAAAAGGAATACCTAAATGGAAAATAAGAATAAAGCTATATACCACAACTCATACTATAAAACCTTCGGTTCTAAGGGAATGGAACAAAATTAATCAAACAGTTCAACTGATTTATATAAATAGAAAAGATGCTCTGAATTTAGAAATTATATTTAATGATGACGTATCGGTAGATGAAGTATATCGAAGATCCTTTTTTCTCTATTCAAAAATATTGTTGGCTTTAAATATCGCTAGCATGGGTTTTTGGTTTTCAGAAATTCCTCCGCATGCCGAACGCTTTTATGATGATCTAGAAGACTTAGAATTAAAAGCTAAGCTTTTAATTTCTGAAGATAAAGGTGAAAAGAAAAACGGAGATGAAGAAGAAAATAGGAAAAGAGTATTTGATAAAAAATCTATAGCCCTTTTATCTGAGAATTTTTCATCTTTACCTGACGATATAATTAAGTGGCCGCCTTTGCATGAATATATGAAAGGCCTAGTTCTTTTGGCTAAGCACAATGTTCACTTCAAAAGTGAGATAGGTATATTTAGTAATTTTCTAAATGCGCTCTATGGATTAATGTTGATTGATGAATCAATAAAAGGTCCTGATGATTTTGAAAAAGAATTTTCTGATTTCTACGATAAAATTTTTCCAGATTTAGATGAAAAAGAAAGATTTCTTCAAATCATTAGAAGCTTTCGATCACAGGAAGAATTAAAAAGTAAAATTACTTATGACGAAGCATTTCATATGAAGCTTTATTGTGATGCCTATTTTTTGAATGTTTATAAAACAAAAATTTTTGAATTAGCAAAAAATATTAAAGGTGATGCTTTAAAGCAGGATATTAGATTTTCATCAGACAATGAAATAATTAATTAAATGGTGGGCCCGGGGGGACTTGAACCCCCACTCCCTTGCGAGAAACAGATTTTAAGTCTGCAGCGTCTACCATTCCGCCACGGGCCCTTGTGTCTCCCTTTTTTACAGGTTTTTTATGACGTGTCGAGAGTTTATACCGCGCGCAGAACCCGCGCACCCACAGCGTCGGTGAGGCCTTGCATCACGATCTTGCCGCGCGCTGTGAGAAACAGGCATTTGCGCCGACGCTCATCCGCCGCGATTTTCACCTTAATCAGGCCAAAGGCCGTGCCGCGCTGGCGCTTATCCGACAACGCGCCGACGATGCGCGACACAGTCGACAGCGCCAGGCCGCAACGCTCGGCCAGCGTCGTCAGGGAGAGCCCTTCCTCAGCCGCGACATGGCCCAGGCACAGCGCGTATTGCAGCGGAAATTCGGGGTCAATCTTCTGCAGCTCGCGCACGATGCGCAGAAAATGTTTGAGCGCAGGGTCCATTGGCGTTGTTTCCTCTATTTAATGCTTCGTCTTTCAGACAGGCGCCCGGCGTCCAGATGATCTGGGCGTAGGGCAGCTGGATAATAGTTTCTTTATCACAAGTTTCAAGCCGAAAAAAGGGCCGAGACCCAAAGTCCCGGCATATTTCCAGATAGAGGGCAAAAAACTGCCCGCCACGGATATAAATGTCCATGATTTTACTCCCACACGATGCTTTTTTGTTGACTATTTTCTAGCGCAAAGGAAGCATAAAGTCAAATAAAAAATTCATTATACTTGAATATTATTCATCTCACGCAAGATTTAAACTGTGCGAGCCAATAGTTTCGCTCTATCAACTCTCCGCGATAGAGCACATGACTGTCGAGCATCGTCACCGGCCCGGGCGCGAGGCCCAGCATCACCAGCGGCGGGTGGCTCATGGGCGCGGCCTGCGGGCCGCAGATATAGTACGCGCCTTGCATGCTCAGCGCTTCGCTGAAATTCAGGTGGAAGCAGCTGGGACAGTCGATGAACAGCGCCCGGCGCAAATCGCACCCGGCGATATCGGTGGCGCCGAACTGCGTGGCGCGGAAGACGGCGGCGCTGAGATCGCTATAGGCCAGGCAGGCACCGGTGAGATCGGCATCGTTCCAGACGCTGCCCGAAGCGGCAATTTCCGACAGATTGGCGCCGCAAAGATTGCTGCCCGAGAAATCCGCCGCGTCGAAAACCCCGCCATCGAGCATGGCGAAGCTGAGATTCCGGCCGCGCAGGTCTGCCTCCGCCAGGCTCACGCCCTGATCGATGGCGGTTTCGACACAGGCGCGGAAATTCTTGAATACGCCGGTGAACAACAGGCTTTGGTCGGCTAGGCTTTGAATATGATAGGCTTTCATGGTAATTCCCCCACGCTTGATTGTTTGCAAGATTAGAGAACGATTTCTCTACCTTGTGTTTTTCTTATAAAAACAACTTTTAGTTGATATCATGCAACTATTGCAAGGGAAATTTACACGCGGCATCTTTTTAAAATAAATTTTGACATAGCAAATACGCTATGGTAAAGATAATCAACAGCAAAATTCAAGAGTAAGAACAGGAGAAACCATGGGCACGAACAAGCCAACAGAGGCTACACGAGAGCTGATCACCAAGGCAATGCAGACACACGCTGACAGTCTGATTGCAGGGGACGTCAAAGCTGTTGATACGAACGGCATTAATTTAGAAGATTTATCCGGCACATTTTTGCATGGTCTATACCTGTGCAGAGCCAACCTGACAGGAGCCGACCTGTGCGGAGTAAACGTGGGCAGAGCCAACCTGCGCGGAGCCAACCTGTATGGAACCAACCTGCAAGGAGCCAACCTGATAGGAGCCGACCTGCGCGGAGCCGACCTGGGCGGAGCCAACCTGCGCGGAGCCGACCTGGACGAAGCCAACCTGACAGGAGCCAACCTGTATAAAGCCGACCTGACAGGAGCCAACCTGTCTAAAGCCGACCTGGCTGGAGTCCTATTCGCCCTGGACTCCCTCCTATGCACCGCCACTTTTTTTAAGGGCGCCATACACTTAGACAGTGCTGAATTTTATACAGAGGAAGGCAAGCGCATCATCGGCCTGACAATCGGGCGGGATGGCAGGCTCTGTGCAGAAGAAAAACCAAGAGCTAAACAGAAAACAAGAAAAACGCGGGCGCAGTTTGGGGCCAGCGCGCAAGGCGATGCTCCAGCAGAAGGAAACGTGGTCCATGCTGCCGATCTGGATTTTGTGCCCA
This sequence comes from Alphaproteobacteria bacterium, assembly GCA_023150415.1. Classification (GTDB taxonomy): domain Bacteria; phylum Pseudomonadota; class Alphaproteobacteria; order Micavibrionales; family Micavibrionaceae; genus JAKLKY01. Next base: position 10,430 of record JAKLKY010000020.1, on the reverse strand, counting down.
AACTGCCCGCTGCCCCTGCTGCTGCGCCGAAAGCTGCGCCAGGGTAAGCAAGAAGGCAGGGACATATTTAAGTGACCAAGTTTTAACCACCAAGGCGCGAAGACACCAAGAAAAGCACCGGCTTTTATATCCTTCTTCGTGTCTTTGTGCCTTGGTGGTTTCTTTTTCGAGTTTGCTTCGTCGCCCGCCTTCACGTTCCGCTACGGCGAGGCTCCTCGCAATGACGAACAACACAGGCATAGCCCGCGCCAAGAGCGCCAAGCCTGACGCGGGGACGCATAAAAGGAGCGGAGTAAATTTACTCCGTCCCCTCTCATTCAAGCTCACATAATGATTGTATCTCCCGCCGTCGAACCCTAAATTTATGCTATGAGCCAAAACTCAGACGATATTCTGCCCCCCGGCGTGGCGCAGGGCGCAGCCGTGATCCGCGCGTATCTGAAGGATTTGCCGGGCACGCCCGGCGTGTACCGGATGATCGACGCGCAGGGCAAGGTTTTATATGTGGGCAAGGCGCTGTCGCTGAAGAAGCGGGTTACGTCCTACACCCTGCCCGCGCGCCTGCCTCAGCGACTGCAGCGCATGATCGCGGCTACGCAGGCGATGGAATTCGTCCATACGCGCAGCGAGGCTGAGGCGCTGCTGGTTGAGGCCAATCTGATCAAAACCTTGCATCCGCATTACAACATCCTGATGCGCGACGGGAAATCTTTCCCCGCCATTTTCATCTCTACCGCGCATGATTATCCGCAGGTGCGCAAACATCGCGGCGCGCGCAAAGACAAGGGCCTGTATTACGGCCCCTTCGCCAGCGCAGGTGCGGTGAATGCCACCATCGCCACGCTGCAGCGCGTGTTCATGCTGCGCAATTGCAGCGATAATATGTTCGCCAGCCGAACGCGCCCTTGTCTGCAATACCATATCAAACGCTGCACCGCGCCCTGCGTGGATTACGTGAGCAAGGATTTATACGCGCAACAGGTGCGCGACGCGCGCGATTTTCTGGAAGGGCGCAGCCGCGCCCTACAGCAACGCCTGCAAAAATCCATGGCCGAGGCCAGCGCCACCGAGGATTATGAGGCCGCCGCCGCGCTACGCGATAAATTGCGGGCGCTGCGCGATATCCAGGCGCATCAGGCGCTATCAGCGCCGGGGATTACGGATGCGGATATTCTGACCCTGCTGCAGCGCGAGGGCAAGACGGCCATACAGGTGATGATCTTTCGCGCCGGGCAGAACTACGGCAATCAGGTTTTCTTCCCCCGGCATGACGCGCAGGAAACACAGCCCGATATTCTGGGCGCGTTCATCGCGCAGCTTTACGAGAATAAGACACCGCCGCCTTTGTTGTTGCTGAATTTGATGCCGGCGGAGCATCCATTACTGGAAGAGGCGCTGAGCACCCGTGCCGGGCGCAAAGTGCGAATTCAGTGCCCGGCACGGGGCACATTGAAACGGCTGCTGGATTCCGTGATTAAGAACAATGAGGCGGCGCTGGCGCGGCATCTTAACCAAAATGCCGCCGATGCGGCGCTGGTGGAGAAGCTGGCGGGCGTGCTGGGGCTGCCCGCGCCGCCAAGGCGGATTGAGATCTATGATAACTCCCATCTCGGTGGCACGCGCATGGTGGGGGCGATGGTGGTGGCGGGGCCGGACGGATTTCACAAGAAGGCCTATCGTACCTTTAACATCCGCCAAGCCGGGCGCAGCGATGATCCGGCCATGATGCGCGAGGTGCTGAGCCGTCGTTTGAAAGGTCTTGATCCGCAGGAGCCTGGACCTGATTTTCCTGATCTTCTCTTGATCGACGGAGGCAAGGGGCAACTGAACGCCGTGTTGCAGGTGCTGCGCGATATGGGCTTTTCCGCAGGACAGCCACATTGCGTGGCCATCGCCAAGGGTGAGGAGCGCAACGCCGGGCGCGAAACGCTGTACCGCGAACATCATCCGCCGCTGAACCTGCCGGTGAATGATCCGGTGCTGCATTATCTGCAGCGCCTGCGCGATGAAGCGCATCGTTTCGTGATCGGCGCACAGCGGCGCAAACGGCAGGGTGATCTGGTGCATTCCGTACTCGATGAAATTCCCGGTATTGGCACCGCGCGGAAAAAGGCGCTGCTGCGGCATTTCGGCTCGGCCCAGGCGGCGGCGCGCGCCAGCGCGGAAGAGATTGCGCAGGTGCCCGGAATCTCAAAGGCCGTGGCGCAGCGGATTGCGGATTATTTCCAGAGTGGGTAGATTGCCTGATCTATGCTAGAAACAAACCCATGAGCCAAGCCGCCAGCAAAAAAGACGTTCAGAAAACCCGCGACCGCATTTTGATGTCTATGCTCGCGCAAGCGCCGTTTCCGGGATGGTCGTGGGACGCGGTTGAAGATACGGCGCTGGCGCGGGTGTTATTTCCTGGTGGCCTGTCCGACGTGCTGGACCATTTCGCCGATTACGCCGACCGGCAGATGCTGGCCGCCCTGCCCGGCGCGAAGGCCTGGGCGACGCTGAAAATCCGCCAGCGCATCCGCGCGGCCGTGCTGGCGCGCCTGACGTTTTTGCAAGATTATAAGGAGGCCGAACGCGCAGCGCTGGCGCACTGGATGCTGCCCTGGCGCAAGCCGCAGGCGATGCGCATTCTCTGGCGCACGGCCGACCGTATTTGGGAGCGCGCGGGCGACACCAGCACGGATTATAACCGCTATACCAAACGTGGCTTGCTGAGCGGTGTACTGGCCGCTACGATGATGGCGTGGCTGGAGGATGATGGCCGCATTCCGCTGCACGCGCGTCATTCCCCCACCGCTGCGTTTCTTGACCGGCGGATCGAAAATGTGCTGAAGTTGGGAAAAGTTATGCAATTTTTTAAACAGGACAGGGCTGCGTAAGTTTGGCGTTGATTGATGAAACCTTCGCGTAAAACAATTTTAGGATTATGCGCCGCTTTTGCGCTCGCTACAGGCGCGATTTCAGTGTCCCATTTATATCCAGATCTTGTTCAAAGCCTCGTGCACGTAGAAGAGGACACCGTTCGCTTCTGGGAAATGTGGGGCGCTCTAACGACAGCGGTTGGTTTCCCTTTTGCCATCCTTGTTTTTTTGTATGAGCATAGAAAAACACACCGCGAAAAACTGGAGCAGGAAAAAAAAGAACGCGAGAATGAGGAAGAGGAAACCTATATCCGGCTGAACGCGCGTTACAGCAAGGTCATGGAAATCCTGATAAATAATCCTGCAATTAACGTGCACGACCAGAAACTGGAGGATGTTCTCAAAAAGCAACAATACGAGTTTTATGCCACTCTGATCGCCTTGTTCGAGGAAAGTTACAACGTCATCTATCCCGAGGACTCTCAAGGATACGCAAAGATGTGGAACACTTGGGAGGACTTTATTAAGGAATGGCTCCTGAAACGCAATTTCGTGATTTCACTGCCGCTGCTGCTGGATGGAGAAGATCCCGACTTTGTCCGTTACATGAAGACAGCGGCGGCAGAGCTGGTGCGCGATATTCCTAGATACATTAAGGATCTTGAGGAAGATTATGCGCTGCTGGAAAAACGTGAGGAGCAGGAACACAACAGCTCGCTTGAAGAAATGAAGGAAGACAATAAGGCCCGCGGAAAACAGTATGAGAGTGCAAAGGCGCTGATTGCGCAAATCCTGCCCGTGCTGGTGCGCAATGAAAAACCAGAATTCATCCGTGAAATTGAAAACATCTCGGGATTGTCCTTGATGAAATATCTGCAATCCCTGGATCCGCAAGCCTCTATAGCATGATCTCGACAGATTTCTTGAATTATGCGATTGTAAGATGATGCGGTTTCTTTTTGTTTTGATGGTTCTTCTGGTTGCGGCGCCTGCGGCGCATGCTGCGGGATTGAAAGATTTTTTCTTTCCCATGCTGAAAGAAGAAACGCCCGACCCGACGAAAACCTTGCAGGCGCCCTTCGCGCAACAGCCGGAGCAACCTCCGACCAATGCGCCCGCCGCCGCTGCGTCGGCTGAAAACAGCTTGCCGCAGAATGCCGTGCCGTTGCAGCTGCCGCATCGGAGTACGGAGCAAATCGGCCAGTGGGCGGTGATGGCCGTGTCTGAGGCCCTGACGATTGAGGGAGCTGATATGGCCGCGCATCTGCAAAAAATCAGGCCGCATTTTGAGCCAAGCACCTTTGCCGCGCAGCAACAATTCTACGCCGACAGCGGCATTGCAGGCGCGCTGGCCGATGGGCGCTATCAATTGCGCAGCTTTGTACAGAGTGCGCCGCTGTTGCTGAATGAGGGCGCGGTTGAAGGGCGCTATCGCTGGCTGTTTGAAGTGCCGGTGATGCTATCCTACCTGCCCCGCGGCGCGCAGGAATATCAGCATGCCGAGCCGATCAACCGGAATTTGCGCCTGACGGTGCAAGTCGGGCGCAGCGCGCAAGCCCCCGGCATGGATGGGGTGTGGATCGAGTATTGGCGCGTGGCAGAAAATAAAGCGTCGCAATAGAATCGAATTGAAGGAAGCAGAGCGAAGGGAGACACAATAATTTTTGTATCGCCACTGCCTTCCCCATTGCCTAAAGTTTTGTTTTGGCTAAAATCAGTGCTTCACGAATCATAAACGAGAGGATTATTTCATGGCCAAGAGCATTGCCAGCGTCCGCCAGTCGGTTTCCAATGACGAAGATGAATCCGAATCCGGACAGGTCGGCAGCACGGGCGGGGTGGCCGGTGCGCGGCTGAAAAGTTTTCTGGAGCGTATCGAACGTCTGGAGGAAGAGAAAAAGGCGCTGGCTGAAGATGTGAGAGATATTTACGCCGAAGCCAAGGGCGTTGGTTTCGACACCAAAACCATGCGGCGCATCTTGAAGCTGCAGAAGATGGAGCCGGAGAAGCGCCGCGAGGAAGACGAGCTGCTTGAGCTCTACATGGCCGCGATTGGCATGGCTTAAGACTGACCCTGGATAAGCACCTCAACAATTCCCGGATCGGCCAGGGTTGAGGTGTCGCCCAGATTATCCTTCTCCCCCGCCGCAATCTTGCGCAGGATGCGCCGCATGATTTTGCCTGAGCGCGTTTTGGGCAAGCCCGGCGTGATATGGATGACATCGGGCGTGGCAATAGGGCCGATAATCTTGCGCACGGTTTGCACAATTTCCTTTTTGAGAGAATCTGTAGCTTCTTCGCCCTCCAGCAAAATTACATAGGCGTAAATGCCTTGGCCTTTGATGTCGTGCGGGAAACCGACCACTGCGCTTTCGGCCACGGCATGGTGTTCGTTGATCGCGCTTTCAATTTCCGCCGTGCCCAGGCGATGGCCCGAGACATTGATGACATCATCGACGCGGCCCGTGATCCAGTAATCGCCGTCCGCATCGCGCCGCGCGCCATCGCCGGTGAAGTAATAGCCTTTGTAGGTTGAGAAATAAGCCTGCACGAACCGCGCGTGATCACCGTAGAGCGTGCGCGCCTGCCCCGGCCATGAATCGGCAATACACAGGTTGCCCTCAGCCGCGCCTTCCAGAACCTTGCCTTCATTATCGACGATCACGGGCTGCACACCGAAGAAAGGTTTGGAGGCCGAGCCGGGTTTGAGATCGAAACTGGCCAGCGGCGTAATCATATGCCCGCCGGTTTCCGTCTGCCACCATGTATCCATGATGGGGCAGCGCTTCTCACCCACCTTGTTGTAAAACCAAAGCCAAGCTTCATGATTGATAGGCTCGCCCACACTGCCCAGAAGGCGCAAGGATTTACGGCTGGTGCGCGTCACAAAATCATCGCCGGCGCGTATGAGGGAACGGATAGCCGTTGGCGCGGTATAGAAAATATTGACTTTGTGTTTATCCACCACCTGCCAGAAGCGCGACCAGTCGGGGTAATTCGGCACGCCTTCGAAAATCAAAGAAATCGCGCCGTTCGCCAGCGGGCCGTAGACGATATAGGAATGCCCGGTCACCCAACCCACATCCGCTGTGCACCAATAGACTTCCCCCGGTTGATAGTCAAAAACCCGATCATGCGTCATCGCGGCGAAGAGCAGATACCCACCCGTCGTGTGTAGCACGCCTTTGGGTTTTCCGGTTGATCCAGAAGTGTAGAGAATAAACAGCGGATCTTCCGCGTTCATAAGCTCGCACGGGCAATCGGCGTTTTGAGCGTCGACAATCTCATGCCACCAGTGATCGCGTGCAGTTTGCATCGCTGCGGCGCCGCCTGTATGCCGCAAGACGATCACATGCCGCATATCGGGGCAATGTTCCAGTGCGCGGTCGGCATTCATTTTCAGCGGCACAATCTTGCCGCCGCGCCGGCCTTCATCAGCAGTGATAAGAACTTTTGCTTTGCAATCAAGGATACGGTCTTTGAGAGCCTCGGGCGAGAAGCCACCAAAGACAACAGAATGCACCGCGCCGATGCGCGCACAGGCCAACATCGCCACGGCCGCCTGCGGGATCATGGGCATGTAGATCGCAACGCTATCGCCTTTCTTCACGCCTTTTGCTTTTAGCGCATTGGAAAGCTGGCAGACATCCCGATGCAGTTCGGCGTATGTTATACGGCGATCTTGCCCCGGCTCATCGGCTTCGAAAATAAACGCTGTGTCATTGGCCTTATGCGGCAAATGGCGGTCGATACAATTGTAACACGCGTTCAGCACCCCATCTTCAAACCACTTGATATTGACGTCGCCAGTAAAAGACGTGTTCTTGATAACGCTGGGAAATTTCATCCAGTCCAGACGCTTTGCTTGCGCCCCCCAGAATTCATCGGGCGTCTGGCGCGAAACGGACATCATCTGCGCGTATTGGTCGGCGGATATCTTCGCGTTGTGCTTTATGGTTGCAGAGGGTTTTATGATGTCGCTCATGTCTTAAACTCCTTTTATCAATCCATCTCCATGACGACGTTCCATTCCTTCTCGGTAACAGGGCAGACCGACAGGCGCGATTGCCGCACCAGCGCCATATTTTTGAGAATGGGATGTTTCTTGATCTCCGCTAAGGGCAAGGGCCGCGCCAACGGGCGCAGCGGACGGATATCCACCATCACGAATTTTCTGCTTTCATCAGACGGGTCGGGATAGGCGGTGCGTGTAATCTCCACCATCCCGACAATTTCTTTGCCCTCATTCGAGTGATAAAAAAAGGCGCGGTCGCCTTTGACCATCGCCTTTAAATTCGCCGCCGCTTGATGGTTGCGCACACCGTTCCAGTGCGTGCAACCATCTTGCAGCAGCTGAGCCCATCCGTAGACAGACGGCTCGGATTTCAGCAGCCAGTATTTCACCAACAGTTCAGGCGCAGGAGGCTTTGTCTTTGCCTGCGCAAGATCCGGTGCAAGAACCGCAGCGATAAGCGAGCGAGAAGATGATGCCCAGGCCCAGACCTTCGCCAAAGCCCACAGCCAGCCACTTCATCGCCAGATCGAGAGAAATCGGCATCCAGAGATAGGAGCTCATCATCATCACGCCCATGAGCGCACCGATCAGAACACCAAAACGTACGCCTTCCATGATGCCTTTGCCTTCATGGTTGCGGGTGTAGATCAACCCAATGATAATTACAGTGGCCAGCTTTGTGCCGATGCACCAGGGGAACAGTGCTTGCATTTCAGCCACGGGACGCCAGAGCTGCGGCGTGAGTTCATATACAGGCATCAACCAAATGCCATGCATGACGTATTGATAGCCAAACAAAAAGGCAAAGCCGATAATAACCGAGAGCAAAAACCAGGGAATGCTGACGCCGGTGATCGGACATTTCAGGTCTTTCATGAGAGTCTCCAGTGCAAGAGGTTGAAATGAAATTGCAGAAAACTACGCGGATTCATCCTTCAAAGATCGATTCAATAATGCCTCTATCGCCTTGTCAACCGCCAGGCCTTCCTGCAAACACGCTTGTACCGCTTTTGTAATTGGCATATCAACGCCGATTTGTTGCGCCAAAGCGCTGGCGGCCTGCGCGGTGTAAATGCCTTCGGTAACAGCGGCGCGATTATCGAGGATCGATTGCAGGCTCTGCCCCTGCCCCAGCGCCACACCCAGCGAAAAATTACGTGAGCGCATGGAATTACAGGTCAGGGTGAGATCCCCTACGCCGCTGAGGCCCAGCATTGTCTGCGCCTTGCCGCCCAGAGCCACCGCCAGACGCGTGATCTCCGCCAAACCGCGCGCGATCAGCGCGGCACGAGCGCTCTCGCCGTAGCCTTTGCCCTGCGCGATTCCGCAGGCAATGGCAATCACGTTCTTGATGGCACCCCCCACTTGAACGCCGATCAGATCATCGGAGAGATAGGCGCGCAGGCGCGGGGTGCTGAGATCCGCTTGCAAGGCGGAAGCGATTGAATTATCGGCGATCGCCAGCGTCATGGCGGCGGGCAAACCCTGAACAACTTCCCCGGCGAAAGTGGGGCCGCTGAGCACAGCCAGCGGTGCCTGCGGGATCATTTCCTGGACGATCGCACTGAGCAGCCGGCCTGTCCCAATCTCGATCCCCTTGGCGCACAGGACCACCGGCACGTCCGGCCTGAGCATAGGCTTCATGCTTGTCAGCATCGACCGCAGGCTTTGCGCCGGCGTAACGAGCAAAAGAATGTCAGCGCCCATGGCCTGCGCCAGATCGGCCGTTGCCTCGATGCGCGGATCCAGCGGCGCACCGGGAAGGTAGGTTGGATTCTCATGCCGCACGTTCAGCACCCGCGCCAGTTCCGCCTCACGCGCCCAAAGCCGCACGGGCCGCCCGGCAATGGCATAGGCCTGGGCGAGCGCTGTTCCCCACGCCCCGGCGCCGATGATGGAAATCGTTCTGGTCATTGGAATTTATTTATAATGGTTTTTATTGTGGGGAGCATCAGTAAATTTTTGTTTATCCCGTGCGGTTATTCATGATTACTATGGAAGCATGAACTCAGAATCCAGCTCTTCAGAATCGCATGCCCGCGCCGCCATGGACAGCATGTACCGCCTGACGCGGCATGTGTATGACCTGACGCGCAAATATTATTTACTGGGCCGCGATCATTTGATCCGCAAACTGCAGCCGGGCCCAGAAGATAAGGTCTGCGAAGTGGGCTGCGGCACGGCGCGTAATTTAATTAAAATGGCCCAGACCTATCCGCAGGCGCGCTTTTTTGGTCTGGATGCGTCAACGGAAATGCTCAAGACCGCCAATCGTTCGCTAGAGCGCAAGGGCTTTCTGGGCGATATCCGTGTCGGCCATGGTTTTGCACAATCATTCGATCCGCGCGTTTTGTTTGGCGTGACGGAGCCATTTGAACATTTTGTGTTTTCCTACGCGCTGTCCATCATTCCGCCCTGGCGGGAATCGATTGATCATGCGCTTACGCTTCTGCCATCCGGCGGGGCGATGCATATCGTTGATTTCGGCGGGCAGGAGAAGCTGCCGGTCTGGTTTCGGCGTTTTCTGTTCTGGTGGCTTTCGAAATTCCACGTCTATCACAAGCCGGAGATTTTAAATTATCTGCAACGGCTGGAGCTGGAAAAACGCGGCACCTTAACCGTTCAGCAGCTTTACGGTGGCTACGCGTATTACGCGGTGTTTAAGAAGGTGTGATCTGCGGTCCGGGCGAGAATGGTGGCTCTTCTCCGGTCACTTCCGGCCCGTTCGCAGGGGGGATGAAAATACGTTGATTTCCTTGCACATCAATCCAGTTTTCAAACCCTAGCCGTCTTTGTTGATCCAAAAGCCACATATTCAAGCGATCCATTCTTGGCTCTGTCATGCCTTTCAGGAAAGAAAATCTTTCTTCCAGAATATCGCGCATTTCTTTTGTTTCTAAAAAATCGTCCACTTCCTGGTGCTCTAACGGCGGATCCATAAAAACAAGCTGATTGATCAAATCGAATAAAACGTGATTGATTGTGTGTGAGCGGGCTGTTTGATCGGGAGCCACTAAATTTGGAACGCATAGATGTGTATCGTTTGCTTTTAGGCTTTTATAAAAATAAGCCTCCACAATGTCGCGAATGTGGAACATGCGATCGGGTAAATCGGGGGCTGTTTGTTTAGTGGAGGACATGTCTTTCCTTGTTCATAAACATTATTACATCAGTATAATACAATCATAATAATACAATCATCTATAATATGCCAATATTTTATGCCCATCGATGGGAAAGTAGCTGCCAAAGCACGGGATTGAGCAAGTTTTCGGGTACAGGCTCCGCCCCGGTGATCCAGTTGTAAAGATCGGGATCACTATGACTTAAAATCTCCTCATAGGCCTGCAATTCGCTTTCTGAGAAACCCGACACGTAGCGGTCAGCGAAGGAGCCCAAGATCAAATCCATTTCCTTCGTGCCGCGATGCCAGGAGCGAAAAATCAGCTTTTTGCGAAACGTGTCCATGAATTAGTCTCTTACCACTCTGGTGCCTTGGTGGTAAGACAATTTTATGCGCCCCTATATCCTTGATTCACTGTTCCGGCCTTTGACGG
>JAKLKY010000001.1:40551-83070 GCA_023150415.1 Alphaproteobacteria bacterium | reverse complement strand
TGCTGGTTGGTTGTTGGTTATTGTTAAAAAGTAGTTATAATACCAACCACCAACAACCAACCAGCAACCCCGTCATGGACATCCTCATTGAAGAACAAGAAGGCAGTATCTGGGTCGCGGCGCTGAGCCAGGGGCGGCTTGAGGGGCTGGAGATTGATCCCGTTGATGAGCCGGTGCGCTGGGGTTCGATCTTCCGTGCGCGCGTGGAGAGCATCGACAAGGCGATGGATGCGGCCTATTTGCGGCTTGACGGCCAAAATACTGGCATTCTATTCAACGCCGATGTACGGCTGAAAAAAGGCAAGGAATTCGTCAAGGGCGGTGAAAAACCAATTGGCAAAGTGTTGCAACCGGGCCAGATGATCGCCGTGCAGGCCAAGAGCATTTATCCCGGCCAGACACCCGAATATGCGCGGTTTGAAAGCAAACTGCCGCGCATGAGCATGGATATCGCATTGGCCGGGCGATATCTGATTCACTGCCCCTTAATGGCGGGCAACCGGCTCTCGCAACGCATCCGCGGCAAGAAACTGCGCGGCCAGATTGAAACCATGATGCGGGCGCTGGACGATATCGAGGGCTGTATTCTGCGCTCATCCGCCGCGCATACGCAAACGGAGATGCTGCTGCGCGAAGGCCGTATTCTCAAGGCCGCGTGGGAGGAAATTATTCCCCTGATGCAGGGAAGCGAACCAGCCTTGATTATGCAGGGACCTGATGCCATCCAGCGCACGCTGAGCGATCAGGCCGGCGCACAGATCGAGCGCATCGAAATCACCACGATGGACCATTTCACATTGGCCGAAGAATGGTGCACCGTTTTCGCCCCCGATCTTGTGACCAAGATTAACCCTGTTGAACTGCCCGACGCGGTGGAAGATCTGGCGCTGTTTTATCATCGCGATATCATGGATAAAATCGGCGGCCTATTTCAGGATTATGTTTTGCTGCCAGGAGGCGGGAACATGGTCTTGCAGCAAACAGCCGCCCTGTTTGCGATCGATATCAACCGCGGCGCAGATAAACGCTCCAATCTTGCGATTAATATGGAAGCGGCCGCTGAACTGACGCGCCACCTGCGCCTGCGCAATATCGGCGGGGCGATCATGGTCGATTTCATCCGCTTTCAGGACAAGAAAGAGGAAAAATCCGTGCTCAAGGCCCTGGATGATGCCATCCAAAACGACCCCTGCACCGTGCAGATCCACGGCATGACACCCATGGGATTGCTAGAAATTAGCCGCAAGCGGCGGACGCCACCCCTGGCCAGCCGCACCAAAGGGGTTTTTTAGGTCCGGCATTTCATAGGTCTTGCAATTATGGGGCCCATCCCCTAAAAACCAATACCGGAAGCCCAGGTAGCTCAGTGGTAGAGCAGAGGACTGAAAATCCTCGTGTCGGCAGTTCGATCCTGCCCCTGGGCACCACCTTCCCCTCCGCCCCCGTTCATTGACATTCACCATTATCCTCTATAAGCATTGATATTAGCCGGTTTCAGAGCATTTTCTGTTTATGGTTATTCACCCCCGTTCGGCTGTAACCAGAAAAAATGGGGGTATTAATGGGGGTACCGACCTAAAAACTGGGGGTATTTTAAAAGGGGATCATGAAGCTCAACGAGAAAATCTGCCGCAATGCCAAGCCCAAGGATAAGCCCTACAAGCTATTTGATGGAGAGGGGCTATACCTCCTTGTTCAACCCACAGGGGGCAAGCTTTGGCGCATGAAATACCGTTTTCAGGGCAAAGAGAAGGTTTTGGCCTTCGGATCATATCCCCTCCTCCCACTAGCTGAAGCGCGGGAGAGAAAATACCAAGCTCGCAAGCTGTTGAACGCCGCACCGCCCATAGACCCTATGCAGGCCCGCCAAGATCAGTATGAAGATAGCGTCCGGCAAACCCAGAATTCCTTCAAAGCCGTCGCCCTTGAATGGCACGAAGTGCAAAAGGAACGTTGGAGCACAGGCTACGCTGATAAGAACCTGCGTATTCTGGAGATGAACATTTTTCCTCACGTTGGCGACCGACCTATTGCTCAATTAACACCTCCAGAAGTTTTAAAATGTTTGCGGCAGGTCGAAAACCGCCAAGCTTTAGACATCGCCGCCAAAACACGCCAGATATTCAGCATGGTGTTTCGCTATGGCATCCAGACAGGAAAATGCGAACACGATGCGGCCGCTGATCTAAGAGGCGCACTAAAAACCCGCAAAACCCAGCATTATGCCACCCTGGATGCAAAGACCCTACCTGCTTTCCTTCATGCCCTAGAACGCAACGAAGCCCGTCTCTACGAACGCACCCGCCGGGCAATCTGGTTCTCCCTTCTCACCTTCCAACGTCCCGGCGAAATCCGCCAAGCACAATGGTCAGAAATCGATTGGGAAGCCAAAGAATGGCACATCAGCGCCGAGAAAATGAAAATGCGTCGCCCCCATATTGTCCCGCTCAGCCACCAAGCACTTCGCATTCTTGAAGAACAACGCGAAGAAACTGGTCATCTAAACACTGATTGGATTTTCCCTTCACAAGTCAAACCTAGACAGCCCATGAGCGACGGCACCGTCAACCACGGCATCAAGCGCCTGGGCTTCGGCGAACAAATGGTCGCCCACGGCTTCCGCGCCCTCGCTCGTACCCTCATCCGCGAGAAAATCGGCACCGACAGCGAAGTCATCGAAAAACAACTCGCCCACAAAACCAGCAGTCCCTTAGGTGAAGCCTACGACCGCACTGAATTTCTCCCCGATCGCAAAAAGATGATGCAGCAATGGGCAGATTATTTGGATGCGTTGGCGAGTGGGGGGAAGGTTATTCGTGCCAAGTTTGGAGTAAAGTGACCCAATATGGCTGGAGATATTAAGATTTATGCGATAAAAGAACCTCCTTTATTTTTAGAAAAGGATGTTCGTGATATTATAAACGCAACTATCAAAACACCCAAAGGAAGAACAAAAAAGATTTCTAAAAAACCTAAAGCTAAAGAATTAGCTAAAGATTTAAATGTTGCATACAAAACTTACTTAGGATGGAAAGAAGGCTTTGATCAAATATCTACCCGGAAACAAATTTCCAATAAATTAAAAGATGGCCTTAAAAAAACAAACAAGATAATTTCTACATATAGAGAATTAATTCAAACCGTCGAAGAAACACAACAAATTGCTCCCTCTATGCTTACTTTTGCAACTGAAGATATTTTGAACGAAATTATTATCAACTTAGAAGTTTTAGGTGGTAATTTACCCCTTCTTTCATCAAAAGTTTCGAACACTGACCATATTGCTCTTAATCGTGGGGGGATTAGTGCAGAAACATATTTAAAAGGCCATATATTGCCTGATCTCTATCAAAGGCATTTCAATCGAAGTGCAGGTATTTCATACAATCATGATAAAGCTGGCGGGCCAATGGTTAGGTTTATCATGGCTTGCATGAAGCATATGCGGCTAGATGTGAAATCAATCTCAATAAAAGATAGTCTCCAAATAATGAGAAAGAAAATTTAAAAAACATTTTTTCTTTCTCATTTTTTATTTGTCCCTCTTTTTGAATATCGTTCATGCATGAACAACCATGATAACGGAGATATTCATCATGAACCTAATTGCCTTAACGATTGAAGAAGTGAGAACAGCCACAGGAATTGGCCGAACAAAAATTTATGAAGCAATCAATGAAGGACTTCTACCTGCCAAAAAATTGGGGAAGAGAACCTTAATTCTAAAAGCAGATTTAGAAAGTTTTTTAGAAAATTTACAAACTTACTTCCCAAAATAAGTTAATAGGAAAGCTATTTGCAATGCGCAGCAAAAGCTCCCCATCTACTAAATCTGAAAAGGTATATGGCTTTCTCGCGGTTATGAAACTTTGTCAAATTGCCGGGTTTGATTATAGATTAGGTAATGCCGCCAGACGTATTCTAATGATACTTCAAGGGTATTCTGGCCCAGATGGGCGTTGCTTTCCTTCTGTTTCTAAAATCGCCGAAAGTTTAGGAATGGCAAACTCAGCAGTATCTAAACAAATTCGCAATTTAGAAAAATTTGAATATCTCAAGTCAACTCGTAGGCACAATCCCGAAACAGGCGCAACCTGCAGCAACATATATGAATTTAATCTAGCTTTGGCTAAAGAACACTATAAGAAACCTGAAGTTTTTGCCAAAGAGGCTATTGGGGAAAAAGATGGCCCTATAACTTCTGGAAGTTACACCCCCCTTAACCCCTTAGAGTTGCAGTCCCCTATATTCTTGTGATGGTCAGTGGGGTTGTGATGAGTAATAACACTCGTAAGCTCGATCCTGCCGAATTTAGAGGTTTTGCCCTTTCTGATAGGCTTGCTCCTCTAGTATTCATCAATGGTTCTGATACTAAATCTGGTCAGATGTTTACGTTAGCTCATGAGCTTGCTCATCTGTGGCTTAATTCTTCCGGGGTGTCGAATGCTGGCGTTGCACCCATTAATGGTTTTCGTCGTGAAGAAGTTTGGTGCAATGCCGTCGCTGCAGAACTTTTGGTTCCTCTCTCGCTATTCAAGCAAGAATTGCAAGATGAAACAGTTGAAGACGCACTTAATCGCCTTTCTCGTCGTTTTAAGGTTAGCACGTTAGTTATCTTGCGTCGTCTACTTGATGCCAGATGGTTTGATCGCCATGCCTTCGATTATGCTTGGGAGGCCGAACAACAACGTCTTCGCGAGATACGAGCAAAAGCAAGCAGTGGCGGTGATTTCTACAAAACGACCGTTGCTCGGGTTAGCCGCCGGTTTACCCGTGCAATGGCTACTAGCACCTTAGAAGGACAAACATTGTACCGCGACGCTTTTCGAATGCTTGGAATTAAAAAAACTTCCTCCTTCAATAATCTTTGCCGTGAAGTGGGGGCCATGTTGTGACAAGCTATTTATTAGATGCAAATGTTTTTATTCAAGCAAAAAATCTTCACTATGGCCTAGATTTCTGTCCTGCCTTCTGGGCATGGCTGATTGAAAAAAATAGGGAAAGCAAGGTTGCTAGCATTGAAAAGGTTGCAGACGAAATTGATGCAGGTCAGGATGAGCTTTCTGATTGGGTAAATGCACGTGGTAAAATCTTCTTTTTGCCACCTGATGATGAAATCTTACCAGCTCTTGGTGAGGTTAGCTCTTGGGTCAGCAGTCAGAACTATGAACCAGCCGCCATCGCAACTTTTTTGCAGGTAGCAGATTATTGGCTTGTGGCCCACGCAAAGGCACATGACTATGTGGTCGTAACACATGAAGTGCCATCTGACGGTATTCGAAAAGTTAAAATCCCAAACATCTGTGTTGGCCTAGGGATTGGCTGTATCAGTCCCTTTGAAATGCTTCGTCGTGAGCGCGCACGATTTGTTTTAGAAGCAAGCAAGACAACACCTTCACAATGAAGGATCTAGCGCATATAAAACCAAGTATAAAATAACCTAAGAATATAAATTACAACCTATTAAATCAGAATTTACACTTTGATGCATAAAAACAGTATATTAGAATTCAAAAATCCCAAATGATTTTCTAGTATTATAGAGGGCAACAATAAATGGATATTACACTTAAAAAGTGGCATAAACTACACACTCAAAACATAAGAAAGAGAGAAAACACTCGCATTGAAAGACTTAAGAGGCGAAAGTTAGATTTAGTCTCTATAAGAAGCAAGCATTCTATGCGAATGCACATGAAGGTTCCGCAGGTAATGAGCCTTTTTGAAAACTATGAAGAAACTATTCAATTTATAAATGAAATTTCAGAGAGCATATTTAAACAAGAATTGTTTGTTTTTCTTGATTTCTCCCAATGCAAAAAAATATCTTCTGAAACATGTGTTGTTTTAGCTGCTGAAATTGAACGGTGTACGAGAAAAATTCCGAGAAGTGTCCTAGGGTCTTATCCCCAATATGCTGGAGTTTATCACTTTCTCAACGAGTTAGGATTTTTTCACTTATTGGGAATACGCTCATCAAAACCAACCTTTGACGATTTACCTGAAGTAGACGTAGTTCGCTTACAATCTGGGCAAGATAACCCCGAAGGCCTCATAAAAGGTATAAAGGAATTATTTTATTCTGCAGACGGAATACAACCTCATTCTCCTTACTCAGGAAAAATTTATAGAGCTTTGACAGAGGCCATGGCTAACGCCGTTGAACATGCATATCCAGATAATTTTAAAAAAGAGAATACAAATACTTGCATGCCTATCTGGTGGCGAGCAGGATTTAAGTTGAATGATAAAAATACTGTTTTGATGATTTTATACGATCAGGGTGTTGGTATGCCAAACACTCTTAAAACTAACTGGAAAGAAAAAATTGAAGAACTTGCATCTACACTCGCTAGAGAACCGTTTGATAGTGAAAAATTGGCTTTAGCAATGGAAAAGGGCAGAAGTAGTACCCAAGTAGAGGGACGAGGCCAAGGCTCTTACGACATACAAAAATTAATCAGAGAAAGTTCTAGGGGAACTTTAAGTATTTTTAGCTACAGAGGAAAATATATATATCATAACGACAACCAATGGCACCACGAAAGCTTACCACTTCCTTTGAATGGTACACTTATCGTTTGGCAAATATGCCTAAATGCACTAGAAAGAGAACCAAATGAAGAAAAAAGTAATTAATATTGCTAAGGATTTTAGCCGCTATCCCTATGGCCGATTGAGGCAATACAGTAATACGAGTGGTGAAGCTTTTAGAGAAGATCATCTGAAACCAGCTCTTTTTGCATTCGACGAAATCATGGTTGAAATGGATGGGACCGAAGGCTATGGATCATCATTTTTAGATGAAGCTTTTGGGAATTTAGTACGCAAAGAAAAAATTGATAAGGCAATCATATTAAAAAAACTGAAATTTATCTCTAAAGATGATCCCTCTCTTATTGATGAAATAAATGTCTACATTAATGAGGCTTAAATTATGGCAGAGCCAAGTCTGTTAACATGGTTAAGTGAAACGAATATTCAAGCCGCTATCATTGGGCCCATAGTCAGCATGGCCATTAGTGTAGCGGCTTATAAAATTCAACAAAACAATAGCATTAAAGTCTGTCTTGCAAATTTAATTCAGGAGATAGAGGATCTTGCTACTGAGCATTGGTGCAGCCCCTCATCGGATACGAATAATCATTTTCGAGCGAATAAAATTTTATCCAAACTTAAAACTCTTGGATGGAAAATAAATCAAGATACTGACAAAAAGAAAAACGCTATGATTAGCTATAGACAAGCAGTTACAGACCATGATTTTGATGATCCCCATAGACAGTTTGTTCTTTTTGATAGCCCTAGAATTATTCTAATTAGTGAGAAAGCAAAAAATTTGCGTAAGGCTTTAGGTATCAAAAAGCACCATTAATTTTGTGTACGAACTGGGGGTATTTCTGGGGGCATCGAGATAAATCGAATTAAGAATTATTGTACTTTACCAAACAGATAGTAAATTAATTCGATCCTGCCCCTGGCACCACCCTTGCCCTCATCATCTGGAACCTTCTCATTTTGTCAAAGTTAGTGGCGCAGTCATCTCATGCAGCTGGCGGAAATCCGCCGTTTTTATGCCTAGTGGTCTTAACCTTTTCTTTAGGGGATCAGGAGTACTATGTAAGGTGAGATAGTCCGTATCAATTAGAATAAAATTTTAAAGATATTTTATGAGGATGCTATGAATACTGCGGCACTGTATTCACAAAGGGGGATGACACTGATCGAACTGTCGATCGCCCTTATCCTGTTCAGCCTTTTGATTCTGCCCGTGTTCATCATGCAAAACAAACAGGCGGAAACAGAAAAGCGCGGTAAAACCATTGCCACCCTTTCAACGCTTGATGCTGCTCTCGAGCGCTTTGTCATTACGCACGGACGATATCCGATGCCCGGACAGCGGAACCTTGATTTGAACGATCCAGAAGCCGGTCGTGAATTTTCAGGCGAAGTTGATGATCTTAAAGAATGCGGCCCTGACACGGCAGAGGTTTGCACACTGTCCTCCCTTATTGATGATGGCAATCCGAATACCGATGATTTGAAAGAGGCAGCTGTTCTGCGCGGCGAATTCCCTTATGCGACACTGGGTTTGCCGCCGACAGCCGTTCTGGATGGTTTTGGCAATAAGATCACATATTTTATTACCAGCGCTCAAACAAAGAATGCAACTTACGAGAATGATGGGGGCCAGATTCAAATCCGCAACAAGGCCAACCCGGATGAAATTCTCATGGCGGGTGACAAAGTGCACTTCGCGTTGATGAGCGCAGGGCCAAATGGTGTTGGCGCTTATACACTTCATGGCGCACTGCGTACGACCTGCGGCGGCGGCGCCGATGAAGCGGATGATGATGAAGGCGGTGCCGGAGAAGAAGAATCGGCGGGACCAGGGAATGGGCCAGACAATGGACCAGGTGAGACAGGCATTAACTGCGTGCATCCCAAGGAAGAAAATAAGGTTAAAATAAGGTTCTAGCCCGGCTGTTTCAGAACGTTGGTGAGAGCAACACAGGAAATGGTGTTTTCCGCGATGTACTGATGTCTTATGGCACAGAGGAATTTGACGATTATCTGCAGTTTGCCAATAGTGATACGTCACAATTATGGACGCGCGACACCGGCACGAATGATATTCTTTCTAAGACAAGCGGAAATGTTCGGATTGGGCAAGACCGCATTTATCCCGTAAAGAATCCGGCTGGCTTTATTCCTGTTGATGATCAGCCTGCAGCAAAAATTGAAGTGATGGGCCATGTCAGCGCCAATGTCCTGCAAGCGCCGCGCCTATGCCCGATGGAGGTTCAAGGCGAGGATACGCTGTGTGATGACCGTGAAATTGAAAATGGAATTATACCCCAGAATTTCTTTACTTCAGCCCTGATGACCCAACCCTTCGATCCTTATGCTGATGGTGGCAAGGCTGGGCAAGGAATTCATTGCCAATCATCGAAAACCGGTGACGATAAGTGGGCAACGAAGGGATTTACCAGCCTGGGTAAGGTTGATGAAAAATGCGACTATGACAAGATAGAAGATTTAAGCGGGACAAAATGCAAAACTGATGAATGGGCGTATGGCTATGATCCAGTCAAGAAGACGTTTTTATGCACTAACAAATCCCTCTACGGCAAGTTAGAAGCCAATAATCTTGATCAATACACCTGTGCCGACTGTACAAATAATGGCGGCGGGCCTGGTGGGAGCGGCGGCGCCGGAACCGGTGGTGCTGGAACTGGCGGCGCTGGGACCGGTGGTGCCGGAGCCGGGGGCCCCAAAAAATAAACATCGAAATAAAGATTTCGGGCGCAGACAATTTACCACTATAATGACCGGGCGATGATTGTGGGACATCAAAGCCCAAGCATAGGGCAAGCGATGAGAAATAAGGGCTTCACATTGGTGGAATTCCTGATCGTGATGATCGTTTACGGAATCGTCATGGTTACACTTATTCGTGCCTATGAGCAGTATATCCTGTACGTGAAACTGGAAAACACGCGCCAAAACATCAGCACCATGAATGAAAACATGGCTTCGTTTTTCAACCAGAATTTTTTCTATCCCTGTCCCGGCGTGCGGGATGTGGGGATAGATAGTGCGGATTTCGGTGCTGGATTGAATTGCGATGTCTTTTTTCCAGACACTAATCCAGCCATGCGCCTCCTCGATAATGAGGATGGAACATATACATTCCATCAAGATGACAGCGGGGAAGGTGACATTGATCCTGGCGAATTTGCACTTTCGACGGGCGACTGCTGGCGTGGGATTTGCCTTGTGAAAGGGGCACGTGCCAGTGGTGTTGATTTCGATGAAAATGGCGTTGCGGAAGTTGATTTTGTTCTGATTGGCGCACCGCCCATTTCAGCCATGCGGAATGCGGGTTTGCCTGTCTCCAATCTGTCGGCGTTTGATGGCTGGGGGAATATGCTGGTCTACGCAGTGACACTTAATCTGACCCATCAATGGGTGAACAAGAATGGTGCTTTGGTTGATTTTAAAACCAATGGCGGCGCAATACAGGCGATTGATGAACTGCGCCGTGATACGGCGGGCATGCGTTCGGATGCGCATTTCGCCTTTATCTCCGTTGGCCCCGATGAAGCGGGGGGATATGGCATGGGCGGAATTTTAAAGCAGCCCTGCACCAAGGAGGACCCAGACGATGACACGCTGGACAGCAGTGAGAACTGCGACCTTGATGCCATTTTTATGGCCGGGTTGGGTCAAAGCCGCGCCGCGGGAGCAGAGTATTTTGATGACATTGCGCGTTTTGGCCGTGTGTCCCAGACCAGCTATTGGTATCGTATCGCCGGCAGCGACGGGCGCAATATTCAAAACGCGAATGTTGGAAATGTCGGAATCAACACGCAACAACCCAAAGAGCGCCTGGATGTGGACGGTGCGTTGCGTACCACGAGTGAAGTGCGCGCGTCGCGGGTTTGCACAAAGGCTGGCGAGGCATGCGGTGATATTGAAGATTCGAACGATCAAGCTGAATGCTTCCGCAAGGAATGTTTTAATATCGCTGATTTCAGCAAGGATGGACAAGTCACATGTCCGCCAGGGCAAGTGATGGCCGGCTTCTATGACACTAATCCTGATACTGATGTCATTGATCCTGAATGCATACCCGTAGAATTCGAGCCGATTGGTAGCATGACATGTCCTGCGGGACGCTATATAACCGGTATAAGAAGTAATGGAGAAGTTATATGTTTCGGCGACCCAAATACCTAAAGGGTTTTACCCTGATTGAGTTTGCGGTTTCCCTGCTGGTGATAGGCCTGCTGGCAGCGCCTCTGTTTGCGTATTACACGCACTATGAGCAGCAAAGAAAAGTCGAAAATTCAGATAGAAACCTCAACAGCGTTCTTAGCGCACTGGAACTCTACCGCAGCGCAAACGGCCGCTACCCCTGCCCCGCGCCGATGAATGCGGGCCGCGCAGACGCGTCCTACGGGGTTGCGCACGAAAAGGCATGCCAGTTTCAAACAAAGAACGATGATAGTGCCATCGCAACGGGAGATTGCGCTGAGGGCATATGTATCTTATCCGGGAGCCGCCAGGTGGATGTGGATATGGATAAAGACCTGGAAGATGTCGAAGTTGTTTTCGGCGCGGTACCCTTTCGCGAGTTGCAAATCGAGGAAGAAGAATCGCTGGATGGCCATGGCAGTAAATTGGTCTATGCCGTGACACGGCCGTTTGCCAATCCCGATGCAACACTGTTTTCCGAGTCAGCAGGCGGAATTGACATCCGCTCCGCGCAAAGCAGTGAATCGATTTTCTCGGCTGAGCAGGGCCTTGCATTATTTGCCGTTTACTCCTTGGGACCCAATAAGGAAGGGGCTTATAACGCTGAGGGGATCGTTCAGCGTCCCTGCCCCGCGGATGATGAAAATGCAGCAGATGAAGGTGATAACTGCCTGAGCAAATATGCGGGCGGCGAGGAAGATCGACCGGCCATTCTGACCACGGGCCTTTTGGATAAAACAGAGGATAATATTGAATTCGACGATAAATTGCTGTTCACGGCCAATCGCTTTGAAAATTTCTGGAACCGCTCAACATTTTCGGCCGATGATATTTATGATCTGAACACGCAGGCCGTGGGCGTGGGCGGCACCATTCCTGAAGATCTCGAAGACGGCATGTTTGTCGCCACCGACGATACCACCGAAAGTCTGCGCGTCTATGGCAGCAATGTCACCGACGGCAGTATCTTCACGGATCAGATTTGCGACAGCAGCGACAATGCCTCAAACTGCATCAGCACCGCCTTGCTGACAGCCGATCAAAACACAGCAGACGATCCCGGAAAGGCCGGCGCCGAGCGCATTGAATGCACCGATCCCGAGAAGCCTTATCTGGCAGGATTGCGCGATGCTGATACGAATACGCCTGGCTTTCAGCCCGATTGCCGCGCTGTCATTGATGTGCGATGCCCGGCGGATAAACCTGTTTTAAATGCGGTGCAGGCCGATGGTACAATCACATGTCGAATGCTGCCCAAGCTTGCCTGCGGAAACAAGACTTTCAAAATTGTTGAGACAGAGGACGGAAAGCCATTTGATAATACATGCGGCGTTGATGCGTATGTAACTGCGATCAACACAGAAATGCCGCTGGATAAATATGCTACGGCTTCGAATGGCGCGGGTCTTAATTTCGGCGGCGGACGCGAGATTTTCTTGCCGAATTCAACAACGCCATTTAAGCCAGTCTACAATAACACAGACGGAAAAGTTTATGCTGAAAAAATAACAGACGGGAGTCCCACATTCAAAGACACATCTTGCCAAATCAATTTGATTTATACTTGTACCGGCGGCCCCGATAATAACGGCTGGACATTTAAGGCACGAGAATACGGCAACACGGGAGAGGGTAGTCGCAGCCAATGTTTGCCGCAATGGTCGAAAATCACCAAGGATTGCGTCACCGGCGGCGGTGGACCTAAATATGAAACCTGGTACATCAAGGTTTGCAACAACGATGCAGGCAAAAGCAATAGCAAGGGATGGATCTATTACGAAGAGCCTGGCAAAGGAAAATCTTCATGCGATTGCAGCGCATCGGCCGGAACCAAATCAGAAACACGGAATTGCTCAACCTTAGAGGGATATGAGGATTCAACAACGCAACAAACGCGACAAGTGACCACGAAGGCCGATTGCACACAAACTGCGACCGACTGGACTCCGGCTTGTACCTGCACGCCCAGAACAGAAACGAAAACCGAGTCCTGCGGTGACGGCAGCACCGGTCAGAAAACGCAAAAAAGACATTTGGGTGCAGACTGCAAATGGACAGAAGATCCATGGGATACTTCTGAATGTGAGTGCGATGCCACGCCCAAACCTGAATATTCGGAAGCCAGCTGTACGAATTATAATCCGCCAGCTTGTTATATCCCCGATCCTAATCATAAGGCGACAATCTATTACAATTACCAAGGAACGCCACCGAATTGCGTGAAGACCTATCTGAATGATTACGAAGGTAACACAGATGGGAAATGTATCCCCAAGGATACGCGCTGGGTCGAGATAAAAGTAAACCCCGGCAGCGGCAGCACCAACCCACCGCCGGATGCGATTTATATTAACTCACCGTGCGGTTGCCACGATTTCGGAGCGCAGAAAACATGTTATGCGCCCGGTAATTTTGCTGATTCCTTTACATGCCGATGCGAGTAGAGAAAACCAACAGAACATGTCAGCGGCAACGCGGCTTTACACTATTGGAAATTTGTATCGCACTGCTGGTGATTGCGCTTTTGGCGGCGCCGATCTTTGCCTATTACGCACAGCATGAACAGCGCAGAAAAATCGAGACCACAAACAAGAATCTCGCCAGTGTCCGCAGCGCGCTCGAACTCTACCACAGCGCCCATGGGCATTATCCTTGCCCAGCCTCCGTGACGGCTGGGCGCGATCACGGTATTTACGGAGAGACTTCTGCTTTTTGCGGCGAAGAACATGAACCCGGAACCTGTTTGCAAGGACTTTGTACTTTACAATCTCCACGGCTGGTGGATCTCGACATGGACGAAGCTACACCGCCAGAAGAGATTAATGTTGTTTTCGGCGCAGTTCCCTTTCGCGAATTGCAAATCGAGGAAGAAGAATCGCTGGATGGGTATGGCAGTAAATTGGTCTATGCCGTGACGCAACCATACACAATGCTCGCAGGCAACATAAATACAGAGAATGCGGGGGGTATTGATATCTTTTCAGCACAGAACAGTGTATCGATATTTGATGCTGAACAGGGACTGGCTATTTTCGCAGTCTATTCCCTCGGCCCCAACCGCAAAGGCGGCTACAATACCTATGGCGTTTCGACTGGCCCCTGCCCGACGGCCACGCCCCAAGCGGATGAGGCTGATAACTGTTTAAGCGGATATGCGGACGGAACGGAGGGCGAGCGCAAGGCGATTTTGACGGTGAGCCTACTGGATAACTCAGAAGACGATAACGAATTCGACGATAAATTGCTGTTTACAGCCAATCGCTTTGAGAATTTCTGGAACCGATCCACGTTTTCCGCTGATGACATTTATGATCTGAACACGCAAGCCGTCGGTGTGGGTAGCACCGTTCCCGAAGATCTCGAAGACGGCATGTTTGTCGCCACTGACGACACCACCGAAAGCCTGCGCGTCTACGGCAGCAATGTCACGGATGGCAGTATTTTCACCGACCAGATTTGCGACAGCAGCGGCAATACCTCAAACTGCATCAGCACCGCCTTGCTGACAGCCGACACAACGACAGCTGAAGGACAGCGCATTGAATGCCCGGATGATAAGCCTTACCTCGCGGGATTGCGCGATTCAGATACCGCAACGCCTGGCTTTCAGCCCGATTGCCGCGCTGTCATTGATGTGCGATGCCCGGCGGATAAACCTGTTCTTAACGCGGTGCAGGCCGATGGCACGATCACTTGCCGCATGCTGCCTCTGACAAATTGTGCGGCTGCTGTCATCAACATCAAAGAAGCAGGACCAAATGAACCTGAAAATCATACCTGCGGGATCGATGCTCATTTGCCAGAGATTTCCACTGATGACAGCAATAAAATATATAAGGCCACAGGTCCTGGTAACACGGCAACGATATTTGGCTATAATAGGGATTTATATCTGCCAAACACAAGCGAGCATTTTTGGGTTGATGAAAATTACTATGCGCATCCCATGGAGTCAGGCAAGGAACCCTATAAGGATGATTCATGTTTGGTTTCGCTTAGCTATACGTGTGGTGACGTCAGCGCAAGTGATGGCGACGAAAACAATGGCTTGCCTAATGGTGGTTGGGTTTATAAGGGCAGGAAATTCGATAATGGGGATAAGGCACGAACTGCGTGTTTACCAACATGGCAAGAAAAAACCATGCATTGCATAGAGGGCGATACAGACAGTCCAACCTATAAGGAATGGTCGATTATCCTCTGCAATAATAACAAAATCCTTTATCAAGAGCCTAGCGAGAGCAAGGCAGACAAATGCAAATGCACCGAAAGCAGCACACCCATCACCAAAACTTGCAAGGACGCAGGCTATGGGGATGATTCCGAAGGGACACTGCATGCTACCAAATACACCCATGCGGATTGTTCTACCGAGATTGGGCCCTGGACAGGAGAATGTGTATGCCCCGAGAAGACAGAGACCGAAACGCTGTCCTGCCCGGAGGGTCATACCGGTGATCATTACATCACCAAAAAACGGGGGTTGGATTGCAAATGGTCAGAAACAGAAACGAATAACTGCGCGTGCGGCAGCAGCGGCATTGATCTGGTTTTCGCGGATTGCTCAGCCTATAACCCGCCAGCGTGTTACACCCCGAACAAGGATAAAAAGATCCATTACGAATACAAATTGGAGAACGGAGTCTGCAAGCGTTTTGACGGAAATGTAGAGGAAGGCACCTGTACCGCCAAATCTGTTACATGGCAGGATTTAAAGAGAATTGGGGAAACAGACAGCATCCCGCCGGGTGCCAATTATATTGGACAATCCTGCACCTGCGAGCAATATAGCAAAAAGGAAGTCTGTTACGAAAGCGGTAATAATAAGGATGTTTTCCAGTGCGAATGCCGCTAAATGCGCCATAAAATTTCATACAATTTAACTTATTTTGTAAATTTTTAGGGTTTTGTAAACCATTTTATGGATATCATAAGAATATAACCCAAGGCATTAGAATTTGGGGAAACAAAGGTTTTTGAGGGGATTGTGATGGCTTATCAAGATTTTCAAAGCGGCGGCGTGGCCGCCCCGAATTCCAGCCCATCTGGAGCGGAAGGCCAGCGTTATGCGCAGGCAGAGATGATCCAGAGTGATGCAGATCTCAACGATATCGCTCCGGCCAGCGCGGCCTCGACGGCACCGGTTGGCCATATCCAGGAAATTTCGGGTGAGGCCATCATCACCCGCACAGATGGCCATAGCGAGCCTGTGGCCCTGGGCCAACCCGTCTATCAAGGCGATGTCATCGAGACGCAAGACAAGGCGGCTGTGAATATTGTTTTCTCTGACGAGAGTAGCTTTGCCATCTCCGAAGGCGCAAAACTGGCGATTGACGAATACGTGTTCGACCCCGCCACCGAAGCCGGTGAAACCAATGTTTCCATCCTGAAAGGGATTTTCGTCTTTACCTCGGGCCTGATCGGGCGTGAAGACCCAGACAGCGTGAAAATTGAAACGCCCGCAGGGTCGATCGGGATCCGCGGCACCATCATCGCCGGGAATATCAACACTGGCGAGATCACTGTTGTTGAAGGCGCGATTGTTCTGCGCAATGCGATGGGCCAGGAAGTGACGCTCTCCAACCAATTCGAGACAGCACGTTTCGATGCCGGTCAAGCGCAGATTGAACATATGGGCCAGATCTCGGCCGAAGATGTGGCCAACAATTTCGCAAGCATTTCAGGCGTGGCCCCGAGCTTCTTCACCTCGATTGAAGACAGCGCGGCCGAAGCCCCTGAAGCACAAGATGAAAATGCACACGAGGATGACGGGGAAAACGGCGATCAGACCACGCCCGATGCTGACGCCAGCGAAGCAACAGGCGATGATGCATCGGCGCAACCGGTGGATGACGGATCGCAGCCACAAGCACAAGCCCAACCCGCACCGCAAACAGTTACGGCTGGTTTCGGTCTGAATACCGGGCTGGGCCTGGGCAATGGCGGGCTGGAGCTGAGCGAAGCCAAGGGACTTGGAACGCTGCAACCTGCCGCCGGCAGCAGCGGCATGATGACCGCGAATGTCGGTTTTGGCACGGATGCGGGACAGATTATCTTCAACCCCACAGCACACGAGCCAGCTTATGATCCGAATGCGCATATCGTTCCCAATCTGGGGCCGGTGGCTTTGGGACAGGCTGAAGATTTCTTTTTCCGCGCCAGCGATACAAACCCAAATACATCAAGCACAAACACAAACTGGTCGTTCGATTTCAAAGGCATGTTCAATGATCCAGACGGGACGAAGAGCGGCTTGAGCTACGATCTGAGCGATGCCAGCAAGGCCGCGCTTAGCAACAGCGGTATCACCGCGCAGTTTGTTGATGGCGTTCTGACATTAAGCTGGACGAATGCAGGCGTGACGCCGGGTGATTTCACGTTGGAAATTCTGGTCAGCGACGGCCATGGCGGTTATGTCACACAAACTTATACGTTTCAAGTTTTGGATACCATTGCAGATAACGATGGGATTATCGATTCCACACAAGATGGGCTTGCTATTCGTGATCCTTTGTCTGGTTTTGTAATTGATACAATCCATGGTGACTCAAATCACATATTCTTCAATGATCTTTCAAGAAACGTGACCGTCAACGGGCACGACAATACCATTTACTCTGGTAACGGAGCAGATATTTTTACCTTGAACAGCACTGCGGTGAACACAACCATTTCCGGTGGTGCAGGCGAAGATAAAGTAGTAATTAGTGATTTGGGTGTATTCACTTCAACACGTTTTGACGGGGGCGCAGATTTTGACAGTTTGCTGCTGAATGTCGCAGGCAACATTGACTTCACACAAATCAGCGACAATCAATACACAAATATTGAAATGATCAACGCCGATAACGGCATTGCGCAAAACATCACATTAAGTTTGCAAGACATGTTAGCGATGACGGATCAAAACCATGACTTGTTTATCAACATCGACACAAGCGAAGGGGACACGTTCAACTTACTCGGCTATGACCTTAGTAATATGTCGTACATAACTGACACCATTAACAGTGTAGTTTACAACATCTATCAGATCGACGGTGTGACGCTGTATCTCAATACTGACAATACTTAATGCCCGAGAACAGGAGCAGGTCTATCGACTTCCTGCATGACAGCTTCGGGCGCTGCTTTGCGCTTGCGAGACAAAGCCGCAACACAGGCCGCAAAACCAAGAAGGACTGTTGCGCCTGGTGCAGGAACTGGCCCACCCGGAATAGGTATTATATCTCCACCTTCAGCTCCAATAATTCCTGTAGTATGGTTTTCAGCATTCTTCACACCATTAGTGCCGTTGGTAACACCATCCATATCTCCACCATTGCTTTTTCCCAATAAGGAAAATTCACTAAAACGCCCCTCGGCGCTACTATTTGGGTTCGAGCCCTGAAAAACAATGCGGTTACCTGAATCATTAAACTTGCCAGCGCCAAGAGCATTAAATGCCGACGCAACAGAGGCATTATTAATAGTAGAGGCAGGACCTGCAAAAATGACAGCAATCGGACCAAATGCGCTCTCAGGCAATGTATTCCCACTAATATCGGTGATGTTCGACATCGTAAAATCAAACCTTACCAGATCCGTGCTGCTGGAGTTAGGGTCCACTATATTTCTGATGCTTAACTTACCGGAGTCAACCGTAAAGCATAGATCACCCGCCTTTATGTACCCGCCATAGATAGCACTTCCCACTCCTCCTTCAATAATAGTTATATTCGGATCCTCAACGGTATCAGTACCTGTAGGATGCGTCAGCAAATGAAGTTGAAGTGAATCTCCAAAGGAAAAATCTTGATAATTATTTGCAGAATAAATTCCTCCTTGTGGGGCGGAACCATAAGCGTCAAAAACATAATCCACTGCCATCTGAGACTCCTTCCATCAACTCAAACTAGAGAAAACATAAAACGATCCGTCATGAGTAAACGCCTGTTCTAAGAAAAAATCAACAAAAAACATACGAAAGTGTGGGTTGTGAATATATTATGACATTAACAATATAATTTTATTAGAGCTGCGTAATAAAATTTTCAAATTCATTTCATTTAAGCCGCCGCGATGGCCTGTTTCTTTAAAATCACGCGCAGCTTGGTTTCAAGCTGCAGCACAGAAAAGGGTTTGCGAATATACCCAGTGACACCGGAAGCTTTGGCTTCGACAACGGATTCAAGATCACTGCGCCCTGTAATCATCAGGAACGGTACATCCGGATAAACCGTGCGCAGCTGGCGCAAGAACTCAACACCGCTCATAGAAGGCATGTTCCAATCGCAGATGACCAAGCTGATGAGGTCCATAGCACTGTCGACGAATTTGAGCGCTTCGCGCCCGTTGGGCGCTTCAAAAACCTGCGTCACACCTAATTCCATGAGCATGTTTTTCAGCATACTGCGCGCTTCGGCCTGATCCTCAACCAGCAGGATTTTAAGATCAGCAAAGTCAGGAGAAGATGTCATGGCGAGACTCCCATCGAGAAGCACTAAGGGTATCAGGATGAAACAACATGGCTTTGCGCGCTTCGAGAACATTGCGCAAAACCGGCAGCATGGTGTGAATTTGCAAGGGCTTGGACAGGAAGACAGCATCTTTTGGGATGTCTTCCAGACCCAGCGCCGAACCCGGGTATCCGCTCATGAACACAATCCCGATTTCCGGGCGCACGTCCCGCATAAGAGCGGCGAGCTTGACGCCGTTTAGGCGCGGCATCATGACATCTGTGAGAAGAATATCAATTCGCCCGGGTTCATCGTCTTGTACAACGAGCGCGGTATCGCCATCCTCAGCCGGCAAGACGCGAAAGCCCGCGCGCTGAAGATCCATGCTCAACAGGCCCAGAAGCTCAGGCTCATCTTCAACAACTAATGCCGTGTATCCATCAAAACGCAATGTTGAAGGCTCGCTCACATCACCACTTAAATGTTGGGGCTTTGCATCTGCGCTGAGGGGCAGCAAGATGCGAAACGTCGTGCCCTTATCAGGCGCGGAAGACACATCAATCGCGCCGCCGATTTGGCGCACTAGACTATAGACGACGTAAAGGCCGAGCCCGGTTCCCGATCCGCCGCCCTTGGTGGTAAAGAACGGCTCAAAAATCCGCGTCGCAACTTCCGCGGGAATACCCGTGCCATTATCCCGCACCGTCAACACGGCAAATTCCGCCTGGTGCGACGGAAACGCGCGGACATTCTTTGCGAACATGGTGGCAATTGTGTCGGAATCGGCTTTGGCGATCTCCAGCTCCACCCGCCCACCCTGCGGCATGGCATCGCGCGCATTGATCACCAGATTCATCACAATCTGCACCAGCGTGTTTTCCGAGATGCGAACGAAAAAATCTTGATTCGAAGCATCCTGCTTTGGCAAATTCAGGCGCAATTCAACCGCACTGGTCAGCAAGGGCTGTAGCAGCTTCGCCTGATCTCGTAACGCCGCACAAAGATCAAGCGCCGAGTCCGAGACAATCTGATGCCGCGAGAACGTCAGCATTTGCCGTACCAGACCTGCACCCCGCTCCGCTGCGGACCGAACTTTTTGCAAGGAATCATTGATCTTTTCTGAAGATGCAGACGTGCTGATGGCCTGCTGCCCTGCCCGCGCATGACCATCAATGAGCGAAAGCAAATTGTTGAAATCATGCGCCACACCCGCTGCAAGCTGCCCCAGGGCCTCCATCTTCTGCGCCTGGAATGCGCTTTGTTCACGCATTCGGGCTTCCGTTGTATCGGTCAGGACACCGATATACATCTCGGTCGCACCTGTACGCGCGCGCACCTTGGTTAATTGCAAATTCCGCCAGCAGATCTGATTGTCGCTTCTAAAAGGGAACTCAGCCTCGGCCGCGAGGCCGTGCGCAAGGGACTGATCGATTTTTTGAAAAATTTCAGAATTGAGCATGGTCTTTAGGAACCTTAAGAGATCCTGCCCTAAAATTTCAGGAATTGCAACCTTAAGTAGGTTGCCCAGAGCCTGGTTAGCAAAACAAATCTCAAAAGAGCCTTTATTTTCACGCGCAAGAATAATTCCGTTGGTTGTGGCCTCAACAGCCTGGGCCAGGTCGTGGCTCATGTTGTGGAGAGAGATAAACAGTTCTTCATGCTTTTTGAAATCGCTGGCATCTGTAAACTGAAGCACAGTTCGCCCCGCCGGTGATTTCATGATCTTCGCCACATAGATGGCATCGCCTACGGCGATCACTTCGCGGAAATATGTACCGCCCCCGGACGGCACGAGCTTATCCAACACATTGCGCAAGCTTTCATCGCATTCGATGGCATGATCAAAGATAAAGTTCAAAAACGCAGAGAGCGGCGCCTGATTGCGCGAACAAAGCCCGGGCGCAATGATTCTTGCACGTTGATTGAACAAAGTTGCATTGTCATGGCCATCAAAAAAGACCAATCCCTGTCTTGAGCTATCAAGCGCATCTTGCAACAATTCGCCTGTATCAAGCTTGTTGTGTATGCGCAGGGGGTTTTTGCTCAGAACATCCTTTAGGAAAGGTATTATCCCCGTTTGGTTCATCTTTTACACTCCCCACAACCACCAGTATGAGTACGGATCAGTATAATGACAACAGAAAAAACAATCATAGCGCGATAAACAAAACGGGGAAAATTCTGGGCGTTTATTGCAATAGGACTGATTTCTGGCAGGAAGCGCTTTAGCATTCTTATTTATGAAGGGATCGTATTTCGGTCGTATCGCTTTTATAATTTGCTTCACGCTGAGCGGAATCATTGCAACCATTAATGTTTATGCCAAGGCCAGCAGCGATTCCCTTCTGGGTACGCCGGGCTACAACACCGTCCCCAGCGCGCGCATGGATGAACCGGGCACGCTGAAGGCTGGTGTTGCAACGCTGGATCCCTATCTGCATGGCTTTATCGGTTTTCAGCTTGCGGCGCCGTTGTACATACAGTTGCGCCAAAGCGCAGAAACCTCCCATCTCAAAGAAGACCCCGACCGCCTTTATCCGGGCGTGGATGCGAAATTGCGCTTGCTGACCGAGACGCGTTTGCGGCCCGAAATAACTATCGGCCTGCAATCCGCCATCGGGCACAAGCGCATGGGCGGGGAATATCTTGCGCTTTCGAAACGCTGGGGTGATTTTGACGTTACAGGCGGCATCGGGTGGGGCCGTTTTGGAACGGCGGGTAAGCTACCCAACCCGCTTAAAGGCATATCCTCGCATTTTGGCGAAACGCGCGCGCTGGATGGGGAGGATCCGCAAGGCCTCAGTGACTGGTTTACGGGTTCTGATGTAGGCCTGTTTGCCGGGGTAGACTATGCGCTGCCGCTCAAGGGATTGTCGCTGAAGTTAGATTACGGCAGCGATTCTTACAGCGTCGAACGCGCGCTCTCAGATTTTAATCCGCCAGCACGTTGGAGCGCCGGGCTGGCTTACCGCCCGTTTGATTTTCTGGATATCGGGTTGGCCGCGCAGGGCAAGGATAAAATCATGGGAAGGGTAACGCTAAAAGCGCAGGCCAAGGACTGGTTTGATCCCGATAAGCGGATAATGCAACCGCTTCATCTACGCAATAAGCGCGCACAGAATGTTGACACCAAGGCCATGGAAATCGAGGCGCAAGGCGCTGACATTCCGCTTGTGGGTGTGGAACTGCATGGTGCAACGGCGCAGGGATCGGTGCATTTGCAAACGGGTCTGTCAACGCCGCGCCAGATGGGGCGTGCTGCCATTCCGGTGATGAACCACGGCGGGGCGGACGTGGAGGAGATCGCGCTCCAGCCCGTGCTGATGAATTTACACGGCCCGCGTTTGAAGATCATGCGCGCCGATCTTGAGCGCGCTTATCAAACACATCATGGCAGCACTTCAGAAATCTGGAAGAACATGACGATCGCGCCGGCAAAAGGCATAAGCTGGCTGCCGCCCATGCACGATCCGCGAGTGGAGGATTTGGCTTTTGATGTCGCCCTAGAAACCCATACCAGCCTTTCGGAAGAGGATAGCGGCATTCTCTATCGCACGGCGCTACTGGCAGGAATCAGCAGCCCGCTCGGCCCGTATCTTGAAAATATGGTACGCCTGCGCCTGAACACAAAAAACAATCTGGAACAGTTGGAAGAAATTCGCGTCCGCCCATTTTTACCAGTACGCAGCGATATTGATCTCTTTGCCGCGCGCGGCTTTGCCCTCGACCGCGCACAGACCAGCTTCACACATAGCTTTAATTCCAATCTGCATCTTGCACTCAGCAGCGGCTATCTTGAGGAAATGTATGGTGGTCTGGGTGGCGAGATTCTTTTCCGCCCGTATGATTCGCGTTTCGCCGCGGGCGTGGAACTCTGGCAGGCGTTTAAGCGCGATCCGTACAGCTTTATGAATTTGGGCTTTAATGGCGATCATCTCCTGACCGGGCACATCAAGGCCTGGTATGACCTTCCAGCTTATGATCTGACGCTTCAATTGCGGGCGGGGCGATACCTCGCTGAAGATATTGGGGGCAGCATCGGCATTGAGAAAATATGGCCCAGCGGTGTTCGTCTGGCGGCGCAGAGCACGATAACGGACGCAGCGGATTTTGATCCGTTTGGCGCACGCACACACGCCGCTCATGAAATCCGGCTGACGCTGCCGCTGGGCCATTTTTCCGCGCTACCGGCAAGCAGCCGGATCGAAAGCCGTTTTGGACCCATAGGCCGCGACGCAGGACAAAGCCTGGAAAACCCCCTGCCGCTTTATGCGCTTACTGAAGCCTTCTCGGCGCGTCATCTGGAAGAGAACTGGGGCGATGTTCTAGACCTAGGCGATATGACCGGCATGCAACGCCTGCCGCGGGAAGGTTAGAACGGCATTTTCCTGCTCGGCATTGAGTTGCGCCTTTTTCACCGCTGCCCGCAGGGCTGTGGGTTGTGCTCCGTAGAGCGGGTCACCGATCAGCGGATGTCCAAGATGCGCCATATGCACACGGATCTGATGCGTGCGCCCGGTCTCCAGCCGACATTCGACTTTTGAGAACAACCCCAGCCGCGCCGTCAGTACCCGGTAACGTGTTCGCGCTGCGCGTCCATCGCGGCGCGCAACCGTCATTTTCAAGCGCTGTGTCGGATGGCGGGCGATCGGCGCATCAATCAGGCCAATCGGCGGACGCGGCACACCTAAAATAAAGGCCTGATAGACCCGTTCAAGTGTGCGATCGGCCAGCTGGCCAGCTAGATGCTGATGCGCCTGATCGGTTTTCGCCACCAGCATCAGGCCTGATGTTTCCTTGTCCAGTCGGTGTACAATACCGGGACGCTGCACCCCGCCTATGCCCGAGAGCTGGCTTCCGCAATGGTGCATCAGGGCATTGACCAATGTGCCCGCACGATTGCCTGCGCCGGGATGCACAACCATGCCCGCTGGCTTATTGATGACCAGAAGATGGTCGTCCTCATAGACGATATTCAGTTCGATTTCCTGCGCTTGCAGATGCGAAGGCTCTGGCGGCGGAATATTGATGCACACATGAACTCCGGCGCGAAGCTTGAAGGACGCTGTGACAATCGCCTTTTCATCAACCAGGACCTCACCGCGTTCAATCAAATTTTGCAAGCGCGCACGAGAAAAATCCGGGCAGTTGAGTACCAAAAACTTGTCCAGGCGGATCTGGTCCTGGTCTGGCACAACAAGGAAGGGACCAGCTGTGCGTTTCATTTTGGAATGCAGGGATCTACGTATGACTCGGCCGGGATAGCTGATAATACCCAGCCGTTCACAGAGCGTATGATATCTGGCTCAGCCTGCCCTTTGATTTCGATCTGATACAGTGCATCGGTTTGGCCGATTATTACACGCTCTCCACCGGCGCGCGCCGAAATGAGTTGATTGCCCACAGCACCGCCCGCATTGAAATAATCTTCAGAGGTCAGTAAAAGCCCGCGCGGGTTCAGCGAGAGCAGTCGAACAAAGTCACCGCTTTCGTATGTTTGTTCTTCCGTTTCCCCATTCTTGCTTATTATTTCTGCATCGTCTGCGGATTTTGCCTTTTCATCAGCCTCTGCTTCTGCGTTGGTTTTCTTTTTCAGTGCCTTGTTATTGATCATGACTGATAACAAGCCGTTTTTATCTGCGATGATATCGCGCGCTTCGGTCATTGCGGAGCTGCGGAAATAACGCTCCCACAATTCATCGCCGTCAATGTCCTCAACCACCATCACCCAGGCGGAATAAAGCCCTCCCGCGCCCGGTAAAGGCTTTGCACGGCCTGCAATGGCAATATAGCCCTGCAAGTAAGGTACAGCCGAAAGCAATTCTGCAGACAGGCCACGAGGATATTGCTTTTGCCAGCGGAAATTAAAATCTTCATCCATGCGCAACAGCCAGCCCACCGCGCGCCCCTGGTCGTCTTGTACCTGCCCCGTCATTATAAAGCCGCGATCAGGCAAGACGCGAATGCTTTGCAAGGTGTTATCCGCTCCGGGCTTCAAAGTTTTTGTCTCGAGAATGGCGCCTTTTTGATTAAGACGAAACAGCATCCCATTCTTTGATTTGCGTTTATGATCATAGGCCGTTGCCGCGAGCACAAGGTTCTCTCCCGTTGAATCAGCGCTCAGATCTGCGCCTTCAAGACTAAGCCCCTCGCGATTGATAGTTCCTTGCGTGACGAGGGCGCCCTTTGAATCGAAATATCCTACCCAGATCTGCTTTGATTCTTTCTGTTTGTCCTTCGTTTCGCCCATGACAGCAAAGTGATTGGCCAGGCGCACAATTTTCTGTACATGCACCAACGCTGGAATCGCATGAATTTGCTGCCACTCCACGCGCCCCCGACGATTGATCTGTGCAAGCACAAGATCAACAAATTCCTGGTCCGATTTGTATTTCTCGCCCACTACAATAACGCCACCGCTTTCCTCACCCAGACCGCTGACAAAGCGTTCTTCATAATCCTGATGGCCATAAATATTATCCCAGACATTGTAGGAAATGCGCTCAGGCCTTTGCATGTTAACGATCATTTGATAATCGATACCGCATTCCGCAGCCACCGCGCTGACGGACAATACCGCAAAGGCGCAAAAAACCAGTGGCGAAAAGATCTTACGCTTGCGAATCATGAGAGGCTTCTCAAATATGGACTTATAGCCACATCAGTTTAATTTCTTACAAGGTGTCTTGTCTACGGTGCGATCGGGTTCTAATAAGGTATAGTGGTATTAAAACTATGAAAATACTGATTATCACAGATGCTTGGCACCCGCAAGTTAACGGCGTTGTACGCACCTACGAGCATTTGACCGAGGGCTTACGTAACCGTGGACATTGCGTTGACGTCATTGCACCAGGGGATTTTCCGCTAACTCTGGCTTTGCCGGGTTATGGTGAGATTAGGCTTGTGCTTTTTCCCTATGAAGGGCTCGGTAGAAAGATTAAGAGATTTAATCCGGATCATATTCATATCGCAACCGAAGGGCCTCTTGGTTGGGCCGCACGGCGCTATTGCATTCTGCACAAACAAGATTTCACCACTTCCTACCATACGCATTTTCCGGACTATGCTGCCAAACGCCTGGGTGGCGAACTATTCCCTTTCCTTTATGAGCCTATATGCGCGCTCGCGCGCAGCATTGTGAGGCGATTTCATGCCCCTTCCCGGACCATGATGATCGCCACGGCTAGTCTGGAAAACCATTTGAAAGAGATGGCGTTCGCCACGCCCATGCGCCAGCTCACACGAGGCATAGATCGCGATCTCTTTTATCCGGG
Source organism: Alphaproteobacteria bacterium (assembly GCA_023150415.1). GTDB lineage: Bacteria > Pseudomonadota > Alphaproteobacteria > Micavibrionales > Micavibrionaceae > JAKLKY01. The sequence goes on along the minus strand of JAKLKY010000001.1, from coordinate 56,594 downwards.
CGAGAAGACCCTATTCTCGGATTTGAAGCCCCCGATTGCCCTTTATGTCGGTCGGGTGGCTATTGAAAAAAATCTTGAGGCTTTTCTCAGCATGCCCTGGCCCGGAACCAAGGTGATCGTAGGCGACGGACCACGCCTGAAACGACTGCAGCGGCAATATCCGCAAGCCGTCTTTACCGGCAAGAAAACCGGTCAGGAACTGGCTGATCATTACCGCTCGGCCGATGTTTTTGTCTTTCCCTCGCGCACCGATACATTCGGAATCGTGTTGATCGAAGCACTTGCCTGCGGGTTGCCGATTGCCGCATTTCCCGTTACCGGCCCTGTTGATATCATTACTCATGACTTTCTCGGGGCCATGCACCCTGATGACTTAAGCCTAGCGGCGCAGCATGCGCTTGTTACTGGGACGCCTGAACAACGCGCCAACTACGTGCATGATCACTACAGCTGGGATCTGGCTTGTCAGCAATTTGAAGAGATCGTGATGCAAATTCGTTGAGCACCAGACTTTGCATGATTTGGTTAAATTTGTTTAAGATACTGATGTGAATTTGATTCGTTCTTCTGACCCACTTCAAGTCTTCAACTATTCAATCAGAATGGCAAAACCAACATTTCCTATTGTTTGGAAGTTTGACTTACATCTGGGCGCGAAATCAACCGATGCCCAAGCCATCACAAATTCTTTGCTTGCCGTCAACTTCAAAACCCTTGAATTAACGGGCGATAATTTTGATGGTTGGAAATTGCGTCGGCGCTGGTGGTGGCCACCCCACTATAATCTTCTGATGGCAACACTCATCTATCTTATCAAGAAAGGGGTTTGTGTCAGAATACATCCTGGAAATCATGATCCGGAGATTGCCGATCAAGATAGCGCACTTTATCAAATTCTTACACGCCGGTATGGCGTGGAAATCATCACCAATTTCCGAATTCACACAACATCAAAGAACAAAAAATTTCTGGTTTTGCACGGCGATGTTTTCGATTCCGGCTTTATACAGGGCGAGCTCGGCCTGTGGATCGACAGCTTAGAGCAGCTTTTAATGGATCGTCCTGCGCCCTTGCAAACCATCGTGCTACAGGGCGAACGCAAACCCTTTTCCCTGGCCAAACATTTAGCAACCGCAAGCACACGTCTGGTGCAAGTTATGAGTGCATTTGACCAGACTGTCTATACGATGGCAAATACCCACCGCGTCGATGGGATCATCCACGGCCATACGCATATTCCCTATATTCGGAATATTAATGGCATCCTTCACGCTGTCGGTGGCTGTTGGGATCATAAGCGCGCCCCTTATGAAGATATTGTTGAAGACGAGGACGGGAATATAATGATGTTGAATTGGCCCGCCACACCGGATCCCACCCTTGATTTACTTTCCATTGAAGGATGGACACCCTTTAACGAACCGGACCCGCGCTATCGGGTGTCAGAACACGAGGTGTTTGAAATGGCTGCCGCGGTGGCCCAGCTCTGGCCAGCGGTGGATACGCCCGAAGACTTGCTGAACTATCGCCTGCCTTACTGGCAAGAGCCTAAGCCCCAACCTTTGAGCGGGCAAGAAACTGTGCACTATGTTGCATAATTCCTTGCCTATTCGGCCTTTACTCGTACATTATTGAATATAGAGAAGGAAAAATTTATGGCTCATATTCTTTTGGCTGAAGATGATTACTCCATGCGGCAATTTCTGAAATTGGCGCTGGAAAAGGCGGGACACCGCGTCGAAGCCTGTGCTGATGGCCTCTCGGCCCTTGCAGCACTGGACGGGCCGGAAAGTCCTGATTTGTTGCTGACGGATATTGTTATGCCCGGTATGGACGGAATCGAACTTGCACAACAGGCTATTCGCAAGTCTCCTGCGCTAAGGGTTATGTTCATAACAGGCTTTGCCGCTGTGGCCATGGATGCGCAGAAGAATTATAGTCCGGCTAAAATTCTATCAAAACCCTTTCATTTGAATGATTTGGTCAAACAGGTGGAAAGTTTGTTAAAAGCTGCCTAGCAAAAAATCAGAAGAAAATGATTGAAAAACTCCCTGATTTCTGTTTTTTGATGGCTTCTGATTAGTAAGACCGGGCAGTTAGCTCAGCGGTAGAGCACTGTGTTGACATCGCAGGGGTCGCTGGTTCGAACCCAGTACTGCCCACCATTTTTTCCTTTCCTCTGGCATGGAGCGCAGCGTGGCCTTTCATTCATTTTTTCGTTGGGTTGGGTTAGCGGCTTGTTTGGCCTTGGGTGCCTGCGCCACAACCGACACACAAGTTCATTACCGGACACAGGCTGAGGGTATGTCGCATCATACGCCGCTCTCGTTAGACGCGGCCGAGCAAAGTTATTCGAAGAAGAGTGATGATCCGCTCACGGCCCTAAATTACGCGGAGGCGTTGAATATTGCGGGCGACACCGAACGCGCCGCGCTTATCCTCTCGCCGTTTGCCAATGCGGAAGACGCATCGGCCAATATCGCGCTTTATTTTGCCCAAATTCAGTACAAACTGGGTAACTACGTAGCAACAACGCAATATGCGAAAAAGGCACTGGAGAAGACCCCCGACAATCCCAATGCCCTTTATCAACTCGCACTTGGCCTAGAAAAACAGGAAAAGCATGCTGAGGCGGAAAAGGCTTTCCGCGATGCCTTGGCACATTGGAAGGAAGAGCCAACAAGCTTGATGAATGATCTGGCGCTTAATCTAGCAGCACAGAAAAAAATCGACGAATCCCTAGACGTCCTATACCAGGCCAAAGAGCGTGCGCCTCATGACACGGATGTCGAACGCAATTTAAGGATCATCATGGCCCTGCAACAGGCCAAAAAGGGCGTTATTCCAAAACCGAAGAGCAAACCGCTGAAAGGGTGAATGTTCAGTGCCTTTTGTCGCGCTGCGAATCCAGCGCAAATCCCCATTGATCGAGCGGAATTTCACCTGTGACTTCCTTGCCCCAGATTTCCACCAGTGCTTCCTGCCGCGCGATGATCGCCTTCTGGCGGGCCAGACCTCTTTGATAAAGCACATTGGCCACGATCCCGGTCATGGACCAATCAATCAGATAGCCGATCGCCGCAGCCGTATACATGACAACGATAATCATTGGATCTGTGACGATGCTAATTGCCTTGGTCATGCCGTTGCCATTCTGCCATAGCTCGAACACGAAGGGGGCACAGCCTGCAATATTCATCGCGCCCACTGTAATCGCCTGCGTTTTACGCCGACTACTGTCGACGAAGGCAGCAACAACTGTGGGCAGGCACCCGATTGCTAACAAAACAGTCGTTGGCAAAAAGACCGCTGCCGTAATGCCGCCAAAGATCAATAAAATCTGGCCCTGATAACCGACCGGCTTTTTCTTCTTCTTTGCCATGCTCACATAATTGACTTGTTGGTAAAAAACATAAACGCCAGAAACAGAATAATCAAACCCGCTAGAATACTGGACACCAAAGCCGCAATATCATGACCTGTGGTCTTGCCGAAACTGGCCTGATCTTCGAGACTGCGTTTAAGATTGTGGTATTCTTTGCGAAGATCGGCATATTCCTTCATTGCGTCTCTGAAACCATAAAAGTCCTTGGCGTAGATATCCGGGTTGTCAAGAATTACGGCCATGCGCTTAATGTCGCCCTCGGACGCAGCCCGATTGACCGCGACCTCTAATTGTTGACGCGTATCTTGGTTGTGAATCCTTGCATAAACGACACTTAATTCTCGCGAAAGATTCTGCGCAATCCCTGGGAAAGCGCCCAAAGAAAGCTTCTTTTGCATGGCCGCCAGACATTTCAAATTCCCCAGGACTTGCCTATATCGGTCAGGCTGTGCCAAGTCATATAAATAGGGATCGATAAGTTTTGAATCCTTAGCGGCTAGAAAGGCAGCACTGTGGCGGTCAAGATAAAGCGTCGGAGCTTTATTCTTCTGGCATAAATCTTCGAATGCGTTAATGAGATGCTCAGGCGATAAAACGACGTAATCCTTAATCTTCTCGCTCATGCATGGGCTTTCCGGACAGAGAAGATAGAGGCAGCGTTCCAGACCGTACCCAATTTTATTTTGACGCACGTAACTGCGGCAGAAGTCAAAGCGCGAGATCAGTGTCCCCACATCGATGGTGGGATTGGTCTGATTTGTGATCCAGTTCAGTCCAATGCCAAGTGTAAAAAACTCGGTAAAGGGTTGCAGATCATGGCGCATGGCAAAATGGTCGGCAAGAAAAGCTCCCACACCATCGCCCATCATGCGCAAACCATGAAAACGTATGGGTGCGCCGGGATCAATCGCGCTGGAAAGCATTGACAAAAGGCGGTTCTCGTAGCCAGGACCTATTCCTTTTTCACGCGCTGCACGAATGGCTTGCTCCACGCGCACAGTTACCAGCTCATCATCCAGGGAACGGCTGATCCATTGTTCTAATTCACCGCTATCAACAATTCGCACAAGTTCTTGCGGATTTTTTTCAAGATCCATAGCAAGCGGCGACGTGGTTATATATTTCTTCCCGTCAAAAGCCAAGGGACGCGCAGCCTTTTTTGCTTTTATAGGTTGCTTCGGACTGAGCCGCCGACCATCCATCCACGCCAAGACTTCATCAACGGTCCAGCGTTGTCCGGCATCATCATGGAGCAACCCACGCAGAAGCTCGAGCATCGAGCCTTTAAAGCGGTCTTTTCCAGTTATTGCAGCGTAAGATCCGTGTTCAATCTTTTCGCGGATGACGTCTTCCTCGCTCATCCCATGCAGGGGATCCGCGTTGCGCAGAAGCACAGCCAAGGTCACGCCGAAAGAATATAAATCATCAACATGCGTACCTTTGCCGCGCGCCAGGGGATGAGCCATTGACCGCTCGATGGTCTCATAGAGGGCAGGTTGGGCAAAGGATGGTGGCACGGAAAGACAATCACCCAGAAGCACCCGCTCCAGATTTCCTTTCTGATTGCCGTCAAAAATATTAAAGGGGTTTATGCAGCCATGCACGAAATCACGGTCGCGGAAATCCTGCAAGACACCGACCAAGGGCCTAAGCACGGACTGCATGACTTTCTCTTGCCGCCAGCCCAGGGCCTCTTTATCGCCTCGCTTTAAAATAGGATTGCCAAGCGAGCCCTTATACACGAGTACGAAACGCTGTCCATTCTCTGGCGGCCAGAAAATCACATTCTTTCCATGCAATGGAATCAGTGAAGGGTTAAGAACACTGCTGTAAACATTCGCAGCAATATCACGCGGCACCAAGCGACGCTCACAAACCAAGGCAAAAAAGACCCCCTCAGCGCCCGCACGTGCCTCTGCAGCATAGGCTTTCACATCGCCGATATCATATTCCGGCAGGCGTTCCGTATAGCAAATCTCGACGTCATCATCGAAAACGACCCGATCCCCGCGTGCCGCTTTTTTTGGCATCGGCACCGGTGATTTGTCCACAAGGGATTTATCCTCAACAGGAGCGGTAGGGGTTTCTTTACTCATGCACAGTGAATGGCTTGGACGGCGCCTCCTGCGCCATATTTCACTTTAATCATAAAAGCAGTAAAAGTAAAACGATTGGGGATCTATATTTACCCTAAGAACGGATCGCGCATCAGAATGGTGTCATCGCGCTCCGGCGAGGTGGACAACACGCTCACAGGCGCCCCGATCAACTCTTCGATATGACGCACATATTTCACTGCCGCAGCCGGCAGTTCGGCCCAGCTGCGTGCGCCGCGCGTGCTTTCGCTCCAGCCGGGCATGGTTTCATAAAGGGGCTGAATCTGCGCCTGCTGGATCGCGCAGGCGGGAAAATGGTCAAGGCGCCGCCCATCCCGTTCATAGCCCACGCAGATTTTGATTTCCCTCATCCCATCCAGCACGTCCAGCTTGGTCAGGGCGATGCCGTGAATGCCGCAGACTTTAACCGTCTGGCGCACCATCACCGCATCAAACCAGCCGCAGCGGCGCTTGCGCCCCGTCACCGTGCCGTATTCATGACCGCGATCGCGAAGCCCCTGGCCGATATCGTTATCCTGTTCCGTTGGAAACGGGCCGGAGCCCACGCGCGTCGTATAGGCCTTGGCGATGCCCAGCACGTAATTAACGCTGTCCGGGCCGATGCCCGCGCCCAGCGCTGCCTGTGCCGCCATCGTATTGGACGACGTGACGAACGGGTAGGTGCCGTGATCAATATCGAGCATGGCTCCCTGCGCGCCTTCGAACAAGATTCGCTTGCCGTCGCGGCGTGCGTTATCCAGCACTTTCCACACCACACCCTTGAACCGCAGAACCTGCGGCGCGATGTCCAGCAACTGAGTGTAGATCTCATCCACGCTGATTTCCGGCACGCCGAGCCCGCGCAACAGTGCGTTGTGATGTAGCATCATATTCTCAAGCCGGTCGCGCAGATGCGCCGGATTTTCAAGATCGCACACCCGCACGGCACGGCGCGCCACCTTGTCTTCATAAGCAGGGCCGATGCCGCGCCCCGTGGTGCCCAGCGCCTTGCCGCCGCGCGCGGTCTCCATCGCCTTATCCAGCACCGGATGCACAGGCAGGATCAGCGGCGCGCTATCGGCGATCATGAGATTATCGGGTGTGACAGCCACGCCCTTTTCGCTCACGGTCTTGATTTCCTTCACCAGATGCCACGGATCCACCACCACGCCATTGCCGATCACCGACATTTTGCCCGGCCGCACAATGCCCGAGGGCAGTAAGGACAGTTTGTATTCCACGCCGTCAATCACCAGCGTATGGCCTGCATTATGCCCGCCCTGAAAACGCACCACGACATCGGCGCGCGAAGACAGCCAATCGACAATCTTTCCTTTTCCTTCATCGCCCCACTGGGCGCCGATCACTGCGACATTGGCCATTTGTGCTTATTCCTTCTTCTCAAGCCGCATTGGATTGCTTTTTGACGCAAGCTGCAATCACATCGCAAACTTCATTCACAATCTTTTCAACCTGCGTTCGTTCTTCACCCTCGGCCATGACGCGTACCAAAGGCTCGGTCCCCGAAGGGCGTACAAGTAAACGTCCATTGCCAACCAGTTTTTTTTCCGCTGCAACTATCGCCTTTTGCACATTGTCATCATCAAGGGGCGAGCGCCCTTCAAACCGCATATTTTTAAGAACTTGCGGATAGGGCGTAAAACACGCTAAAGCCTGCGACGCCTTCTGCCCGCTTTCTTTGATCAGCGCCAGAATTTGCAGCGCTGCCAACAGCCCATCGCCGGTTGTGCCGTAATCTGAAAGAACGATATGGCCCGATTGCTCGCCGCCCAGATTGGTACCACTCTCGCGCATGGCCTCGACCACGTAACGATCGCCGACTTTTGTGCGCCTAAGAGCGATGCCCTGTGTTTCCAGGAATTTCTCGAGCCCCATATTCGACATGACGGTGCTGATCACCCTGTCGCTGTTGAGCTGTCCTTTGTTTTTCATGCGCAGCGCCAGCGCCGCCAGTAACTGATCGCCGTCGATGACGTTGCCTCTCTCATCGACGATGATCAGGCGGTCTGCGTCGCCGTCCAGCGCGATGCCGATATCGGCCTGATGCGCCTGCACCGCCTGGCGCAGAATATCGGGCGCCGTGGCGCCATAGCCTTCGTTGATGTTGCGGCCATTGGGTGCCGCGCCGATGGTGATGATTTGCGCCTCCAGCTCCCAAAGCACCTGCGGGGCGACCTTATACGCCGCCCCATGCGCACAATCGACAACCACCTTCAGACCCTCCAAAGACAATCCCTTGGGGAAGCTGGATTTGATATGCTCGACATACCGGCCCAGCGCGTCATCGAGGCGCGTGGCCTTGCCGATATCGGCCGGCAGCGCCAGATGCGCATCCAGATCAGAATCAATCGCGGCTTCGATCTCGCGCTCCAGCGCATCATCGAGCTTAAATCCGTCCGCGCCGAAAATTTTGATCCCATTATCCTGAAACAGATTATGCGAGGCCGAAATCATGATCCCCGCATCGGCGCGCATCGAGCGTGTGAGCATCGCAATACCGGGGGTCGGAATCGGCCCCACGAGAATAACATCCATGCCCATCGACACAAAGCCGGCGGCCATGGCTTCCTCAAACAGATAACCCGACAGGCGCGTATCCTTACCGATGATCACCCGGTCTGTCTGCGCGCCGTTGCGATGACGGCGCAGCACATGCGCAGTCGCCATCGCGACCTTCAGCGCAATCATCGCCGTCATCGGCGCTGTGTTGGCCGTGCCACGAATACCGTCGGTGCCGAAATATTTACGAGTCATGGAAACATTCTTTAACCTGAAATACGCAAAAATCCTAGAATGAATATATTATAAAAGCATTATCAATGGTTTACACACGCTTTATAAAACCCGCGCGCGAACTCCCGCGCCTGATCCAGATTCATGAGGGCCGGCATACCCATGGCCAGCACAGCTTTCACATGATCGTTAAAACAGGCCTGATAGCGGTATTTCTTCGTCCATTCTGAGTCGATGTCTAAGGTGGCATCAGGATAAAGCTCGATGGCGACCAGACTATCGCCACGGTAATGGGCGGTGCCGAAACAGCTCATGGCGCTGGCTTCCAGATCTTTATAGGCCTCGATCCCCTGCCCTTCACCTGCCAGGGTTAGAATATCCGGCGGCGTGAGGAAGATGGAATACACAACCGCGCCATGTGCGACTCGGGCCTCCACAATCCCGCCGTTGCAGCGATCTCCCACCGCCAGCACACGCACCAAGGACAGCCAATCATCCGCCAGTCGCAGCAGCGCGACCGCGCTGAAATTCCCGCTGCCCCCTGTATATTCCCAAGTCTGAATGGCATAGACGCCCGGCGCCGTCATACCCAGCATTTTATAGCCCTGATAGATTTCCGGCGCTTCGTCTTCAGACCCGGCATAAGCGGTCTTGATGCTCAAAAAACCATGCTCATCAGGCCGCCCCCGGTGATCTTCCAAAATGCGGAGATCAGGACTGTCGCAGGAAGACAGCACCTGCTCCTGAACAGCCGGATCGCGCAATGCGCCCATCAACCCAAAAACGCACTGCACATCCACCGGCGCGCCATTATAGACGAAACCATCCTTCGATCGAAAGCGTCCAACCAGCAAGCCCGCAGCCAGACCGGTGATTAGGATCATACTGAAGAAGATAAGAGCTGTACGCTGTTTCATGGTTTCCAGTTGTGGGACTTTCGTCATCCTCACGCAAGGTTAGAATGCAAACTCATGGACGGGACAAAAAAACAACGACTTAAATAATATTTGCATAATGCAAAAACTTTCGGATATACTTCGAAAAATTGGAAAGGACTGCCTATGTCACGATTTGGCCACAGACCGCTTGGACGCATTGCCGCAATGTTCAACGAAGCCTGCTTGAACAAGGTGTTCGGTGATCCGGAGGGTGATGAGAGAAACAAGCGCAATATCCCTGTTATTGTGCAGCAGGACAAAACTCCTGCAATAAGTTCGGCAAAAATTGAGGCAGCAATCGGTGTTTTTGATCCCACGAAAGTATTTTCAGATCAGCTGACCATCCTGATGATAGAAGAAGGTTCTTTGGTTGGTATAAAATTTGGCGGCGCGCATTTCGACGCCGCGCAGTTTGCGATTATTGCACAGGAATTGTCCGGAAAGACGGACATCCTTGTTACAAATGAAGAAGAGTTCGAAATTCAAATCACCGATCCTGATGTCGAGAAAATGACCATCGTCGCGCAAGCCTGGAAAGCAGGGATCACACCATCCCTGCGCAATTTGGGATATGAGATTTGAAAACCAAAAATCCTAAGCCCCCTGCGGTAAACCACCAGCAGAAGCAATGCCCCCGCCCGTGGGCACGGAAGCACGCGGGGTTTTGTCGGCGGGTTCATCATCATTCTCGCGGATGATCGGCTCACCGCGCAGAATGGCTTTGATCTCATCCCCGCTTAGCATCTCATATTCCAGCAAGGCCTTGGCCAGCGTATGCAGGTCTTGCAGGTTGGTCGTCAGCACCTCGGTAGCACGGCGATAGGCAGCCTCCACGATGCGCCGGATTTCGGAATCGACAATGCCCGCCGTTTCATCGGACATGTTTTTGGTTTGCGTGACGGAATGGCCCAGGAACACTTCTTCCTGATCCGAGGCGTATCTTAAAGGCCCCAGCTTCTCCGACATGCCCCATTCGGTAACCATGCGCCGCGCCATATCGGTGGCCATGGAAATATCGCTGGACGCGCCGGTGGTGACTTTCTCGGGCCCGAAAATAATTTCTTCGGCCACGCGCCCGCCCATGGCCACGGCCAGATCGGCATGCAGCTTTTCCTTGGCGACGGAAAGACGATCCCGCTCCGGCAGGCGCATCACCAGCCCCAGCGCCCGCCCGCGCGGTACGATGGTGGCCTTGTGGATAGGATCGGACGCGGGTTCATGCAGCGCGACAATGGCGTGCCCGGCCTCATGATAGGCGGTGAGTTTTTTCTCATCCTTGCTCATGACCATGGACTTACGCTCGGCGCCCATCAGGACCTTATCCTTCGCGCTTTCGAATTCGTCCATGCCGACGACGCGCTTGCCACGCCGTGCGGCTTGTAGTGCGGCCTCATTCACAAGATTGGCTAGATCCGCGCCAGAGAAGCCCGGCGTGCCACGTGCGATGACATGCGCATCGACGTTGTTCGACAGCGGCACTTTCTTCATATGCACTTTCAGGATTTTCTCGCGGCCCTTGATATCGGGCAGCGGCACCACAATCTGCCGGTCGAAACGGCCAGGGCGCAACAGAGCGGGGTCCAGCACGTCGGGCCGGTTGGTGGCGGCGATGATGATGACGCCCTCATTGGATTCGAATCCGTCCATCTCCACCAGCAATTGGTTGAGCGTCTGCTCGCGCTCGTCATTGCCGCCGCCCAGACCCGCACCGCGATGGCGGCCCACCGCGTCGATCTCGTCGATGAAGATGATGCAGGGCGCGTTTTTCTTGCCCTGTTCGAACATGTCCCTAACACGTGAGGCACCAACGCCTACGAACATTTCCACGAAGTCGGAACCGGAAATGGTAAAGAACGGCACATTCGCCTCCCCCGCCACGGCGCGTGCAATCAGTGTTTTACCCGTTCCGGGCGAGCCGACCAGCAGCGCACCCTTGGGGATCTTGCCGCCCAGGCGTTGAAACTTTTGCGGGTCTTTCAAAAATTCGACGATTTCTTCCAGCTCCTGCTTGGCTTCTTCGATGCCGGCCACGTCCTCGAATGTTACCTTGCCCTGCTTTTCGGTCAGCATCCGCGCGCGTGAACGGCCAAAACCCATCGCTCCACCGCCCTTGCCCTGCATCTGGCGCATGAAGAAGATCCACACACCGACGATCAGGAATGCGGGCAGCAAAGAGACAAGAATGCTCATGAAGCTGATGCGCTCGGGGTCTTCCGGCTTGGCCGTAATTTGCACGCCGGTATCCTTCAGGCGTTCGACCACGTTTTCATTCGGCGGCACCATGGTGCGAAATCCTTCACCGGAGGCAGAGAAATTCCCGGTCAGGGTTTGCCCCTGAATGGTGACATTCGCGATGCGCCCTGATTTGGCGTCGTTCATGAAGGCGCTGTAGGGAAGATCTTCCAGCTTGCCTGTTGCTGTTGTGTTCACCGGTCCTTGCAGCACATTAAACAGCAGCAGCAAACCCAAGCCAATGCCCAGCCAGAAAAGCATATTGCGTCCGAAATTGTTCATAAGCCGCGTGTCCTCTCAGATGTTCGTCTGCTATTATCTATAGCGATTGGCGGAAATAGCAAGGTTTTCGTGGATTTTAACTGCTAATTTTCTTCGCGGTCGATCCTTAAGGTCACACCGGCTTTTTCTTTCTTCAGAGCAAAAATCAACTTACCCAAAGTGCGACAACGAAATGGGCGCAGATGGAATAAATCATTTAAAAGATTCTCAAACCGTTCGAGGCCGATTTTGCGCCCGGCCTCAGGATTAAGACAGCAAGAGGATGTAATTAAAATTCTTAGAGCAATCTCCTCAGGTAAAATCTCAAGCTTTGAAAAATCCAATACGATACGATTTTGATCACGAATAAGAACAGTTTGCGCAAAGTATTTTTCTGTCATAGATTCAAGTGCTTGTGATGCGCGGCTCAAGCGTTGCGCTGTCAGCGCCAGGCGTTTGGATGTAAGGCCTTCAGCGGCCAGAACATCAGCCGATGCGCGCAGGCGCGGCCGCGCGAAAGCGGGGTTCTCATTACTTGGATCGCGTACAAAGGGGATTTTAAAATTCGCGCATGTCGCTTCCAGCCGCGCTTTGGGAATAGAGAGAAACGGCCTTACTAGCATAAGATCATCATACGGCTGCACGGGCTTCATCGCCGCCAACCCATCCAGACCGCTGCCCTTGGCCAAGCGAAACAAAAAGGTTTCGGCCTGATCATCTTGATGATGCGCCAGCAAAAGATTCCTGATTTTCAATGCGCGGCATTTGCGCGCCAAGAGTTCATAACGCGCAGCGCGGGCGGCCTCCATAATTTTACGACTTGGCTTTGGCCCATCCCAGCGCAGGATATAAGGCTTGATATTCGACCATTGCGAGAGCCAGTTTTTAACCTGCTGGGCTTCCTTTTTAGATTCTGGACGTAAACCGTGATCAACAATCAGCGCCTGAACAGGCCGCGATGATACACGCGCAAGAAGATAGGCCAGCGCCATACTGTCCGGCCCGCCGGATACGGCAACAGCGATTGATTGTTCTTGCAAGTCAAAGTGTTCAAGAAGCGCCGCACATTCATCCTGCAAAAGCGGTTTAGCAACCAAGGCGTGCCTTTTCCTGCGCTGCGCGATTCACAACCGGCCCGGCACCATTGGGAAATTGCGATGCAATCTGGCTGAGCGCGATACAGGCATCAGCTTTCTTGCCCTGCTCTGCCAGTGACAAACCGAGCTTCAATAAATTATCAGCGGCCTTGCTGCCCTTAGGGAAACGCTGATATCCCTCAGCAAAGGTACGCGCAGCAGCAACGAAATCACCCTTGGCGTAGTAACTCTCCCCCAGCCAGTACTGCGCATTTTCCGCCAGCGGATGATTGGGATTATCTTTCAAGAACGTGGAAAATCCGGCCTGCGCTTCGTCATTGCGCCCATCCTTTAACAGACTGAAGGCGTTCTCGTAAGCGGCTGCGACTTGATCTTCAGAGGGCAAAGAACCACCAACCGGCGCTGAGGGCGTTGTTGGCGCAGCGGCAGGAGGAGGCGGCGGTGTTGCGCCGGCCTCTGCGCCGCTGGAATTCCACTGATACGTGCTACTCTCGGTACCGGTTAGTGTTGCCGCAGGCGAAGCTGGCGTTGTTGTTGCCGCACCAACCGGTTTGCCCTGCTCCAGATCCTGCAGACGCATCTGCATATCATCCATCAGTTTTGCCATCTGGGTCTGCATTTGCTGAACCTGATAGGATTGCTCCTCCAGCTTGCCGCGTAAATCGCGCATTTCTTGCTCGATCTGTTGCAGGCGAACCTCGGTGCCAGCTGCATCGCCGCCAGAATTGCCATTAGGTAGGGTGCCGGGCGGGGGCGTTTCGCCACGGTAAAGCGCCCGGCTCAGCGTTTCAATCTCATTCTCCAGCCGCGTAATACGGTTCATCATATCGCGCGCCGATTGCGCCTGCACCGGCATCGCCAACAAAAATATCGCGGAAAAACACAAGGGAAACAAAAGAAGCGGCCCCCGGGGGACCGCTCCAATTGTCTTCTGAGAAAAAGAGAACATCGACATATCCTGCCTGGATCAGGCGTTTACTTACTCAACAATGGTTACACCGCGGCGGTTCTGCGCCCATGAGGTCTCATCTGAACCGGGAACGGCAGGGCGCTCCTTGCCGTAGCTGATGGTGGTGATCCGCGCTGCGTCCACACCTTTTGCCGCCAGATAATTCTTCACGGAATTCGCGCGACGCTCGCCCAGCGCGAGGTTGTATTCGCGTGTGCCGCGCTCATCGCAATGACCTTCAACTGTCACACGCAGATTAGGATAGCGTGAAAGCCAAGCAGCTTGATTATCCAGCGTCGTTTGCGCTTCGGCTGTCAGATCGAAACGGTCATAACCGAAAAACACGCGGTCGCCGACATTGACCACCAGATCAGCCTGCGTACCGGGCGCAGGACCTTGCAGGTTCTGGTTATAGACTTCTGCCAACGGGCCATCGTTTATGCCTTCTTGCATACCGCTGTCGCTCAGCGCTGTGTCGTCTTCGGTTGTCGAGCAAGCGCCCAGAAACACAACCATCGACAAAATCATAAATAAACGGATGAACGGAAGGCGGGTGAACATGGGGATCTCCATCTCTTGAATTATTGTGACGATTCGCTTTTGCGATCTCATAAGAATTAGGCTGATTACATGCACTTCGCAAGAGGGAGTTTGGAAAATCCCGCAAGTTTTCCTTTTCTTTAATCTCATTATTGCAATCCAGTGCGTAAATCACGCAACAGCAATAAAGCGTCATGGCGATCTTGTGGGCTGAGATTCCGGGAAAGATAATCTTCCAACGCAAAAATCGCAGCCCGGTGCTGGCCCAACCGCGCATACAGCACCCCTTCATCAAGCAAAAGCCGTGCGTCCCCAGGGGCAATCAGGCGCATGACAGCTACGGTTTTAAGCGCACCGTCATAGTCCTCGCTTTCTATTTGCCGGAATTTGATGTTGTTCTGTAAGCGCAGCAAGAGATCACGATTGTCGGCCGGAATATAGTACTGGGCAGAAAGCTCGGCTTGCGGACCTTGCAGCCTTTTCATCAGGGCGCGTAAATCTGGCGCTTCCATAATTTTACATGAATCAAAGGGATCAAAAATGAGACGTTTTCCGTCATGATCCAAACGCACAAGTACATGCCCCGGCAACAACAATCCTTCTGCATGCCAGCTGCACGCTCGCGCGGCATGGATCGCCAGAATACAGAGCGCGATTGGCAAACCCTTGCGACGCTCGATCACACGGACCAGATTTGCGTTTTGTAAATCATCATAACGCTCCTGATCGCCGACATAACCGTGCCTCAGCACGATAATATCCTTTAAGCTGGCCAAGCGGGTTAGCACGCTGTCTTCTTCGCCGCGCGCCCGATATTCGTCAAAGCGTGCGGCCACTTCGCTGCCGAGCGATTGCAGATGATGCAGAAATCGCCCTGCGGAAACGCCAGGCTGCGCCAGAAGCCCGATTGCCAAAGCCGCCATGCCCAGGTCGATTTGCGCGTCATTACTCTCTGCTAACGTAGCCAGGTAGGCCTGGGGATCGAATGACATATTAATCCCTTTCCCTCTCTAAACCTTATGGAAATAAAGTCTTTTTTATTGTAATGGCTCCGATTCGATCGGCTCCTGGTAAACATCCTCAGCGCCACCAGCGCCTGCAGGTGCCAACGGCACAGGATTCTGCGGTTTCGAAGTATGGACAGACGGTTGCTTTATTTGTGCAGGAGAAGGAGCCAAGCTGTCTTGTTTGCTTGCGTCCGCCATCTTCACATAGCTCACCACTTGTTTTACATCAGGAATGGTGCGCGCAATTTCAATGACGCGATTAAGCTCCACCTGGTTTTGCGCTACACCCAGCAAATAGATAATTCCTTCAACCGTATCAATGTTGTAGTTAATCGACTTAATATTCCGATCGAGCGTAATCGCGGTGCGCAGTCGCGCAGCAATCCAGGCATCACGTGCAAAGCCAAAGATATTCTCGCTATCTGCAACGCGGATTTCATTAATAACTTGCCTTACGCCTTTGGGCTGCCAGGCCAGCCGCACGGCCTCCACACGATGCTCAGGCTTCTGGACAACACCGGTCAGCAACACACGGCCCTGATTAACCGTCATATCCAGTTTGCGGAACATATCAACATCAGAGCGAAACCAAAGATCGTTGATCTGGGTCTGGATTTTCGCATCGGTCCAGGCGCGCTGCAGCCCGCCCTCCTGCGAGGCCGCAACACCGGCGGTCGCACCTGCCCCGATGGCTGTGCCCGCAAGGCTGCATCCTGTTAAAAATAAAGCGAGGGTGAGGAATGTAAGAAGCTTCATCATCATTTGAATTATGTACGTGCAAACC
>JAKLKY010000001.1:0-40541 GCA_023150415.1 Alphaproteobacteria bacterium | reverse complement strand
CGAAAACGAATAAGGCTCGAGGCCGCGATGACATCGAAACGGATCGTATCGCGGCTGTAACGCGGATAGCGTGTGATAAAATGACGCAATGCGCGTTCAATCCGCATTTGATTGGTACGGCTGACGGCATTCAGGGCATTCATAATATTTTGCCGGTGCTTCACTTCCACCGCTACAAGCGTTCGACCCTTTCGCGCGATAATGTCGATTTCGCCCACGGGCGTTTTATAACGAACCGCTAGAATTTTATAACCTTTAAGACGCAGATAAGCTGCCGCAGCCCGCTCCATCCACAGGCCATGGACATAGGCGCGCTGACGGTGGCTGAGCAAGGGGCGTGCGCTCATTCCTGATCCTCCTGCTTAAGAGACAGCGCGCGTGCATAGACAGTCTTACGCGAAAGATTGAATTGCGCAGCCACCACATCCGCCGCGGCCCTGAGGGAATTTGAGCGCAACGATGCTTTAAGCGCCGCATCGAGTGTTTCAAGATCAACGCCTTCCTGCGGACCAGCGCCTTCAATCACCAGCACGATCTCGCCGCGCGGGGGACCTTCTTGCGAATAATGAGCGATGAGAGCTGCCACCGGCTGCATGCGCGCTTCTTCAAATTTTTTAGTGATCTCGCGCACGACAGCCACCCGGCGCGGTCCCAGCACGGCTTGAATATCAGCCAGCCCCTTCAGCAAGCGCGGCGCAGTTTCATAAGCCACCAGCGATGCGCTGGCATTTTTCCACGCGCTCAAGACGGCGCGGCGCTCACCTGCTTTTGCCGGCAGGAAGCCGATAAACACAAAACGATCCATGGGTAAACCGGAGACCTGCAGCGCGGGCAACACAGCATTTGCGCCGGGGACGGGAATAACCGCGATTCCAGCCTCGTGGCAAGCCTGCACCAAGCGATACCCCGGATCAGAGAGAAGCGGTGTGCCCGCATCGCTCACCAATGCCAGCAGGGCGCCATTTTTCAGCTTCTGGATTATTCCGGGTCGAACTTTGGGCGCGCTGTGATCGTTATATACAATCAAGGATTGGCGCAGCCCAAAATGATCGAGCAAACGTCCTGTGACGCGGCTGTCTTCGCAGATGACGCCCTCACACGCCGCGAGCGTATCCAGCGCGCGCAGGGTGATATCGCCCAGATTTCCAATCGGGGTGGAAACCAGATACAAGCCGGGGGAAAAATTGGTGCCCTTCGGCTCAGGCAGTAGCCAGCGCTGTGTTTTTTCTTTACCCTGTGCGGACATGATGAACGACTTTAGCAAAACTCGACGGACAGGACAGCGGTTTTTTATCGCACTGGTCCTATTGGCTTTTATGGCGGTTCTTAGTGCGTGTGAAACTGATGTGCGTTTTCCGCGCAAGGTTTGGGACCTGGATGATACGGCCAGCGCCCAAGCGGCACCAACGACAATGGCACCGCCCGAAGGTGCCGTTTCTACGGTTCCGCCTGGCATGGCCCAGCCACTGCAAAAGACAAAGGTTGCTTTGCTGCTGCCGTTGAGCGGAAAGCAGTCGCAGCTGGGCCAGGCAATGCTCCAGGCCGCGCAAACAGCGCTATTTGATATCGGTGGCGATTCGCTCGAACTGCTGCCGCGTGACACCCAGGGCACCCCGCAAGCTGCGCAAGAAGCGGCACGCACGGCTCTGGCGGAAGGGGCTCAGTTGCTCCTTGGACCGGTTTTTGCCGATGAGGTTCGCGCCGTTAAAGCCGTGCATACTGGCAACGATGTGCCCATGATTGCCTTTTCTACAGACTGGACGCTGGCCAACGATAATTCTTACATGCTGGGTTTCATGCCCTTTGACCAGATCGAACGCATCGCTGCTTTTGCTGCAAGAAAGGGCATACAGCGTGTTGGAATCCTCGCGCCAGACACTGCTTATGGCCGGGTTGTCAGCGCCGCATTCGGCGATTTTGCACGGCGCTTTGGGATTCAGATTGTCGACTCTTTGCTGCTGAACCCAAATGATTCGCGTGCTGATCGTCTACGCCGCTTTGCGCGTTTTGATGCCCGCGCTAACGCCGGTGCTATGTCGGCTTTGCCTTATGACGGGATTTTTATCCCCTTCGCCGCAGCCGAGGCCGCAGCGATCAGCCGCGACCTGACGGGGTTAGGCCTTCCGGCGCCCCATGTCCGCCGGCTGGGGACAGGTTTATGGGATGGCGAAAATGTCAGCGGACTGGATGGTGCCTGGTATGCGGCCCCGGATCCAAAAACACGTATACGTTTTGAAAAGCGTTATGCAGAACTTTATGGGCATAAGCCACCACGGCTGGCTTCATTGGCGTATGATTCAACGGCGCTCGCTGCCGTGCTGGCAAAGATGAGCGCACCACGCGGAGATGTGACGCCCTACACGCGGGAAACATTGCTTAACGCAAATGGATTTGCAGGAATTGATGGGATCTTTCGCTTCCGCAATGACGCTTTAGCGGAGCGGGGCCTCGCCGTGCTGGAAATCTCCGGTGGTCGTAGCCGCATGATCGAAGCTGCACCGCGCAGCTTCCAAAAATAAAAAAATTTGCAGCAAAATCTGTTTATAACTTTTTCTCACTCTTGCGTGATGACGCGACTTGGTTCATGATCAACTTCTCAATACGCAACGATCAGTTTTCGACAAGCGCAGATTTTTGCGATTTGCGCGCAAGGAAGGGATTTTTTTGCTATGAACAACCTCGCTTATAAACATCTGGATAATCAAATGTCTTCAGTATTGCCTGCTCGCGCAGCCTATCCGGCCAATCAACAAAACGCGCCTGAGCGTTTTGATGAAGAGACCGAGCAACCTGAATTCGAACTTAACGAAACGGATGAAGAAAGCGCAGATGAGATCCAGGCTGAATCTGGCCGTAAAGGACGGCCGCGCAGCGACAAGGCACGCAGAGCGATTTTAAAGGCGACGAGTGCGCTGCTGCTGCATATGTCGGTGCAGGAACTTAGCATTGAGGCGATTGCCAAAAGGGCCAAAGTCGGCAAGACAACCATTTATCGCTGGTGGCCGAACAAAACGGCTATTGTGATGGACGCACTCGCCAGCCAGCCGGGTGTGCAAGGTCCGATTCCTACGCCCAAATCCAACGCTGAGGCGATTGTGATGCAGCTGGAAAAACTGATCCGCCTGCTCCATTCCAAAAACGGTGAGGTCATTGCCCAACTGTTTAGCGAGGCTCAGGGCGATCTTAAGGCGCACAAGATATTTGCCGATTCGTTCCTCATGCCCTTGATGGATGCCATAGAATACAGCGTCGAACAGGGCAAGAAAACAGGCGAATTCCGCGCTTCCCTTGACACGCGCATGGCGATGGACATGCTCTGCGGACCCATTTTCTTCCGCCTGATGGCGCATCCCGGCGATTTCAACCAGGCCTTTCAGGATAATTATCCGCAACAGGTCGTGGATTTGATGAGCGCGTAAAATCATTCCCTTTTTTCTGCAAAAGGGTTATAAGGCGCCATGACGTATTCTGTCGCCGCATTCTATCGTTTCGTGCCTGTGACCAGCCCTTCCGCATTGCGGCAGGAAATTATGGCGTTAGCGCCTGAAATCGAAGGTTTGTGCGGCACAATTCTGTTGGCGCCAGAAGGGATCAATTCGACACTGGCCGCTTCAGAAAGCGCTCTGCCCCGCCTGATTGACTTACTTGATGAAAAGATAGCTATCCGGCAAGGTGAACTAAAATTTTCTACGGCACGTGAAAGGCCTTTTAACCGCTTTAAAGTGCGGCTCAAAAAAGAGATTGTTACCCTGCGTCAACCTCAGGCTGACCCACATAAAATCGTGGGAGCTTATGTTGCGCCGCAGGAGTGGAATGCCCTTATTCAAAATCCCGACGTAACTGTGATTGATACGCGCAATATCTATGAAACGCACATCTTAATCCTCAGAAACACAAGAAAATCGCCATGTTCTGTACAGGCGGCATTCGCTGTGAGAAGGCATCGGCGTATATGCTGAGCCAAGGATTCCCTGAAGTTTATCACCTTAAAGGCGGAATTTTGCAGTATTTGGAAGAGATTCCGGCCGAACAATCGCTTTGGCAGGGTGAATGTTTCGTATTCGACAAGCGTGTGGCGCTGGGGCACGGATTGCAAGAAGGTGCATTCTCAACATGTTATAACTGCCGCGCACCGCTCTCTGCCGCTGATCGTTCGCATGCCGATTATGAGGAAGGCGTTTCCTGCGCGCACTGCGCAAAAACATTAACGGAACAGCGCGCCCATGCGCTGCGCCAAAGACATAGCCAATTCACAAAAGCGGGGACACATTAATCCAATGTGTCCCCGAAAAGAGGTATTACTCTGCTGAATCTTCTGCTTCAGGAATTCCCTTTGGCATCGGCTCAGAACCACCCTGACGCATGTGTTCCATGATTTCACGGCGCTTTTGTCTTTCCTCAGGCGTTTTCGGCTCTTCCTGGCGCCCTACGCCTTCCATCATTTCTTTTTTCCGCTCCTGCATTTCTTTCATACGTTCCCCCATTTTGCGGGCGCCGGCACGCATTTCTTCCGGCGCGATTTTACCATCACTATTGGTATCCAGCTTGGCAAAACGCTCGGCAGCGCGTTCTTCCGCCTCTTTCATGAATTCGGATTTTGAAATAAAGCCGTCGTCATCCCTGTCGGTCTTATCAAAGCGACCGCCGGGGCGGGGTTTTACAGGCTGGGCCTGCGCAGAATCAGGGGCATCCATCTGCGGCACGGCTGCATCTTGTGCCAAAACCGGGACAGAAAACAAAGCAGCAACCACCACAGCGGTCCGTAAAGAAAATGATTTCATAGCCTATCCTTTCAAGGGCAATTGAAGACGAAGTGCCTTTAAGATAGGTGCAAAATCACTGCGCGGCAAGATCTAGCATAATGCGGTGGCCTTTGCCGTTTGACGGCGCAAGCGGCGCAGCAGAAACAATTTTTACGGGTTTCTTTAATTCCACAATCAAGCGCGCACCTTTTCCGTTTACGGCCTGAGTGTTGTAGCCAGCGATCAACACATTTTTGGCCACACGCTGGGCCTTAACAGCGCCAAGTGCGGTTTTCGGAAGCTCAATAACCAGAATCTTTTCTTTGTTATCAAGATCAGTGCTGAAGGAGGCCGGCTGGCCCACATCAATTACAATGCGTGACTTTCCTGGGTGTTGTCCGACACGAACAGCTGTAATCTCCGCCGTACCAGATTGAGCAGTATCTGCTTGCATGTCCGCTCGTTTTTGCGGAGACGAAGGAGGAGGCGATACTGCAGCAGGAGAATTTTGTGTGTCATATTCGCGCTCAATATCATCAATCGCCTGATCAAGCGCCCGGTCCGAGATAATCAACTTCGACAATGGCGGCAGCAGCTTTTTGAAATTGCGGTTGAGGCTGGCCACCTGCTGCTCCAGCTTAAGCACACGCGTATTCATATCCGTATTCACATCCATCGCTGCAGCGGGCGTTGTATAAGAATGCCGCGCGGACAGTTCATTGGGATCAACCTGGGCTGCGGCCTGGGCGTGCATTTGCTCTGGGCTCGGAATACCGCTTTGCGTTTCATCAACGATGTTCCACGATCCCTCCGCTGCCAGCAGCTTCTCGCTTTCAGAACCACCTAAAAATTCTGACTGCGGGGCATCGGGCTGCTCATCCATGGCGCAGCTAGCCAACAGGGGCAGAGCGGCAAGACAAAAAAGAAAAAGGGTTAAGGGATTCCTCATCCCTGCATTTCAGATCACACAACTCTCAGGGTCAATCTGCACATACTCTAATCTCACGATTTATCCACACGCTTCCTTATATTCCGCAATACGCCAACATAAAGGGTGGGATCTCGTGACATGGCTATATGTGTCAGTAAAAGAGCACTCCAGGTAAATGTCAAAACAGGCAATGGCAGGACCAGAGGCCCTATGACCCCGACCGCACCAAAAATTGCCACAAGCGCCAGAATGAGCATGCTCGTTTGGCCAGAAGAGAAGCCTGCGTCCAGAAAATGATGATGGAAATGGCCCCGATCAGGACTAAACGGATGGCGGCCTTCTTTTACGCGGCGATAGAATTGCGCACATGCGTCCATAATGGGCAAAGACAGTAACCAAGCCACGCCAATGGGTTCAATGATATCGCTTGGCACCTGGGACAAAGAAATGCAAAACCAGCCCATGCATAAACCCAGACAAAGCGAGCCAGCATCACCTAAAAATACGCTCGCCCGGGGGTGGCTGGGATAACGCAAATTATAAGCTAGAAACCCCGCCATAGCGCCTATCAACGGCAAAATCGGCATTAAAAGGGGGAGTGTTCCACGAAGCAGCGCCGCACCGCCCAGCCACAAAAGGACTATTAATCCTTGGCCTCCGGCAAGCCCATCTACGCCGTCCATCAAATTAACGGCGTTAATCAGCAGCACTAGCGCAACAACAGTGAAAGGCGCACTCATCCAGCCCATCTCCAAAGGGCCCAGCCCAAAAAGATTGCCCAGCGTGTGCAATTGTACACCGCCCGCCACCACCACCAACACAGCCACAGCGAATTGGATAAAAAACTTGCCCCACGCATTCAGCGGGCGCTGATCATCCACTGCGCCCATAATCATCAGAACCAGAAGAGCTACAAATAAATCTGCAGCCGAGCCGCTCTCCAATCCACTCAACAGTGACACAATGATGAAAACCGGAAAAATCACCAATCCGCCTATGGGCGGCACTGGTGTCTCGTGCTGTTTGCGTGCATCAGGATGATCCACCAGTCCGGCGCGCAAGGCCAGCTTGCGAAACTGGGGTATCAGAACCAGAGCTGCGATTAATGAAACAAAAAAAGGAAGAACATCCATGTATTGGGTTTTAACATGGAAAGGGAAAAATTGCATCCTCCTGCAGCGTGATCTGCTAAAAGCGAAAGGGACTTAATTTTTTTAAAAGAGCCTGAGACCCTTGATCCTCTTTTTGCTGCAACATATCGACGATAAGCTTGGCAGCCATCAACCCCGACAGGATCCCATGAGAACCGTGACCCGCGCTCACATAAACCCGGCGATTCGCGTCGATACATCCAACAGCGGGAAAATGATCGGGCAATGTGGCACGGACGCCGCCACGCGCGCTTGAGATCTGCAAATTGTTCGTGAGCAAAGGAACGATCGCTGCGAGCTTGGCTATGTTTTCTGTGTTCTCAGCATCCTCAACGGTTTCGTGGTCTTGCCCGCGTTTGAACGTTGCACCGATGAGTATGCCTTGTTTAGCGCAGGGAATGACGTAGCCGCCATAGCACAAGGCGATTTTCAAATCATGTGCGTGCGGCGAATCGGCTATCGTCACCTGACCACGTACGGGGCGCAGCGGTAAAGCCTGCGGAAGAAAGCGGTTGCTGCCCATGCCGCAAGCCACGATCACCGCATCATGAGCCGCCAGCGCATCCAGATCATCAATGTCCTGCTGAACTATCTGTTGGGCCGAACGTGCCAGCGCATACGCTAATCGACGCGGGGAAACACTGCCGGAATCGGACAGAAACAACGCCTCATATCTTAAATCAATGCCTGCACGCGCGGTGGCTTCAACGGCGGATAAATGAGCCATCCGCAGCCCTTGCCAGCTCCGTTGCATTTTCGCAAAGCGCTGCGCGCGCACGTCGTCCGTGATCAAATGCAGGGCGCCGCAGGGATTCCAGTCGATATCCGGCAGGGTTGGGAAAACACGCAACGCATGTTCAAATGCGGCCGCATAATATTGGCTTTCCGGCCCGAACTCTGCCGCCAGGCGCGGATTATACAGGCCTAGAACATTCCCCGACGCGCCGTCGCCCACCGCCGCACGCGCCTCATAAATTACGCTCTCGATCCCGGCCTGCGCCAGTTCATAGGCACAGGCTGCGCCCGCCAGCCCGCCGCCGATAATCCCCACCGATTTTACAGGCGCGTGCCGCATAGCATCTCCCGCTTCGTGCCGAAACCTTTCACCTTGCGCACATCAAACCCCACCTTCTGTAAGCCACGACGCACAAACCCTGCCGCTGTGAACGTCGCAAATGTCGCCCCCGCCGCACTGCATCGCGCCATGTTCTCAAAGACGGTCTGCGTCCACATCTGCGGGTTCGCGCTGGGTTTAAACCCGTCCAGGAACCAGCAATCCACCATCTGATTTAAATTCGGCAGTGTGTCGTTAATATCGCCGATAATCAAAGTCAGGCGAATGTTGTCAAACAGATGTTCGTAACTCTGCGGTTGATAGGCCTCTAATAAGGCTTCCAAACGATTAGCAAAAATATCCTGCCACGGTGCAAGCGCCGCCCTCATACGATCCGCATCCAGAGGATACATCTCATAGGAAATAAAATGCAGGCTTTGCCCGGGCCCGGTCGTGCGCACGAACAAATCCCACGCCGCCAGAAAATTCAGCCCCGTGCCGAACCCGCTCTCTGCTATGGTAAATTGCGCCCTATCTGCCCAGGCCGTCGGCAGATTGTTGCCCTGCAAAAAGACGTGCTGCGCCTCCGCCAGGCCGTTCTCGGCGGAAAAATATACATCGTTGAAAATCTCTGATCTTGGCGCGCCAATCATTTTGCTCCATATAAAGGAGTCTGATAAAAAAAGAAAACATAACAGATAGAAACCCGCATGACCGACAATCCGCTATTGATCCCGTCAACTCTGCCCCAGCACGCGCCGGACTTCCCCAGCATACTTGACGAACATTACATGCCCGCCCTGCACGCCGCACTGGCCGAGGCGCGCGCTAACATCGCCGCGCTGAAGGCCAATCCGGCACCGGCGGATTTCGAGAACACTATCGTTGCGCTGGAAACCGCCTCGGAAGCGCTGGGCGAGGTTAATTCGGTTTTCTACAATATGCTCAGCGTCATCGGCGGCGACGCCCTGCATGCGCTGGCGGAGGAAATCGGCCCGCTGAACGCCGCGTTCTCGAACGATGTCGCACTCGATCCCGAACTCTTCGCGCGCGTCAAATCCGTCTATGACCGCA
Organism: Alphaproteobacteria bacterium; assembly: GCA_023150415.1. Classification (GTDB taxonomy): domain Bacteria; phylum Pseudomonadota; class Alphaproteobacteria; order Micavibrionales; family Micavibrionaceae; genus JAKLKY01. Next base: position 31,589 of record JAKLKY010000001.1, on the reverse strand, counting down.
AGAACGGCCTAACCCTGACAACCGAACAACACACCTTGCTGGAGGAAACATATAAAGGCTTCGTGCGCGGCGGTGCGTTGCTGGCCGACGATAAAAAAGCCCGCCTGCGCGAAATCTCGGCGTCGCTGTCCGTGCTCGGCCCATCTTTCATGAACAACACGAAAAAATCAGCCGAAGCGTATGAGCTGATCTTAACTGATGAATCCGATCTGGCCGGCCTGCCCGATACCGCACGCGCCAGCGCACGCCAGGCAGCCCAGGAAAAGAATATTGATAAAGGCTGGCTGATTACGCTCGACGCGCCCAGCTTCGGCCCGTTCCTGCAATTCTCCGCACGGCGAGATCTGCGCGAGAAAGTCTGGCGCGCCTTCTCCACCCGCGCCTGGGGTGATGCATATGACAACAGCGAAAACATTCGCAAGATCGTTGCCCTGCGGCGCGAACAATCGCAATTGCTGGGCTATGAAAGTCTGGCCGCCTATGTGCTGGAGGAGCGCATGGCCAAAAGCGAAGACGAAGTCTTTGCCTTTCTCGACACGCTGAAAAATGCTTACCGCCCTGCGGCCGAGCATGATCTCGCCCGCCTCAAGGATTTCGCCCGCGCGCGCGACGGGCTGGAAGATCTCAAACCCTGGGATGTGGGCTATTACTCTGAACTCTTGCGCCAGTCCCTGTTCAATTTCTCATCCGAAGAGGTGCGCCCCTATTTTCCACTGGAGCGCGTTTTAGAGGGTTGCTTCGCGCATTTCAGCGCCCTGTTCGCCATGAAATTCGTGCCGGCGCAAAATTACGCGCTCTGGCATCCGGATGTAAAAGTGTTCGAAGTGTTCGATGAAAAATCGGGCCGTTTCATCGGCACGCTCTACACGGATTTTTATCCGCGCATTGGCAAGAAAGAGGGCGCCTGGAAAAGCGCCCTGCGCAATCAAGGCCTGCATCGCGGCAAGGTCGAGCGCCCTTTGGTGTCCATCGTCTGCAATTTCACCAAGCCAACGCCTGAGCATCCCTCCCTTCTGACGCATGACGAAGTGCTGACGCTGTTCCATGAGATGGGCCACGCGACCCATGCGTTGCTTTCCGACGTGACATACGCCGCACTGGCGGGCACAAGCGTGAAATGGGATTTCGTCGAACTGCCTTCACAGGTGCAGGAAAACTGGTGCTATGAGAAGGAAACGCTCGATAAACTCTCCGGCCATTACCAGACGGGCGCAAAGATTCCGCAGGATCTGATCGACAAGCTGCGCGCAGCGAAAAACTACATGGGCGGCTGGGCCGGATTGCGGCAGGTCAGTTTTGCGCTGCTGGACATGGCGTGGCACAGCCGCCGCGTTGAAACCTTTCTGCAATCCGCCGAGCAGGATGTCGGTGCATTTGAAGATTCCATCATGAAAGATGTTGCGCTGTTTCCCCGACTGGGCGGGCCGTTCTCCGCCTCCTTCAGCCATATTTTCGCGGGCGGTTACGCGGCCGGATATTACTCGTACAAATGGGCCGAGGTTTTAGACGCCGATACGTTCGAATTTTTCCTCGAACGCGGCTTGTACGATAGCAGTGTCGCCGAGGCTTATAAACGCGAGATCCTCGCCCGCGGCGGCAGCGAGCATCCCGCCATTCTCTACCGCCGCTTTCGGGGCCGCGATGCCGACCCGCAGGCTCTGCTCCGCCGTGAAGGATTGCTGGAACAGGCCGCCTGATGCGCGAATTCCTTACATGGTCCTATCTTCATAAAACTCTGCTGCGGTTGGGCCGTGCGGATATTGTGTTCTATCTCCTGCCTCTGCTGATGCTGAACCTGATTGCCGGGACGCTGGCGCAGCGCTGGTTGGGCCTGTACGCGGCGCAAGAGATGTTCTTTAGCGCCTTCATCACCTGGATCGGACCGGTGCCGCTGCCGGGTGGCTATACGCTGCTGGGCGTATTCTGCATGTCGTTGCTGATAAAATTCCTTTTCGCCAGCCCGTGGCAAAAAGGCAAAACCGGGATCGTTCTTGCACATCTGGGCGCGCTGGTGCTTATGATTGGCGGCCTGGTGACAGCGCTCAGTGCGCGCGAACATTTCATGGTCATTGCGCAAGGACAATCCAGCCCCTATATCTACGACTATCACAAGCGCGCCCTATTCATCTTTGCGCATGATGACTTGATCCGCACCGTTGCGTTTAAAGATCTTGCGCCCAAGAAAAAAATTGAAGATTTACCCTTTTCGCTCACCATCCTCAAGCGATGCATGAACTGCGCTATTGAACGCCGCCCGACGGACGACGCCAAGAATTTTAAATCCATGGGCCAATTCATGATGCTACAAGACAAGCCCCCGGAAAAAGAACCCGAAGCGAATATCAGCGGCATCACCCTGCGCATCGACGCTGCAAAGCGCAATCAAAATGGAGATTACATTGCCTTTGATGGAATGCCCAAACCCATCGCGGTGAATGCAGGAGGACGCGCGTTCAAGCTGATGTTCGGTAAGGAGCAAAGCGCGCTGCCTTTTTCCATACGTTTGGATAAATTCACCAAAGAAGTCTATCCCGGCACGGATCAGGCCAGCGGCTATAGCTCGGATGTGGTGGTGGAAGATGGCGTTTTGAAACTCCCCGCCCGCATTTCAATGAACGCGCCGCTGCATTACCGGGGCTACACATTCTATCAATCCTCTTTCGAGCAAGGCCCGCAAGGCACCGCCAGCATATTATCAGTCGTGCATAATAAGGGCCGGATTTTCCCCTATCTTGGCACCGCGATCATGGCCGTTGGTCTGTTGCTGCATATCTATCTGCAACCAAGAAGCAAGGTCCGGTTATGAGATTTCTTGCGCTTTTGCTCGCACTCCTCATCCTATGCCATCCCGCACGGGCGGCTATTCAGGATACGGGCGATTTCGGCGCGCTGCCTGTCTTGCATGAAGGGCGGATCAAGCCTATGGCGCGGTTCGCGGATATTATGGTTGACCGCTGGGCACAAGGCGAGCAACCGGACACCCAGCCCTTGATGCTGATGGCGGCGTTATTGTTCAACCCCGCGCAGGCCATGGAAATTCCCATTCTGGGTGTAAGGGATAAAACGTTACGCCTACAACTCAACTTGCCTGAAGACCAGCGGCTGTTTTCATTTCAAGAGCTTGAAGATATTCTCTTTAACAACCGCCATAAAATCAGCGAAATCATTATAAAGCCAGAAGAGACCCGCAGCGACCAGGAAAACGCCCTGCTGGGCTTGGCAGCCAACGCCGACGAACTGGCGCAAATCCTGCGCAGTTTTTCCCTTCTGCTGCCGCTGGACATCGAATGGCCGCAGGGTTTTCGCAAGCCAAAAGGTGATTTTATCACCTATCGCAGCGCAATCACACTTCAGCCAGAGTTAGAGAAATCTCTGAAATCCATCATCCGTCGCAAGGGTGAAAACCCGGAGAATTACAACGCCCGTGAATGGACAATCGCCACGGCGGCCTTTGCGCTGCGGGAAATTCAGCTGGGCGGCGAGAACAGCAAACTTTTGCGTATCATTCCGGGCGCATGGGACCGTGCAGGGCAGGATTGGTTCAGCCCGTGGGCGCTGCTGCGCGAAGGTCATGGCGGTCCGCAGCAGGCAGATTATCTTGAAAACTTTGCTAATATGACCGCCGCCTGGCGCCAGCAGGATGAAACCGCATGGCATTTAGCAACAGCCGCGGCCCGTGGTATGATAGGCGCGCATCCCGACATGCGCATGCTGGGCTGGCGCTTCGATCTGGAACGTCTTTACGGCGCCACCAATCTTTATCCGATTACGATTCTCTTCTACACACTGGGTGCGCTCCTGCCTCTCATGGTACGGCGCGGCTGGCTGGTGGGCGGGCTGATCGCGGGTGGGCTGGCGCTGCATGTCATTGCCTTGGGAACGCGGATTGCGATCCTTGCCCGTCCGCCGGTGGGTACGCTCTATGAATCTCTGCTGTTTGTCGCCCTCATCTGCGTAGCCATCGGCGGCATTCTCAGCTGGCGCACACGACGTTTCCTGCCGGCCTGTGTCGGCAGTCTCAGCGCTGCCCTCCTGCTCCTCGTCGCCCCTTCCTTGGTACAAGACGGGGAGAGCCTGGACACGCTGAGCGCCGTGCTGAATACGCATTTCTGGCTGACGGTGCATGTTTTGGTTATCACGGCAGGCTATGGCCTGTGCATTCTCGCCGCTTTGGTGGCGCATGCGGTTTTATGGCGGCGTCAGCCCGGACTTGAGACATTGATGCACCGTCTGTCCCTGACAGCGTTGCTGTTAACAGCAATCGGCACAGCTTTAGGCGGCATCTGGGCCGATCAGTCCTGGGGACGCTTCTGGGGCTGGGACCCGAAAGAAAACGGCGCGCTGCTGATTGTTTTATGGATCATCTGGCTCCAGCACGGACGAATGGGCTTGAAACTCTCGGCCCGCAGCTATAGTGCGGGAATAGCCTTTTTAAATGTTGTCGTGGCGCTGGCGTGGTTCGGTGTGAATTTGTTGGGTGTGGGATTGCATAGTTACGGCTTCATCACGGGCATCGCCACCGCGCTTGCGGTTTTTTGCGTCTTGCAAAGTGCTGTCATATTTTACCTGTGGCGCAGAAAGGAACCCGGCTATGCTGCGTAACACGCTTCTTCTTCTGGTTTTAATCGGCGCGGGCTATGGCATCACATGGGCTTTGCAGTTCACCACACCTTTACCAGCAACAATGCCTACCACCCAACACGGCAACGCTGTTTCACCCCAACCCATGCCAGAATTTTCATTCAAGACGCCCGATGGCCGCACCCACCGCGCCAGCGATTTCAAAGGCAAGATCATCATTCTGAATTTCTGGGCCAGCTGGTGCGCGCCCTGCGTGAAAGAATTTCCTCAACTTATAAAACTAGCCGATGCGTTTCAAAAAGATGCTGTGCTTATTGCCCTGTCTTCAGATATCGATCTTGAAAGCATTGATAAATTCTTGCGATCACAGAAGAATATTTACGCACGTGCAAATGTTTTTGTCGCGCTGGATGAGGATCAAAAAGTCACGCGTGACCTCTTCCAGAGCTACCGATTGCCTGAAACATGGATCATCGACAAGCAACACAACCTCGCTGGAAAATTCGTCGGCGCGGATTGGGACTATGATGAAGCGGTGCAAAAGCTGAACGAATTACAGTAGAATGCTTCATGGATTTCGTATTTTTTGGCTATGACCTGACATTGGCAAATGCGCGACATCTGATTGCGCAGGGGCATCATCTGCGCGCGTTGTTCACCTTTCCTTGCGACAATGTGTTTAATTTTAACCGCGAGGTTATGGCTTTGGGCGCGGAGTTAAGCATCCCTGTCTTTGAACATGCGCCACAGCCTGCCGATATCGCGAATTGGCAGGATCAGGGCGCACAGGTTTTCCTGTGTGCGGGCTACCCGTTTAAAATTCCGCCGATTGATGAACGCCGCGCCTATGGCCTCAACCTGCACCCCAGCCTGCTGCCCGCTGGGCGGGGCCTTATGCCCGTGCCGCATATTCTGCTCAATCACCCTGAGGCGGCGGGTTTTACGGTCCATAAATTAGCGCCGCGCATCGATGCTGGCGATATTCTGGCACAGCAGTCTTTGCCGTTGCATTCGCGTGAAACGGTCGAGACGTATAGCGCGCGCATCACCTTGGCGTCACCGCCTCTGCTGGCGCGAATTTTTGACGATTTATCCAGTTTCTGGACCCACGCCACAGCGCAAGACGAAACCAAAGCCAGCCTTTTCCCCCCGCCGGATGACGCTCTGCGCACGCTGAACTGGACGCAGCCCATCGCCCGCATCGACGCCATCGCCCGCGCCTTTGGTCGTTACGGGTGCCTGGCGTGGGTCGAGGGCGTGCAATATGTCATCTATCATCTGGATACATGGGCCGAACCGCATAACCTCAGACCCGGCACCGTCGCTCTGCGCCCCTCGCGTGAAATTATCGTTGCCGCCGCGGATGGCTTTGTCTGCATCAAAGATATGCACATAAATTAGGCATTATCTTTTATAATTATTGACAATGAATAATAGTCCTGTATAAAGACCTTCATAAAATTGAAAGAACAGGGACATGGAAATCACATCTGCATTATTTAATGAGCTTGCACAATTTATATATACGAGGGGACGCCTCCTCTCGACCGACTATATCCCAAGCAAGGAAGAAGATCCGTATGCCGTGGAAGCCCGGATAGAAGTCCGTGAATTGGATAATGCAATATTCATCATACGCTGCGATCAATATGAGGGTTTTGATGGAATTATATTTAGATCCATTGCTCTTTCTCATCCTCTGGAAAATGAAGGAGGGTCTATATTAGCAACCGACGACCCCCACTTTGGCATAGTGACATCCTTCATTAGCGACATCAGCGATAAAATAAAAATCGCACGGGAAGAAACTTTGAGGCGCTTTATTGAAAAAATGTGTCAAATTAATAAGAGTATACCGCAGAATATTCCTGCGCCAGTCCCCTACTAAACCCGCTTATCAAAAATCCGCAGCAGCTCGTCGCTCATTTCTTCTGCGGTGCGTAGGGTCGCGACATTGGCCTTATAGCTCAATTCGCCGATTTTCAGGTTGACGGCCTCTGCCGTCAGGTCGATTTCATCAGCGCCGGGAATATCCGTTCCCACCTGGACAATGCGGTTTGCCGCCTGATTAACCTTCTGGGTGGCGGCATACAGGCCGGATAAAGCGGTATTCATAGCGCTAATCATGATTCCATTATACAGCAAAAACAGTTAAGATCATCTTAGAATACAGTCAGGAACCATCGATGCGTAACATATTTATAATCTTGTTTTTGTTCACTTTTATCCCTTTTTCAGCCCAAGCCTCGCCCAAGCCCTGGCCGCTGGGCTGGTGGCCGTGGCATTTTGAGGAGCTGGATTTCGAGCGCCGCCTGCTCGACCACCCCACTTACCCCAATAATCAACAATGGGAAAAGGACAAATGGCAGCCACAGGATTGGATCGCCGCGCGCGGCAGCGCCAAAGCGGTACTCGACGCGATGTACGATGCCAAAATTATTACCGATCAGGATGTCGAGGACGGTGTTCCCGTCCTCGAGGTCGGCCCCGGTTTTCGCCGCCTCTCGGGCCGTGAAAAACGCCATGTCGCCGCCTTCGTCGATTACGCCTATGGCATCACGAAAAAAAGTGGCAAGGACGGTCTATTCCATGTAATCGACGATTGCACGGACGAGCCGATTGGCCTCTACACCGCCACAACAGGATTACAGCTCCAGTAATTCATCTGGCGTCGTGCGCTTGCCGTGCACACGTTCACGATGCAGGATATAAAGCTGTGCGCTGATAATCAGGGCCGCGCCCGCATAAACCGGCCAGCCGGGCAGAATGCCCCACATCATGATATCCAGCAGCGTCGCCCAGATAAGCCCCGTATAATTGAACGGCGCCAATAAGGACGCTGGTGCCAACTGGAATGCAGAGGTTAGGAAATATTGCCCCGCACCACCGACCAGCCCGATCGCCATCAAAATCAAGAAACTCTCTCGCGTTGGCCAATGCGCGAACCACGGCAACAGCAGTCCGGACACCACCGCCCCGCCCAGAAAGAAATAAAAGGTAATGGTTAGCGGATTTTCACTGCGCATCAGGCGTAATAGAATTTGAATCCCCGCATGCGCGCAGGCCGCGCCCAGAGCCACCAGAATGCCAAGTATTGTGACTTCCGCGCTGGGCTGTGCCGCGACAATCACACCGGCCAAGCCGACGATAATGGCAGCCCAACGATTCCAGCCGATCTTCTCCTTCAGAAACACAATCGCAAGAAGGGGAATCATCAAGGTAGATGCGAAAAACAAAACTGTCGCATTGCTGAGCGGCAGCAGCTGCGTCGCCCAGAATGTGAGGAAGAGGCCGGTCGTGCCGATGATCACGCGCAGCGCCATCGGTCCCGGCATCTGAGTCTTCAGCAATTCATACCGGCCTCGAAACACAACATAGGACAAAAAAAATACCATCGACAGCATGTTCCGGTAAAACGCAATCTCCACTACGTGATGCTGCCCCGCCAGCATCTTGTTCAGCCCATACATGAACGTGAACAAAAAACATGCCGTACACATATGCACCACGCCCTTGAGGATGTTGTCCTTGCGCGTATTTTCAGAGCTATGAAGCACTTTTCAGAACCAATTTTCTAATCGCTGCACCCACATCCTCCATCGGATGCGCCGCGGCGCGGACGCGCAAATCAGGCAAACGTGCCAGCCCTTCTTTATTGCCACCCAGAAAATCCTTCACAAACGCGCCGCTTTGTATTTCATCCAGAATGGTTTTCATCGCAGCTTTCACGGAAGGCGGGATGATCCGCTCCTCCGCGCGATAGGCGCCGAATTCCGCCGTGTTAGAAATCATGTCACGCATCCCGGCAATCCCGCGCGCATAAATCAGATCCACCACCAGCTTCACCTCATGCACGCATTCGAAATAGGCAATCTCGGGCGGGTATCCGGCCTCGACCAGCGTTTCATAAGCCGCTGTGATCAAGCGCGGCAAGGGGCCGCACAGAACGGCCTGCTCGCCGAACAAATCGCCCTCACACTCGATCTTGAAACTCGTTTCAAAAATCCCCGTGCGCCCGCACCCAAGTGCCGCCGCGTAGGACAGCGCCAGATCCCGCGCCCGCCCCGAGGCATTTTGATGGATGGCAATCAACCCCGCCGGCCCGCGCCCGGCCACATATTCGGCGCGCACCGCAGGACCGATTGCCTTCGGCGCGACCATGAATACATCCAGATCCGCACGCGGCTTTAGCAAGCCATAATGGATCGCAAGCCCGTGCGCGAAGCCCAGCACCGCACCTTGCTTTATGTTCGCGGCCAAATGATCGCGGTAAATTTCGGGCTGGTTTTCATCGGGCGTCAGCATCATCACCACATCCGCCTGTGCCGCCGCTATAGCGGGTTCCATTACTTTAAATCCGTCGCTTTGCGCCTGCGCGCGCGTCGATGAATCCGCGCGCAGGCCGACCACCACATTCACGCCGCTGTCTTTCAAGTTCAACGCGTGCGAACGCCCCTGCGACCCATAGCCGATCAACGCTACGACACCGTTTTGAATCAAAGACAGATCGCAATCCTTGTCGGTGTAAAGCGGCATTGAAAATGGGCTCATAATGCATCCTCCACATAGCGACTGGCCCAGGCGGCGATGACTTCCGCCACATATTGCGCGTCGTCCTTGCGGGTCAGCAGATGATCCGCATCATCCAGCGAGATAAAACTGCGCGGGTGCTTTGCAAGGCGAAAGATAATCTCAGCGTTTTCAATTCCAACGGTTTGATCCCGTGGTCCGTGGAGAATAAGCAAGGCACGTTTCAGATTGCGGATATGGTCCTCCATATTCTGCGTAGTAACATCATCCAGAAATTGACGCCGTATTTTAAAGGGCCGCCCGCCCAGCGAAACTTCGGCCTCGCCCTTCTCGCGGATTTCATCTTCCTTGCCCGCGAAATGATGCGTGACATGGGCCGCATCCGCCGGCGCACCGATCGTGGCCACTGCGCGCGATTCAGGAATTTCATGAGCCGCCGCCAGCACGGCAATCCCGCCCAGGGAATGACCAATCAGGATTTTCGGCGCCTGCCAATGCGCGCGCAGATAATCCGCCGCGCGGACAAGATCTTGCACATTCGTCGTGAAGTTGGTGTTGGAGAAATCCCCCTCGCTGGCGCCCAGCCCGGTGAAATCAAAACGCAGTACGGCAATGCCACGTTCGGTCAACGCGCGGGCGATGCGCGATGCCGCTAACATATCCTTGCTGGCGCTGAAGCAATGGGCAAACAGGGCATAGGCCTTCACATCGCCTTGCGGCGCATCCAGCCGCGCCGCCAGCTTATGCCCAAGCGAGCCGGGAAAATAGATGGGGTCCATGCGTCATACTACACACACAGGAATAGTGTTGTCATCTCTATCGGACTTGCGTCCGGATCCACGTCATTTGCCGTTTGGCATATTGGCGGGTCTGGGTTTGTGCCTGGATGACCGCGTCCTCTAAAGACAGCGCCCCGGCCAGATATGCGGCCAACGTGTGATAACCCAACGCCCGCGTCGGCGGTGCGTCTGGCGCGACACCCCCCGCATCAATCCGCGCCTTGAACTGCGCTACCTCGTCTAACGCGCCCATCTCCAGCATGTGCAAAAAACGCGCATCACAGCGCTGATAAAGTTCCTCGCGCGGCGGCATGATAATCTCGGTTTTGAATTCCCAGTGCGGCGGTGGTCCATCCTTGGGCAGGGATTGCCAATACGCTAGGCTCTGCCCTGTGGCTGCCAGAACCTCCCACGCGCGCACCAGGCGCTGTGTGTCGTTCGGATCCAGCCGCGCCGCTATTACAGCATCGCGCTGCGCCAACGCCTTATGAAACGCGGGATTGCCAAGTGCTGACTGCAAAGTGATGGTTTCACTGCGGATCGCATCAGGCACATCCGGCATCGGCGACAAACCTTCGGTCAGCGCTTTGAAATAAAACCCCGTGCCGCCGACAACAATCGGATGCTGGCCCGCCGCATGTGCGCGCTCAATCTCCGCCATCGCCCAGCTACGCCATAATGCAGCAGAGCTTGTTTCATGCGCTTTGAGAAAACCATAGAGTTTGTGGGGTGCTAGCGCCTGTTCGGAAGCCGCAGGCCGTGCCGTTAAAATGGGAAGATCTTGATAAAGCTGCAGCGCATCCGCATTGATAATCACGCCGTTTCTTTGCGCGGCCAGTTCCAGCGCGCGCGCTGATTTTCCGCTGGCTGTGGGACCGAGAAGAAGGGTGACGGTGACAACTTCCCCCATATTAAAAGTCGCCACCTGTCACCCATTCACCAATCACTGAATCTTCAACGCCACAAAGCGAACTTCGCCCTCATGGTTGAGCAACAACAACACGGAACCACGATTGGCCTTCTTCGCTTCGACCACAATTTGTTTAAACTGTGCAGCGCTGGCAACGGGCTGTTGATTGACTTCAACAATTACATCGCCTTCGATCAAGCCCTTAAGCTCAGCTTCCTTGCCGGGTTCAACAGCGGTGACAACGATGCCGTTTATATTGGGAGCAATATTAAAGGCCTCACGCAAAGCGCCATTGATGCTGGAAACCGTCATGCCAAAGCCTTCTAAAACTGTTCCCTGATCCTTGCTTCCGCTCGGATCCTTTTGCGCGATCAGCCCATCGCCTTCGGCTTTTTCCAACTCGCCAACGGTCAGGGTTGTTTCCATCTCCTTGCCCTCGCGCCAGTATTTAAGCTTGCCCTTAGAGCCAATAGGCGTCTCCGCCACAAGGCGTGGTAATTCGCGCATCTGATGAATCGGATGGCCATTAAAGGAGAGAATAATATCACCAACGCGCAATCCGGCCGCTTCCGCCGGGCCACCCTTGGTCACTTCCGCGACCATCGCCCCTTGCGCTTGCTTGAGCTTAAGACTTTCGGCAATGTCAGGTGTTACGCTTTGAATACGCACACCAAGCCACCCACGGCGCGTGCGGCCGAACTTGATGATTTGCTCGACAACTGGCTTCGCAAGGGCAGAGGGAATGGCAAAGCCAATCCCCACCGAGCCGCCAGAAGGTGAAAAAATCGCCGTGTTAATCCCGATGACCTCGCCCTTCAGGTTAAACATCGGCCCGCCCGAATTGCCGCGGTTAATCGAGGCATCGGTTTGAATGAAATCATCATAGGGCCCAGATTGAATATCGCGCTGGCGCGCAGAAACAATCCCCGCCGTCACCGTACCGCCCAGCCCAAACGGATTGCCGATCGCTACGACCCAATCGCCCACACGCAAAATATCGCTGTCGCCGAAATGAACTTCGGTGAGTTTCTTCTCTGTTTTGACCTTTAAAACAGCAATGTCTGTTTTTTCATCAATGCCAATCACTTCGGCATTGACAGTCTCATCATCATGGAACGTGACGCGCACACTTTCAGCATCCTGCACAACATGATTATTCGTGATGATATAGCCGTTTGCTGCATCAACGACAAAACCTGATCCCAGCGAAGTTTGCGGTGGCATCGGCCCGCCATCGCGGCGACGGCCCATAAATTCTTCAAAGAAATCCTCAAAAGGAGATCCGGGCGGAAATTGAGGCATCTCCGGCAACTGCATGTCCGATTCCTGGACTTTCTGTGTCGAGGAAATATTCACCACCGCAGGCAGCAGATTTTGAACCATGTCAGCAAAGCCTGTTTCTGCGATCTGCGGCTTTTGCACCACCGGCGGCTCAGCCTGTGCATGGTGCGGCGTAATGAGTGCAGAGAATGTAAAAGCCGCGCCCAGGCTGAGCGTCATCGCATATAAGAAGACACGCAGAGTTCTGGAATTTGTTTGTTCATGCTGTGACATGGATGTTCCTTATGAAACTACGGCTGCTGGTTGAGATAACGCAAAAATCCACTATCGGGTGAAAGAATAAGCTGTGTGTCCGGATCACTCAGCGTATTTCGATAGGCTTCCATTGTTCGCCAGAAAGCATAAAAAGAGGGATCGCGATTGAACGCTTTGGTATAAATCGTAATTGCTTCCTGGTCGCCCTCACCCTTCAAAATCTCAGCCTTGCTCCGCGCTTCGGCCAGAATAACATCGCGCTCACGCTCAGCCTCTGCGCGGATTTGCAAAGCACGTTCCTCACCCATGGCCCGAGTTTGCGTGGCACGCTCCTGCAATTCCGAGATCATTCGACGCACGGTAGATGTACGCAGATCAGCCGTCAAATCCGCGCGCACAATCCGCACATCAACAATCTCAATGCCTAGCCGCGCTTGTTCAATCGTATCGTTGACGCGCGTCTTAATCTCATTCATCACGCGCCCACGTTCCGGTGAGAGCAGCGTTTTCAAAGTCGTCTGACCCAAAACACTGCGCGTAGCGTTGTTTAGAATGGATTCCAGCCTGTCATCGGCATTGGTAATCGTACGCAGCGTTTTCATGAATTGCAGCGGATCAGTGATTTTATAGCGCGCGAAAGTATCAACGATTATAGGCTCGCCGCCTACATTCTCAGAAACAATATCAACCGGGGCGACAGGCGCTGGAACCGACAAAGCCTTGGGGCTGGCGCTTCGTGCCATTCCAGAAATAACAACTTGTTCAGGGGGCGGATCAACGGGCAGAACCCGGCGATCAAAATAGCGCACGGATTGAATAAAAGGCAGTTTGAAATGCAGGCCAGGTTCTTTGATAAAACTATCCTTTTGTGAGAGATTCCCAACAGGCTCACCCAACTGCAAGACGATTGCCTGGCTGCGCTGATCGACGACAAAGACCGCCTGCATGAGCAAAATCACGACAACTAAAAAGGCGATGATCACGGGCGCTAAACGCGGATTCATGGCTGTCCCCCCGTTAAAGAATTACCAGACTCCGGCGCTTGTGGTTTTCCGCGCGCACGCAAACCATCAAGCGGTAGATATGGAACTGCACCAGATCCGCTTTTACCGTCGAGAATTATTTTCTGCGCGTTGCCCAGAATATCTTCCATCGTTTCGATATAAAGGCGCTCCCGGGTTACATCCTGCCCACCCTGATATGCCTCGTAAACCGCTGTAAAGCGCTGGGCATCGCCTTGCGCGCGCGTCACATTCGCTTGCTTATAGGCTTGCGCCTGTTCTGTAATTTTAATCGCCTGTCCGCGCGCGTTGGGAATGATTTTCTCACGATAGGCACCGGCCTCGTTCTGATAGTTTTCAGCATCCTGCTTGGCCGACTGCACGTCCTGAAATGCGTTTTGCACCTCAGGATGCACTTCGGCACGATCGATCAGCACTTCGGTAATGTTCACGCCAGAGCGGTATTCATCAAGATTCTCTTGCAAGATTTGCTTAGTGCGATCAGCCACTTCCTTGCGACGGTTCGTGATAACAGGAAACATTTCTGTCTGGCCAACAACTTCGCGAATGGCACTTTCTGCAACTTTCTTAATTGTGTTTTCCTGATCCTGGATATTGAACAGGAAGTCTTCAGCGGATTTGATGTTCCATTGGATAGTCAAATTCAGATCAACAATATTGCGATCTGCCGTCAGCATCAAACTCTCCTCCGGCAGATTCTGGCGTGCTATAAGATCACGGCTGCTATCACGGTTAAATCCGATCGTCAGTTTGCGAATTTCGTTGACCTTTACCTTTGTGATGGATTCTATAGGCGACGGCCAGCGATAGGCCAGACCCTCCTGATCGCGTGTATAGGCCCAGGCGCCGAAGCGTTGAACAACAGCGTTTTCACCCGGTTCAACGGTGTAAAAACCGCTGGCGGCCCATAGGGCCAAAACAGTGACCGCAGCGATCAAAACGAGCTGCCCTGTGCGCATCGGCCCACCGGGGATGACACTGCGGAAATTATCCTGCGCGCGACGGATCCACTCCTCCATATCCGGCGGCGGCGTACCACCACCGCCCCAGGACGGGCCGGAAGAGCCACGATTGTCATCGCCGGGCCGTGCCCAGGGATTTTTGCGCTTATTGCGATCGCCGTCTTGCGAAGACATGATTGATGAATCTGTTTGATTTGTTACCTGGATAACAATATCTCTTTCGCTTGAGAAAGCAATGGATGAACGCGAAAAAATTCGTACGGCCCTACAAGCGGTGATCGACCCGGCTACCGGCCGTTCGATCGTTGACTGGATTGCCGATATTCAAACCCCAGTACCAGGCGAAGCGATCGTCATTCTGGGAGTCGATGCCGCCCGCGCGCCAGCGCTTGAGCCCCTACGGCAGCAAGCGGAGCGCGTAATTGCCGCGCTGGCTGGCCAACGCAAAGCCACGGTAATCCTGAACGCGGAGCGAAAACTGCCCGATCCGCACGGCATAAACAAAAACCCGCCGCTGATCCTGCCGGTCAAACACATCATCGCTGTGGCCTCGGGCAAGGGCGGCGTGGGAAAATCAACCGTTTCCGTCAATCTGGCCGCGGCACTGGCACAGGCTGGGCACAAGGTCGGGCTGCTCGATGCCGATATCTACGGTCCCTCGATTCCGAAAATGATGGGGCTGGAGGGGCAAAAGCCGGAGCGTAACCAAAAGGACCAAATCATTCCCCTGCAGGCGCACGGCATGGCCGTGATGTCCATCGGCTTTCTGATGGATACCGATCAGGCCCTGATCTGGCGCGGGCCGATGGTGCAAACGGCAGTCTATCAATTATTGCGCGATGTCGATTGGACTGGCTGCGACATCATGATTATCGACTTGCCCCCCGGCACCGGCGACGCGCAATTGACCCTGGCGCAGAAAGTCCCGTTGACGGGCGCTGTGATTGTTTCAACGCCGCAAGACATCGCACTCATTGACGCCCGCAAGGCCGTGCAGATGTTCCAAAAACTAAACGTCTCGATTTTAGGAATTGTAGAAAATATGTCCTTCTATCACTGCCCCGCCTGCGGCCATCGCGATGATGTGTTCGGCCATGGCGGCGCGCAGGCCGAAGCAAAAGAAATCGGCGTGCCGTTCCTGGGCGCTATTCCTCTGAATGCCACTATACGCGCGGAAGGCGACGCCGGACGGCCGGATACGAAGTATTTTCAGGAGATGGTGCAAAAGATTGATTGTAGCTAAGAATATACAGCAACCGCCATTCCCGCCGTTTAAGCTAGCTCCGCGTTGCTCCGCAAACCGCAGGGATAACGGCTTTTTTTATCCTTCGCGCCCCAAAACAAAAATTTTGTTACAATTGATTATATTATTTTAAATTTGATAAATTTTTATATTGTATGTAAAATAAAGAATGCTTGCAAGAATTTTTAGAGCCGCTCGAGGCTTTTACTACAATCACATAACGGCAACAAAAAGTCCCGCGCTTGCCTTTGAAAAAGCAGCGGGCCTAAAGGGTATCGCCGAGCAATATATAATTCGGGACGGCATTGATGAAAGAACTATAAGGTCAGCAAATCCACAAAAAATAAAGCGCATAATTGGGATTTTTATGGTTGATAATCCACAATTGAGAAAAATTGTGGTTCATTCTGAGGACCAGGAACGTACATTAGCGCTTGGTGTTATCTCTGGTTTTAATATTGATGACATTAAGCTTTTTCTCAACACCGAAGGCCCTACACCCCCGGTTACAAGAGCAGGCATGATTTTACAATGGGTTCCCTCCACCGAAACACTTGACCGCATTGATACCCAATTATCAATGCGTTGATTTTTGCAGAATGAAAAAGCTGTATTGCTCTTCTTTCTGCTCCAATAAAACTTTCCATGCTGCCCAATCGAACGCAGGGAAGAACGTATCGCCTTCATACTCTTCGTGAAGGAGCGTCAGATAAAGTCTGTCGATCATACCCATTGTCTGCGCGTAAATCTCCCCGCCGCCGATGATAAAAACTTCATCCGCACCACTTTCTCGGGCCATACCCTTCCCTAGATTAATTCCCTCCCTAATTGATTTTACATAATGCACTTTATTGTTAGTTGTTGTATTTCTGGGAGAGGTTCGGCTGACCACAATATGCGGCCTGCCGGGGAGAATGCCTGGCAAGGATTCAAAACATTTGCGGCCCATGATCATCGGCTTACCCATAGTCAGGGCCTTAAACCGTTTGAGGTCTTCCGGCACATGCCAGGGCATCGCATTATTCTTGCCAATTACCCGGTTTTGCGTCATAGCGACGATAGAGGAAAGCTTCATCATCAGAAACTAGCATGCCTGAGAACACCATTTCCATCTTCATCGACCGTCTGCGGGTGAATATCCGCATCGGCCTCTTACCCCATGAGCGCCAAGCGCCTCAGCCTGTGGAGGTTAGCGCTGAATTATTCTGTGATGCCGATACGTATCGTAGCGCGCTAAAAAGTGGCGGCTTTCTTGATTATGACCGCATCGCACAATTCATAAAAAGCTGGGAGCAACGCCCGCATGTCGATCTTCTAGAAACCTATTTGCAGGAGTTTCAGGATTTCGCCTTCACCTTCCCTGTTGTGCAAAGCATCAACCTGCGCCTCAGCAAACAAACCATCTATCCGAATGCGTGCGGCGCGGGGGTTGAGTTAAGAACAACAAGACTAAAATTATAAAACTTATTTCATCTCAGAATCTTGCGCGTCCGTAGATATAACCTTGTCTTCCTGTTCTTTTGCTTTTTCTCCGTCACTCTCAAGATCGGGTGACTTCTCATCCTGATCATTAGTTGCTGACTTATCTCGTTCCTCCAAAGCCTTATTATATTTCTTCAAGGCTTCTGCTCGAGGCTTTGCATAGTCCTCACGGCGTTTATCAAGGTTTTCCCGAAATTTTGCACGTTCGTCGCCATACTCAATTTGGCGCATGTACATATCGCAGTTTGATGTGACGGCATCGGTCGATAAATCACCGGAAATCGGCGCGGGGCAACCTTCAAGGATTTGTGCATCCTCTTCCGCGCGCGCCATTTTTACAATCGTGATCGCGAACACCAGTGCGACAAACCCAATAACCAGTGCCAACAGGATCATGTTGCTTTTAAATTTGCGACGATGAAGGGACCCCAGCGGCATATTTAAAATATAACCACGGCCAGGAATAAAGCAAACAGATAAAAGATCGAATAGCCAAACATACGCTTGGCCGCGCCATGCCCTTCAGCACGCAATACGCGCCAAGCCGTATAGATGAAAAAACCGCTGAGGCCAAGGGCGCACAGACTGTACGCCATGCCCTCATACCCCAGGACGAATGGCAGCAACGTCAGCGGCAGCAAAACCAGCGTATAGGCCAGCATCTGAATTTTCGTCGCCCGCGTCCCGTGCGTCAGTGGCATCATGGGAATACCCGCGCGCTTGTAATCGTCCGAGGCAAATAGCGCCAGCGCCCAGAAATGCGGCGGCGTCCAAAAGAAGATGATGGAAAACAAGATCAAAGGATATAAAGAAATATCCCCCGTCACCGCCGCCCAGCCAATCAGCGGCGGAAACGCACCCGCCGCGCCGCCGATGACGATGTTCTGCGGCGTACGGCGCTTGAGCCAGATCGTATACACAAACACGTAAAACAGATTCGCCGCTGCCAGCAATGCCGCGGCCAGAATATTGGTCGCCAGCGCCATAACCATCACTGAAAGCAGCGATAGAAAAATCCCGAACCCCAGCCCGTCATCGGCCATAATCATTCCCGTCGGAATCGGTCGCGCAGCGGTACGCCGCATCAGCCCGTCAATATCGCGGTCGTACCACATGTTGATTGCGCCGGCAGCGCCCGCATTGACAGCGATGCATAAAAGCGTCACCGCGACCAAAAACGGATGCATCGATGAAAAACCCGGCGCCACCGCCATCCCGGCAAAAGCGGTAAAGACCACCAGGCTCATCACCTTGGGCTTAAGGAGTATAAGA
This sequence comes from Alphaproteobacteria bacterium, assembly GCA_023150415.1. Classification (GTDB taxonomy): domain Bacteria; phylum Pseudomonadota; class Alphaproteobacteria; order Micavibrionales; family Micavibrionaceae; genus JAKLKY01. The sequence goes on along the minus strand of JAKLKY010000001.1, from coordinate 13,272 downwards.
TAGGGGCGAAGCTCGTGCTGTGCGATATAAGCTGTAGCCGTGTCTGTCTGGCTCATGCCTTAATTTAAACAAATATGCGCCAAAGACAAACACAAAACGATAGCAAAGTCGAATTGTATTGATAGCCGTACTGGCGCCGCTTACATCACCTTCGGCTGAATCTCGAACTGGTGGAACGGCGGCGGGGAGGGCAGCGTCCATTCCAGCGTCATCGACTGCTGCGCGACGTTCCAGTAATTGCCACCAACGCGCCGGCCGGCCAGCAGCGTATAGAACACTACGAACACGAACCAGACTGTCGCCGCCGCGGCGATATAGGAGCCGAAAGACGAGATGCGATTCCAATCTGCCAACGCATCGGGATAGTCGATATAGCGGCGCGGCATCCCGGCCAGGCCCAGGAAATGCTGCGGGAAGAACGTCACATTCACACCGATGAAGGTCAGCCAGAAATGCACCTGCCCCATCCATTCGGGATATTGGCGGCCGCTCATCTTGCCGATCCAGTAATAAAACCCGGCAAACAGCGCAAACACCGCACCCAGCGACAGCACGTAATGGAAATGCGCCACCACGTAATACGTATCATGCAAGGCGATATCCATGCCGCCATTGGCCAGCACAACACCCGTCACGCCGCCTACAGTGAACAGGAAAATAAAGCCAATCGCCCAGAGCATCGGTGTCTTGAAATCCAGCGAGCCGCCCCACATTGTGGCAATCCAGGAGAAAATCTTGATCCCCGTCGGCACGGCTATAATCAGCGTCGCCGCTGTGAAATACGCGCGCACATTTACATCCATGCCTACGGTATACATATGGTGCGCCCAGACGATGAATCCAACGAAACCAATCGCGACCATTGCATAGGCCATGCCGAGATAACCAAAGATTGGCTTGCGTGAGAAGGTCGAGACAATCTGGCTGATGATGCCGAAACCGGGCAAAATCATGATGTAGACTTCCGGATGACCGAAGAACCAGAATAGATGCTGGTACAGCAGAGGATCGCCACCGCCCTCGGGCTTGAAGAAAGATGTGCCAAAATTGCGGTCAGTCAGCAACATGGTGATCGCACCGCCCAAAACGGGAACCGCCAACACCAGCAAGAAAGCGGTAATCAGCATCGCCCAGACAAACAACGGCATTTTATGCAGTGTCATGCCAGGCGCGCGCATGTTAAAAATTGTAGTAATAAAATTCGCCGCGCCCAAAATTGAGCTTGCCCCAGCCAGATGCAATGAAAATATAGCCAGATCGACTGACAGCCCAGGATGTCCCAACGTGCTGGAGAGCGGCGGATAGACTGTCCACCCCGTGCCGGCCCCGCCACCAATCAGAGCGGAAAAGAAAAGTAGAAAGAACGATGGCACCAGCAACCAGAAGGAAATGTTATTCAGGCGCGGAAACGCCATATCCGGAGCGCCAATCATGATGGGCACAAACCAGTTGCCAAAACCGCCGATCAACCCTGGCATAACAACAAAGAAAACCATGATCAAACCGTGCGCGGTGATGATGATATTCCACAAATGCCCATTCGGACCGCCTGCGGCATCGGTTAGAAACTGCACAACCAGCAAAAATCGAGAAAATGATATAGAGTGTACCGATGTCCTTATGGTTTGTGGACATGAACCAGCGGGTGAAAAACCCCGGCGCCCCATGATCATGACTATGATGATCGTTCGCGTAACCTGGATGAGCATGATGAGCTGCGTTCATGATAAGACCTCGATTTCTTTTCCAATTCTATTCTGTTTTTTGCGCGGGCTGTTCAATGGATTGCTCCGACGTCTCGGGCGGCTGCGCCGACGTCTGTTCCACGGCTGCCCTCAGACTGCCACCCTGAGCAACAACCCAGGCATTAAATTCTTCCTTTGGCACGGCCTTGATCTCGATGGGCATGAACGCATGGTCCTTGCCACAGATCTCCGAACACTGTCCGAAATAAGTTCCAGGTTTAGAAATATTTACCCATGTCTCATTCAGACGTCCCGGAATAGCATCGATCTTAACGCCCAGCGCCGGCACAGCCCAAGCATGGATAACATCCGAAGCCGTAGAGAGGATCTGGATATTTGTGTCTACAGGAAGCACAACAGGATTGTCCGTCGAGAGCAAACGCACCTGTCCGGGTTTGAGGTCTGACGCAGGCACCATATAGGACTGGAAATTCACGCCGCCATGATCCGGATACTCATAGCCCCAATACCATTGATAACCTGTAAGTTTGAGTGTCATTTCCGGCTCCGCCGTACGGTCAAGGAAATACAGGAGCTTGAACGATGGAATGGCGATGACAATTAAAATGATGACCGGAATCACAGTCCAGACGACTTCCACCAAAACATTGTGCGAAAACTTCGCCGGCACGGGATTGGCGCGCTTGTTAAAGCGGATGATAACAAACAGCAGCAAAGCAAGAACAAAAAAGACAATACCGGTTATAATATAAAGTAGTAAATTGTGAAAATCATGCAAATGTTCAGCAGAGGGCGATGCAGGCGCCTGCATCCCGAGCTGCCAGACATCCGGGCTGGCGCTGGCAGTGCTAATCAAAACAAAAGGAAGCAACGCGATCAGAGAAAAAAACCGGTGCATGCGAGTATCCTTGCTGCAGATTCAAGTTGCTATCACTATGAAATTATCGCGCAGCAAAAGCAATAGGGCATGACAAGCGCACACAACAATTATTGTGCCCTCATTTTCCTTCTTCTCTCAAACTTTCACCATAACCGCAGCAAAAAAACCATCGGTTCCATGCCGCAAGGGTGTCAAGCGCATATAAGATCCGTTGCGTATCGCTTCGGGCAAGGGCTCCGGACGATAATTCGGATGGCGTTGCAAGAAAGCCTCTACCTGGCTCTCGTTTTCTGCTGGAAAGAGAGAACATGTGGCATAAATAAGCTTACCGCCCGGCTTCAGCGTATGCGCCACGCGGTCCAAGATATCTGCTTGAACCGCCACTAGCTCCTCCAACGATGGCCCATACTGCCGCCAGCGCATATCCGGATTACGGCGCCAGGTGCCGCTACCGCTGCAGGGCACATCCACCAGCACACGGTCGAAGGTCTCTTTCTGTCGGCGCAGCCATTTTTTATGACGCTCCTCGAGCAGAGGGCGGACCTCAATGATATCGCTGACCTGCGCTTTGCGAAAACGTTCGCGGCCCTTTTCAAGACGGCGCGTTTCGGTGTCCATCGCCACAATCCTGCCCTTTCGCATCATGGATGCTGCTAAAGCCAAAGTCTTGCCGCCCGCACCAGCGCAATAATCAAGCACCTGCATACCCGGCTGTGCGTCGCAAAGCCAAGCAATAAGCTGTGATCCTTCATCCTGAATCTCAATCCAGCCTTTATGAAAGGCCTTTGTTTTCGACAAATAAGCTTTACCTGCGCAACGCAATCCCCAGGGCGAAACAGGGGTTTCTTTTGTCTCTACACCATCGGCCTTGAGAAAAACCTGAACCTTTTCCCGAGTGGCAAGAAACACATTCACCCGCAAATCGAGCGTCGCGGGCGTGAGCATTGCCACCATTTCGGGCACAAAATCAGCACCAAAAACCTGCCGCAGCACTTCTTCATGCGTTGACGGACATTCAACGCGTATGGCTTCTGGCATTTCGGAATGCTCAAGCGAGCCGTCAAGGCGTGCGATAAAACCTTGCTCAGCTTCGGTAATTTCTTGTGGACTGTGCTTGGCGCCGTTAAAAAGTTGGCCAATGCGCTTTTCATCGCACCCCTCGCCTAGAATTAGAAATGTTATGACCCGGTTACGTGGGGTATCCGCCGTGCCGGTGCGTGTCAGCCACCAGCCAACACGCCCCCAGGCACGCATCATGGCATAGCAACGTTCTGCTATTTCGGCTCTGTCCTTGGCGCCGACATAGCGCCGTACGCGCATATAATCCCCAATCGTTGAATCCATGGGGATAGTGCTTTTATTAATTTTTTCAATAATATCGATACAGGCTTGGATACGGGCGGCGGGGGTCATACAGGCTTTATGTACAAAAATAGTTGTTTTAAATCAAGATCTTTTATGCTGTCGATTAAAGACCAAATATAATTGGAAACTTTGCCAATAGAGTGCTATATTATATTGCAGAGGAGGAGCTCTTTATGAGTGATAAGTTCAAAGAACAATGGACACGCGAAGCACCCAGCCAGCCTGGGGTAATGCTGGACGTTATCTCCCTCGATACGGATATCGCAAAGGCCACTGCGGCTTAGGCTGTTCCTGACACAAACGCGGGTCGCGCGCGTGAGTTCGCTCTTATTTCAGCATTTTTAACGAGCCAATAAAACATGGTAGGCGTAGTTGTTGTTGTCAGCTGCGCAAACGACGCAGGCTTCGAGGGCAGCCTGAGGTGCGCTTAAATTCGCATCCTGTGTGAAACTGGCCTCAGACATAGTGTTCGGCGGATCAAAAAACTGGTGTGTCGCACCAAAGCGCCCATCCGTGCCCGTATAGACACAGTTGCCGGGGCTTGCCCCTGAACCGATAGAACCGCCGGTATCCTGAGGTGCATCCTGCCCGTTCATTGCATTGATCTTAGCACAGAATTGGTCGGTGACATTGGGTAGAACCGCAACGAGATCCGCCTTGCTGGTGCCAACGCCCGGAATATGCGTACCACCATAAAATTCCCATGTACTGCCATCGTTGATGCTATCGGGCGGGTCACGGTAGGTTGCAGCTCCGCCCGCGGAATGGAATACCTGTTGCGAATCAGCAGCGCCCGCATCTGCGTATTCCGAAGGCGCATCGGCATGACTGAACCGCAGATCGCTCTCACTCACCCCGTTTTGCAGCAAAGCCGCAACGGCCCGCTCAAATTCGCCGGCATGACGCTGGAATTCAGAGGCGCGAATGGAAAGAGTTTCATCATCAATGTTAGATGTTCCGCTATCAGAGCCTTGCATTAAAGCGGCTGACAAAAGCCCAAGCAAAGCCACAGCAAGCAGAATAATAAAAAAGACATTCCCCGATTGCTCGCCCTGCGTCATCAGCGAATCGGCGCAACAGGAATACAGTCGCGCAGATAGCGACAAGCCACATTGGCCTGTGCCTGGGTATAGCCGCTCAGGCGTGCCCGGTAGAGCCACCCCTTATTGGTTTTCATTGGGGCTACGGCTGGCTGTCCGTGGCGCAGAACGGCGGGCAATTTGCCAAGCGCACGCGCAGTTGATTCCTCACTCGCAACACGGCTATTAAAAGCTCCAATTTGAATAGACCAATCCTTAGAACCCCTTGCCGATGCACTGCTGACAACGGGTGTCACTAGGCTCCGTTGTGTTTGACGCTGTGCTGGCCGCACAACAGGATTTTGCTTTTGCATACCCTGATGCGCAGCAATCGCCAGCAGGCCCGCATTCATCCGCCGGACCATACCGGGATCAAAGTCACCCTGCCCGATCATCGGGTTTAAAGCGCCCTGCTTTTGCCCTGCAGAATGCTCAACCATGGCCATATTCGGCATATCCTCGGCATCGACCACATCCCGCACGACAGGTTTCGGGGCGAAGGTCTCTGATGCCGATGCAACACGAATACCGGAGGATGTCTGGTTAATACGCGCAAAAGAGGCATCAAGTATCTTGCGCATTTCCGCATTTCGCGAATTGGCTGTGCGCCCGCCAAATACAACAGCAATTAAACGCTTATCATCCCGCACTGCCGAGGCCACCAAATTAAAGCCCGAGGCGTTCACATAGCCGGTTTTCATCCCATCCATGCCGGGATATTTCCCCATCAGCCGATTATGATTATTATAGGAATGTCCATTATAAGTAAAATTTTGTGTTGAGAAATAACGGTAATAATCCGGGTATTGCCGAATCACGGTCCGCGCGAGAACGATCATGTCGCGTGCTGTCGTGGTCTGCGCAGGGTTATGAAGGCCAGAAGCATTGCGGAATGTTGTCCCTCGCATACCCAGTTGTCTGGCCCGCGATGTCATGATTTGAGCAAAGCGCGCCTCTGACCCGCCGAGAAACTCCCCTACCGCGACAGCAACATCATTGGCCGATTTTGTGACCATGGCATAAATCGCATCCTTGACCTTGATGGTGCTCCCGACACGAAGACCCAATTTACTAGGCGGCGCCGCCGCAGCATGGGCCGATACTGGAATGCGATCATTCAGGCGGACCTGGCCGGCTTCCAGCGCTTCGAACAATAATAGCAGCGTCATAACCTTGGTTAAGGACGCGGGATATACTGCCTTATCCCCATTACGTTCGAACAGCACCTGCCCTGTTTCAGAATCAATGACCATGGCTGCGTATTTATTATTTTCCTTGCCGCGAGCCGCATGGGCAGGCGCAACCACAGCAAATATCATAAAGACAAAAAGCGCTAGCGTGCACACAAACGGAACAAAACATTGAAATTGCTTGTTTGCAGACATATCAAAAAGCATGGCGGAATCACAAATCCTTGGCTTGGAGATCCTGCAGCGCGACCGGCCCCAGGAACAGGGTTGACGACCAATGTCCTGCCCAAACTTTAGCATAGGCCACAAGCACTTGTCAGCCCCCAATATAGTCAACGAAAGGAAGTTTTCCGATATAGTAAAAAAGCTTTTTTGTGCAGTGCAAAATATTACTTGACGCAGGGACATCCCCCTTGATAATGTGAAATTGTGCAGTGCAAAAAACTCGAAAGTACTGCCAATATATAAAAAAATTTTTCGGTATGTTTTTTTAATTTTAGGAAGCCGGGAAAATTTTGTGAAACGCGCACTTTTCCTACGCTTTTTATCAAGTAAGCTGGCAATTAAACAGTGTTGAAAAAGGAATTCTATCATGGCTGCCAAGTCCGCAACAAAATTACAATTGGTTCGCAAAGCTGATCCTACTGTGTCCAGCTCCTCATCGTCACTTAATTCATCCGTGCAAAAAACGCGCCAGAAGAAACCGTCTTCTGCACAAAGCAAGGCACGCAAAACGAATTCTGCGCAAAAATCCGCCGGCGCAAAAAACCGCGCAAATCATAGCAAATCTCAGGCACGAACAGCCCGGGCCAGCGCGCAGAACACGGCCTGGACGGCCGCATTTCCGTCCAACTTTAAATTATCATTCAACCCTCAGATGATGGAGAATCTCATGGCACAATCACGATCCCATATGGATAAACAATCCGAAAAAATGGACAAGATGGCACAAGATGCGAGCGCTTTAGGGCGTGAGCAGTTTGATGCTGTGATGAAGTCCTGTAACTCATTCGCACGAGGCTGCGAAGATCTTTTCCGCACCAGCCTCTCGATTGCGCAAAACGCCGCTGAGCGTCAAACGCAATTCATGAAACAGGCGATGAGCAGCAAAACCATCAACGAATGGGCTGAAGTGCAAAACAAAATCGCCCAGGCGAACTTTGACGACTTCATGAACGGCGCAACAAAAATCTCGGAAATGAGCGTCAAAATTATGACCGAGTGCACAGAGCCCCTGAATGATCAGTTGGGGAAATCTATTAAGCGCACCAGCGAATCAATGGCCGCTTAATTGCCCTTTATTTCGAACAAAAAGCCCTGCAACTGCAGGGCTTTTTTATTGTGGCAATCTTTCAGTCTCGACAGGCGTATCGATGGAATCGGAACGAGTGCGATAAATCTTGGGTTTTGGTGACGATTTCTTGCCTACTTCGCGGTCATAAGGCAAGCCATAATCGAAGGCCGCTACAACGCGTCCGCTGCGGTCATCGATCAGGCGCAGATGCACCATCAAATCTTTGCGGGTGTGCTCGTATGTGCCACCCAGTGTGAAGTTATGTCCGCCTTTAGGAAAGGGCGCATTCTCAAAGCCGGAAGGATTATCCGCATCGCTCACATCTTGCAGGTCTACCTTATAACCCAATTGGATCAGACGCAGCCCGACCTGTTCTGGTATAACACTGCCGATGGGCGCAGCCAGATTTTTTTCCTGTGGATCAGACAAAGGCGCAGCGCGGATTATATCACTCATCCCAACAAAACTGCGCATCTGGTCGACCATGTAATCCGCTGCCGCCGTATTGCGCGCCAGCATATTGGCATCTTGTGTCTGAAAAATGCCTAAGGAGGGGCCACTCGCAGCAATCATGCTGCAACCTGCCAAGACCGACGACGCAAATAAAACAAGCAGGAAACGCGACATGAATAATCCCTTCTCAGCGCGGTGCCGGAGGATCAACGGGATGGCCACGCTGTCCTTCGCCGCGCAGATAACCGTAACCGGGAATCGTACGCAAGGATTCCACGCGCGCCGTACGCTTGCCCTGATTCTCGGTCTCAAGAGCGAAAATGAATGTGCGGCTATCTTCCGGTTCATAAAGCTTTGTCCCGGAAGCCGGGCGCGGCTCGTCATTATAGCGCACTACATCCCGGCCCATCGCTTTGTCTTTCTTCAAATACGCTTCGGCCCGCATCGTTGTGTTCGCCAATCGTGGGCTTTTGGCCAATGTATAACCTTTCTCGCGCAGAACCTGGCGCAGTGCATGATCATAGCTGGCGTTAAAAACATTGGGACGGTCATAGGCCAAATAGATCGTCTGTCCGGGTTTCAGCCCTGCCTGCGGCTCCAGCTTGTCAAAGACATCGTGGGCAAGAATATACCAATCCTGCATCACCTTTTCGTTGGCTTCCGGCGTGAAATCATAGCCAACATCGTCCGCCTCCGGACCGGGCGGCGCCTTGAATTCTTCCTGATGATATTTATAGCCCGCAGGCATGAAGCTAGGTTCAATCACCCCGCAAGCGGACAGTATGACCGACGCACAAAATAAAGAGATAGCAATACGCATAACCATGATCCTTTGTCGGAATGGTGAAAAAATTCTTAAAACAATTTATCACGCCCGCCAGACAAACAAAAGGGGACGGAACCGAAGTTCCGTCCCCGATTGATATATTCAGGTGATCTTACTCCACAATCTTGGAGACGACACCAGCGCCCACAGTTCTGCCGCCCTCGCGGATGGCAAAGCGCAGACCCTCGTTCATCGCGATCGGCGCGATCAATGTCACTTCCAGCGCGCCCACGTTATCGCCCGGCATCACCATCTCGGTGCCAGAAGGCAGCTTCACCTCACCCGTCACATCCGTCGTGCGGAAGTAAAACTGCGGGCGGTAGTTCGCGAAAAACGGCGTATGGCGGCCGCCCTCTTCTTTCGAGAGAATATAAGCCTCGGCAATGAACTTCGTGTGCGGCGTGATCGAGCCCGGCGCGCACAGAACCTGTCCGCGCTCCACTTCCTCACGCTTCGTGCCGCGCAGCAACGCGCCGATATTGTCGCCCGCCTCACCACTATCCAACAGCTTGCGGAACATCTCAACGCCCGTGATCGTCGTCTTCTGCGTCGGACGCAGACCCACAATCTCAATCTCGTCGCCCACCTTCACAATGCCCTGCTCGACGCGGCCCGTAACCACCGTTCCACGGCCCGAGATCGAGAACACGTCTTCAACCGGCATCAAGAACGGCTTGTCCTTATCGCGCTTGGGCTGCGGGATAAACGTATCCACCGCCTTCATCAGCTCCTTCAAGGCATTCTCCCCGATCTCAGGGTTCTTGCCCTCAAGCGCCGCCAAAGCCGAGCCCTTGATGATCGGCGTCGTGTCGCCCGGGAACTGGTACTTGTTCAGCAAGTCCCGGATCTCCATCTCAACGAGTTCGAGCAATTCCGGATCATCCACCATGTCCACCTTGTTCATGAACACCACCAGTGCCGGAACGCCAACCTGGCGGGCGAGCAGAATGTGCTCGCGCGTCTGCGGCATCGGACCATCAGCAGCATTCACCACCAAAATCGCGCCGTCCATCTGCGCCGCGCCCGTAATCATGTTCTTCACGTAGTCCGCATGGCCCGGGCAGTCCACGTGTGCGTAGTGACGGTTGTCCGTCTCATACTCAACGTGTGCGGTCGAAATCGTAATCCCCCGCGCCTTCTCCTCAGGCGCCTTGTCAATCTGGTCATACGCCTTGAAATCCTTCGAGAAATATTTCGTCAGCGCCGCCGTCAGCGTCGTCTTGCCGTGGTCAACGTGACCAATCGTTCCAATATTGCAATGCGGCTTGTTCCGCTCGAATTTCTCTTTTGACATGTGGTGTGTCCCTTTTCGCGTTAGAGTCAAAATTCTGCAAGTGATTTAGAAAACTCCGCGTGCCCTGTCAATAGGGATTTTAAAGGGATTTTAGGCCTAAACCTGGGCCTTGAGAATAATCAGCGCCACGGCGCAGGCAACAATCCCTAGGCCGGAAGCAATATCCCCCTCCGCCCGCTTGCCCCACAGGCGGTACACCAACAAAATAATGACGGAATCCAGCGCGATCATGGCCGGGATATAGGCCGGATTATCAACGAAATAGTACGAGGTGAATTTCAAAATCACCATCGTGGCCGCAACCAGCCCGATCGTCATGCCCGGCCGCACGGTGCCGGGCGCGAAAAACACCCGCAGAGGCACCGGCTTTTTGATGAACAGATACACCAGCCAAAGCCCCATCATCATCGCCGCCTGCAAGAACACCGTGGCGTAGATCGCCTGTTTCATATCCACCTGCAGCGTGATCATCTTGGTCAGCACCGGCCCCACTGTGGCCGCAAAAATCACAAACCATACGGCCCGCAGCGTATCCATTGTAAAAACGCATTTCTTCAGGCGCAGGGCGAAAAACGAAAACAGGCACAGTGTGATGAAAATCAGCGCGGCAATCACCGGTGCTTGCAAATATTTATCCAGCAAGGCCGGATCAATCATGAACCATAACAAGAAACTCAGCACCGAAGCCGAGGGCACCAGCCGCGACACCGCCCCGGCATCGGATTTCGTGATGCCGCTGTAGAACACCACGTCGCTGATGGCATAAAGAATCGCGGTCAGGAACAGATACACATAGAACAGCAGCACATCCGGCAGGCCGTAGAGAATCACAAACGGCACGGTCACAGCCACGCAGGTCGCCTTGATCCAGAAGGCCAGCGCATAGCCGTCAACGCGCCAGCGTTCTTGCAACAGCATCATGCCTGCCGACGCCAACGCTGTACCAAAACCGAGAAGAGACCAGAGGGGAAACATCGGAGGATGGTAGCAGCACCCCATTGTAAAGAGATAAAAAAAAGAAGGGGAAGAAAATTCTTCCCCTTCTATGTTATAAAGGTTGTGAAACTATTTTTTTTCAATATCAAAAGGACGTTCGCCAGGCATATCTCTTTTAATTGGAGTTTTATTATCATTTGGAGGTGTGGTTTTTGGACGTGGATCTTGTAGCGTTGGTTTCTCTAACTTCCCACCGCATAAATGTCTGACCCATACGGTTACTTTGCCTTCCTTAAATGTGCATAAAACTTCCGCCCCAGAACCTAAAATAGCACATCTCTTTGCGATACATTGGTGACATCCATAAACGCTGGTGCCACCGCCACCGATACACACTGTATCAGCCTTGGCATGAGCCGCAGATGGGACTAATGCAGCAACCCCAAAACAAAAATTATGCGTACCAATTTTTCCATTTTTCTCTCCCTATTGTGTTGATTTGTTGAAATTAAGTTCATTCCTTTTTAAGGTTTTGGCCCCCTTAAAATTCCAATACCACCAAGTTGAAGTTTGCTGCCCCCCAACTCTGGTTCTTCCTGTTGTGCATGTAAACGCCTTGCACTTTGGATAATCCAATCCGCTACTGTCATGACGGGTTTTACCCCGTCTGTAGGTTTAAAACCATCTTGTAATTGCCAGATGGTGCGCATATTCGGCATAAAAGCGGTTCCAGGCACCACCCGACAAGAAGAGGGTTCATTTGGAATAGAGGCAAAAACCTCTCCAATTATTTCAAAGCGTTCGTTCAGAAAATCTTTGGCAGGATCATCAATCTGCTGTTGCATCGCAAGATTCGTATTCACGGTGATCTGTGTATTATCGATGAGAGCGCCCCCAACGCCCATTACATCCGCCGCATAGGATCGGGGAGTTTCTTTATTCATGCCTGTTTGCAGATCTGGAATTTGCGGATCTGAAATTTTCAGGGCTTTCTGTCCATTATTTGTAAGTATTTGGAAAGATAAAATCGTTTCACCTGTGTCTGGATCATGTATGTAAGTGGGACGGCTAAGATCCATAAAAATAACTTGGGCATTGGCTGAACCCATCTGACGCACATAGTCTGCCTGTCCTGCGTCATCATTTGCGTAACCTCTTGGCACGACTTGCCGCACGGCTTCGGCAGGATTGGAAAATGGGGAAGCCGCCAGAACATGTTCATGCCAATCAAGTTGCGTTGAAAAAGAAGTAAGTTCAACCCTTTCAATCTCGTATTGCCGTGTAATCATATTTTGTGAATAAATGACGCGTACGATTTCACAATGCGGGGCAGGGCCATTCGGGCCCAAGATTTCAACTATGGCCGGAACATAATTGGCCCCCATCTCCGGAAATACGTTGAAACCTGTGGATTGCCCCGTTAGGGGATCTACACCGATGGTTACCCGAACATCCTGAATTCCTGGCCCCATCAGAGGTTTTCCCGAACTGAGCCTGTAATTGGTTTTCTGATCACCAGCGTCCGCCTTTGCAGGATCGCGGGCGTATGAAAATGCCGTCACCAAACCGCCTGCTGCGACAACCAAACTGGCAACAGCCACCTTCAGTGTGCGTCCACCTCGAGATCGGGGCTTAGTTGGATCCGGTTTGTTCATGTCAGTTTCCCTATAAATAAAATAATGATACAATCTAGCAAGGTCAAATGATGCTGTCAAAACATTTATTCCATGCAATCCCCAATTTAATTACATTAATAAAGTAAAATTAACAGCAAGAAGCCCGTAGGCGTAACGCACGGGGAATCATCCGCCGATAGTAGCAGCAAATTTTTAAACAGGATAAAAAAGAAGGGGGAGAATTTCTCCCCCTTCTGTATTACAAAATTCTGAAATTATTTCTTTTCCCCATCAAGAGGACGTTCGCCAGGCATAGGCGTCAGTTCTTTTTTAGGTGTTTTCAACGGGTCCCCACAAGTATGTTCGACAGTATAAGTATAAGGACCATCGGGGTAAGTACATGTTACCTTTGTTCCAGGACCCCAATATCTGCATGCGGGAGTAATGCAAACAGCATGACAATTTTGCACGCTCGTTCCTGTGCAAGTTTTGGGTGGTGGCACATTGCTAGCTTGAGCATTTGATCCAAGCACCAAAAGACCTAATACAAAGAACGCAATCAAAACTTTTTTCATTTTTCTCTCCTGTAGGTTTACGTTTAGTCTGGTTTTTTAAGGAACCAAACCTTTGGGT
>JAKLKY010000019.1:3119-33155 GCA_023150415.1 Alphaproteobacteria bacterium | reverse complement strand
TGCATTCCAGTTAAAGAACACCAAATACATGGCGTTTTCCGGAGCCATGGGGCGGGTGGCGTCAACATTAAAGGGCGATAGCGGCTGAACCACCGTTTCCACAGGCGGCGGCGGAACTTTCACGCTGGCCTCAAGTTCCTGCACGGCTTTGGCGAAAGCACTTTTGCAGGCGGCAACATCGCCATTTTGCCAGTTTTCTTCCTGTTGCTCGATCCAGCAATCAAAGCTCGCCTGCGCGCGTGCGGCAAGCGCCGGCGCAGTTTCACGCGCGCCCTGGTCAAGCATGACAATCAGGCGACCGCGCGCCGCGCCCAGTTCCTTGGCATTTTCCGCCGTGAGGTTCCAGTCTGTCACAGGTTCGGGCATTACTGTCTTGCCTGCGGCAGCGGCCAAACCCTTGCGCGCAAAATGCAGCGCATCGGGATAGTCAAACATTCTGGAATATTCTTCATTGGCGAATCGGCGGTATTCGTCCGCCAGCGCCTGGGTGAAAGGGCTGCCAACCGCGGCTGTGTTGTTAAGCGTCTTAATTTCACTGTAGCTTTCAAACACCGAGCAGCCCGAAAGTGCCAGGACGCTGGACGTCAGAGCCAGGGTGCGAAGGGCTTTCAAAGATGATTTTTGAAACAGGCGCATAGAAATCCCCATGAAAAGTGAGACGAAGAACAGATCAAATCGGCGATGAATCCGATATTGTTTGTCTTACCCCGGTTGGCCGGCCTTTGTAAAGATAAGACCAGCATCGTTCAAACGTTATACACACAGCAAAGTTGCACTTGACATTTTGGCCGGAAACAGTGTTTTCTTCAGGCCCATACGAAAATCGCAAAAAATAAGAAATCAGGAGACAAGAATCCATGAAGCAAGCGGCAAACCATCCTTTGACACAACCGTCCTCTTTATCCGGCACACGGCCATTAACTGGTCAGCGTATCGCGATCTTGGTAGCCAACGGTTTCAACGAGGATGACCTCACCCACACGCAGCGCGCCCTGATTGCCGCCGGAGCGGCGCCGCAGATTATCGGCATGGATCAGGGGCTGATCAATGCCTGGAAGGGGCAGGGCTGGGGGTTGCATTTTGCCGCTGATTCGCTGCTCAGCACGGCGCTGGCTGCGGATTTTGATGCGCTGGTCATTCCCGGCGGGGCGCGGAGCGCTGAAAAACTGAAGCTCACGGCCCATACGCGACGCTTTGTCGGTGGGTTCATGGATGCACAAAAGCCAGTTGCTGTTTTTTATGAAGGTGTTGTTCTGATTGCGTTTGCGGGCAAGCTGGCCGGGTTGAGCGTATCCGCGCCGGCCGCAACGCAGGCGGAGATCATGGCTGCGGGTGCGACCGTGGTTGAGGATGCGCAGGCGCAGGATGGCAATCTTTTGTCACTGTGTCTGCCGGAGGCGCAGCGCGCGGACATGACCGCCGCAGTGATCGCGCACATGGCGCGCAGTGCAGAGTTGCGGGCCGCAGCTTAAGGGTTTAAGGTCTGTGCGATGAAGGCAGAAACACAAGCAATCATTGCGGATATCGGATCCGCGCTGGAATTGCTGAGGAGGCGTCTTTGACTGGGACGTTGCGCTGCAGAAACTCTCGGAACTGACGGCATTAAGCGAAAGCCCCGACCTTTGGGCCCAGCCAGACAAGGCGCAGACCATTATGCGCGAGAAAAACCGGTTGGCGCAGAAAATCGATTCGGTGCGAAATATTGAAAATTCCATGAATGACAATATCGGACTGATCGAACTGGCCGAAGCCGAAGGGGATGAGTCAATTCTGGCCGAGGCCGAAGCAAATTTACAATCCCTGGCCAAAATCGCGGCGAAGATGCAGCTGCAAAGTTTGCTGTCGGGCGAGGCGGATGGCAACGATGCGTATCTGCAGGTGAATGCCGGTGCAGGGGGGACGGAGGCGCAGGATTGGGCACAGATGATTCTGCGGATGTATGTGCGCTGGGCCGAGCAGCGAGGATTTAAAACCGCTGTGCTGGAACGTAGCGATGGCGAAGAGGCTGGAATTAAATCCGCTACGGTTCGTATCGAAGGTGAAAACGCTTATGGATGGTTGAAAACAGAGAGTGGTGTGCATCGGTTGGTGCGGATTTCCCCCTTCGATTCCAACGCCCGTCGCCATACGAGTTTTGCGTCGGTTGCGGTGTCGCCCGTCATCGACGAAAATTTTGACATAGAGGTTCTGGACAAGGATATCCGCGTTGACACCTATCGCTCCAGCGGCTCCGGCGGGCAGCACGTCAACGTGACGGACAGTGCGGTGCGTATCACACACATTCCCACCGGCATTGTCGCGGCGTGTCAGAGTGAGCGCTCGCAGCACCAAAACCGCGCACATGCGATGGCATTGCTCAAGGCCAAGCTCTATGAGCAAGAATTGCAAAAACGCCGCGAAGCGCAGGAAGCCGCCAATGCCGAGAAAACGGATATTGGCTGGGGGCATCAGATTCGCTCTTATGTTCTCCACCCCTATCAAATGGTCAAGGATTTGCGCACGGGCTATGAAACCAATCAGTCGCAGGATGTTCTCGACGGTGACCTGGACGGGTTTTTGGAAGCGTCGCTGGCGCAGATGCGCTAGGATCTGAAATTCAACTTGATCGCGCCTGTAAACCACCATACATTTCCAGCATGGCCATCGGTTCAAAAATTGCCGTCGCGTTGTTTTTAAGCGCCACTTTGACGTTTCCTGCTTTTGCTGAACCATTAAAGATTAATCCGTTTCCTCTGGATCCTAAGGCCAGCGCCTTAATCCCGGCCCCGGCGGAGGAGCCTGCGCCGGTTGCGCGAATTCCGGAGAAAGTGCCCGAGCAAAAGCAAAAGACCATTCCCGCATCTCCGGCGCTGGCGCCGTCGGAAATGAGCATCCAGAAGAGTGCGCCCCCGCCTGTTAAGCCAGCTGTGGCCCCCTTTATTAAAGCCGCGCCTGCCAAGCCCAAGCCGCAGTCTGTGGAAAAGGCGATAGAAGTCGAGGCGATGCCGCTGCCTGTGCCACAGACGGGTGTTGATCCTGTGCCTCTGGCAGTTGACGAATTATCTGACGCACACACACCAAAGCCCTTGCAAACGCAGTTTTCCGCATCTTCGCCCTGGCTCGCGTACGCGGGGGCGGATTTGCGCGAAGTTTTGGCGCATTGGAGCCGTCGCGCCGGAATCGAATTGATCTGGTCCAGCGGCAGTGATTTTCCGGTTCTTAACACGCTTGAGCTGGGCGGATCGTACCAGGAGGCGGTAAGAATTTTGCTTCAGCAATACGATAGTCAGTATATCCGCCCTGTTGGAACTATTCATAACGTAGGCGGTAAAAAGACGCTTGTTATTCAAGCCTGGGATAGTGGTGGCGTTCTGGAGTAGCGCTGTTGGTTGATAGTTCTTTTTTTACCCTTGTATTTTTGATAGATTAAATAGGCGATGGTTAAACCGATTCGCGCTGTCTTGTCCTGAATTTCCTTTTCTTAAATTTCTGCTGTCTGATGGAGATGTCCCATGAACCGTTCATTCTTTCGCCGCTATCTTGTCCAAGGCTTGTGCTTGGCTGCACTCGGCGTGGGTGGGGGTATTTATGCCTTCGGCCCGGCTTTCGGTCAGAAGGGCAATGTCTTTGACCCCGATACGCAATGGTCGGTCAGCCAGATTGGCGGCCAGGGTCTGGATGGTGATTCTTATTGTGCTGTCGCCCGGCGGTTCGAGCATAACGCGATCTTGACCATTGCCCGCAACGGGCAGGGGGAAAGTTCGTTGGCGGTGGATTTTCAAACGCCACAATTCCCGGTTAATCAGTCGATGCCTGTGACTTTGGATCCGGGCGCGGGCGAGCAGCGCCAGTTCGATGTGCAGCCTGTTTCTGGCGCGGCGTTTGTGGTGCGCCTGGGCTCTGATGCAAGATTTTTTGAAAGCCTGACGCGCACGGGATTGCTGCGCGTAGAGGCGCTGGGGCAGAGTTATCATTTCAATCTGGCGGATCTGGATAAAGGCGAATTCAAGCTCAATGGGTGCGTGAAGGATTTACCCGCACCCTTGCCCGTTGCGCAGGCGCCCTCTATGCCGTCCGCCACACCCCCGGCGATGCCTGTAGAATCTGTGAAGGGTGAGATTGTCGCGCCCGCGCCCGTAGTCGCTCCCGTAGTAAAGCAGGCTTTGTCAGAGGTCGTGCCGCCTGCTGCGTCCGAAAAGGCCATAGCCCTGAAAGACGATGAACGCCGGGCTTATGAGCAAAAAATTGAAAAACTGACGATGGACCTGATAACGCGTGATGCAAAAATTGCCTCGCTCGCGCGGCTGGAAGCAGAAAACAAGCGCCTTGTATTAGCGCTGAAAGACCAGGATGCCATGCGCCAGCACGTCGCCAGCCTAGAAGGTGAGGTGCAGGTTCTGCGCGCGAAGCTGAGCCAGCCGCAAGTGATCGAGCCGTCGGCAGGAACTGCGACGGTAATTGCCGCTGCGGCGAAAACATCTGCGCCGCCGTCTGTTGTGAAGGCTGAAGTTTTGAAGGACGAGCCGAAAAAGAACATGGAGATAGCGCAGAATGAAAAAAATCCTGCGGCTGTGCCGGTTGCCAATGTAGAGAAGAAACCCGTGTCTGAAGATACGCAAAGCGGCACAGCTGAAGGCGATGCGAGCAGGTCGGCTGCGCAGCGCTATGAGGAGCAATTGCGCGCGGGATTAAACAACAAATCCATCCCCGAGCCTATCACCGCCGTGCAAGAACCCGCGCCCGTACCCGTTTCAACCGCAAAGGCAGAAGAACCAGCAGCGCCTGTGAAGGCGGAAGCTGTTGACGCGCCGCAGGCACCCGCGCAACAGGAAACTGTGAAGAAGGTTGCCGTGCAAGAGCCGCCGGTTTCCAAGACGCAGAATGAGGAAGCGCCGGCCGCACTGCGCGCGCCATCGGCTGTGGCTGATGCTGCGCCGAAGCTGCCGCCTGCGCCAGCGGCGGCGGAGCCTGACCGTTTCCCGTTCCAGGATTTGCTGGTGCGTGCGTCGTTAACCCCGCGCGATGGGATTGTGCCTGTTAAAGGCGCCGCAGTTGATGCGGGCCGAAAGGCTTATCAATGGCGTTCAGGCAATGCGTTTGGCTCGGGCGAGGTGGGCCAGGCTGCGGGTGATCAGGCTTTTGAAAGTTCGGTGAAAGCCTATATCGAACGGACACAAAAGCGCTGTGAAGGTGATTTCGCTGTGGTGCCGGAGCGCTCGGTCGATACCAAGACCATGCGCATGGACACATATGAAGTGGCCTGTATGGGCAAGACCATGGATTCCAGCGTAGCGCTGGTCTTTATTCATCAGGGCGATACGTTCGCAGCGCTGGCGCATGAGGGGCCGACCGCGCAGTTGGAAGATCTGATGACCATGCGTGATAAGTTGATCTCTGCTGCGAAGGGATCTTAGTCGAAGATTTTCTTCCTCTGTCATCACGAGCACAATGCGCGGGATCTCTTTCAAACCGACCCACACCACGAACGTTGGGGGTGCGATTTTGAATAGGGCGCATATCCATCAGACGTCATAGCCGCTTTATGCGGGTGATCCAAAGAAAATGTACGCCGTGACAGTAGGGTGCCTTTCAATGGATTACCCGGACAAAAGCCGGGTCATGACGGTGGCGGATGTCTATTCTTAATGGGAACAGCTATATCCGACGTCAGATTTTACGACGATAGCCGGGTCAGTTCGCGCTCCATCTCGGCGATGTTGCGCTTGAGGTCCTGAATGCGCTCTTCGCGTTTTTTCTCATCTTTCTTCGGATGTTCTTCGCTGTGGCTACCGTTCACGCTGTACGGATTTTTGAAACCCGGCGGTGTGAACATTTTCATGGTGCGTTCAAACATTGCTATGTTTTTGCGGTTCATTTCCTCAAGCGCGGGGGCGCCGGGGAACATGCCCTTCATTGGGTTCATACCTTGCATGCCTTGCAGCGATTTTGTCATTTGCTCTCGCAGGCGTTCCTGGTTGGTGACAAAGATGTCCATCGCGTTCTCAAGGTAATTGGGCACGAAGCCTTGCATGCTGTTGCCGTAGAGGCCGATGAGTTTGCGCATGAAGCCATTGGGCAGTAATTGCTCGCCGGTTTGTTCACGCTCAGAGATGATCTGGTTCAGAACGCTGTTGGTGATGTCTTCGCCGGTTTTTGCATCCTGCACGACAAACTCCATGTCATCCTTGACCATTTCATACAGATCTTCGAGTGTGACATAGCTGCTTTTGCCAGTATCGTACAAACGACGGTTGGCGTATTTTTTGATGATTACTGGCTCATCTTTGCCACGGCGAATTCTTCCCATGTTGCACCCTTATAAAAAATTGCTGCGTTGATATCTTCTATTATCGCACAGACAGATTTTTTTGCAAGTGCGTCATTTCATTTGAAGTGGAGTTAATCTTGCAAACAATCCCTGCAGCATGATATGAAAAGATGTATGCGCACAGGTCCCCGTCCACTCTCTGTTACGCTGGCGTTGGCGGCATCCGCGATGGCAGCGGAGAATTCAGTCAGCGGCGCGCAAAATTTGCAGCAGAACAGGGAGGAGACCGGGCGGGATATCAGCCTGTGGAGTCAGGCGCTGCTGGGCATACGATCGTATCAGAACTTTCCGCAGACACCGCCGCCCCCGGCCACAAAAGTTATATGGCAGCAAGGCACTTTAAAACTTCATCGGTCCGTCCCGCGAAAGCGTCTAAAGCAAGATGCGCCTGTTGTGCTGCTGGTGCCGTCGCTGATTAACAGGGCGGGGATTTTGGATTTGGCGGCGGAGCGTTCCTTGCTGCGGATTCTGGCCGGGCAGGGGATGGATGCCGTGTTGCTGGATTGGGGTGATGCCAAGCAGGATCCGATGCTGCAGGATCTCAATAATATTGTATGCAATGGTCTGCTGCCGGCTGTGCGGTATTTAAAGGAGTCCACCGGACGGCCACTTTACCTGTTGGGTTATTGCATGGGGGGGACGCTGAATGTTGCGGCGCTGCAGCTGGCCCCGCAGGATGTTGCGGGTGCCATATTCCTTGCGGCGCCGTGGGATTTTCAGGGGCGGCTGGCGCGGCTGGTGCAATTCTGGGCGCCCACGGCTTTGCCGCATATTCACACGCATGGATTTCTGCCCGCGGATTGGATGCAGATGATTTTTGCCGCGCTGGAGCCGCAGCAAAGTGTGCATAAATTTGCGCGCTTCGCCGCGATGGACCCGGACAGCGACGCGGCGCGTCTGTTTGTCGCGGTGGAGGATTGGTTAAATGATGGTGTTGATCTGCCCGCCGGGGCGGCCATGAACTGCATTAAAGACTGGTTTATCGAGAACGCACCTGTGCGGGGGCAATGGCGGATTGGCGAAACCGTGATCCGCCCCCAAGAGATCAAGACGCCCTGTTTGATTGTCGCGGCGCAAAAGGACCGCCTGGTGGAACCGGCTGCGGCCCGCGCCCTGCATGCGGCTTTGCCGCAGGCGACGCTGCTGGCGCCCGATTGCGGGCATATTAGTTTGATAGCGGGACGCCGCGCTGTCTTAGATGTCTGGCAGCCGATCGCGGACTGGATCAAAACACAGCATTATGCACACAGCGAATAGGCCTTGAATTACAGGCTCACCCTGATAATTTAATCCCAGTTATTCACAATTTTCCTTAAGGAGAGCCGGTATGACCACCCTTAATCCAAACGATCCGATTGTCATTGTTTCCGCCAAGCGCACGGCGATTGGCAACTTTAACGGTGCTTTGAGCAGCCTTGCTGCCTCTGAACTGGGACGTATCGTTATTGAGGCTGCGCTGCAGGATGCGCGGCTGAAAGCCGAGACTGTGGATGAGGTTGTCATGGGGCAGGTGCTGACCGCCGGCGTGGGGCAGAACCCGGCGCGCCAGGCGGCGATCAAAGCTGGTATTCCGCAGGAGCGCACCGCTCTCACGATTAATCAGGTTTGCGGATCGGGTTTGCGGGCGGTAGCGATGGGCGCGCAGGCGCTGATGCTGGGCGATGCGCATGTGATTGTTGCCGGTGGGCAGGAAAGCATGAGCCAGGCACCGCATTGCATGAACATGCGCGGCGGCGTGAAATTCGGCAATGCCACGATGGTGGATACGATGATCCAGGACGGGCTGTGGGAAGCGTTCAATGACTATCATATGGGCATGACAGCCGAGAATATTGCGCAGCAATTTCAGATTACGCGCGCGGATCAGGACGTGTTCGCTGCATCGTCGCAAAACCGCGCGGAGCAAGCGATTGCTGCGGGAAAATTCAAGGCGGAAATCGTGCCTGTCACGATCAAGGGACGCAAGGAAGATGTGGTCTTCGATCAAGATGAATTCCCGCGTAAAGGTGTGACGGCGGAGGCCCTGGCCGCGCTGAAGCCGGCCTTCAAAAAAGATGGCACGGTGACGGCGGGGAATGCCTCGGGCCTGAATGATGGCGCGGCGGCCTTGGTTTTGATGCGTGAAAGTGATGCGCGCAAAAAAGGTTTGGTGCCCCTGGCGCGGATTGCGTCCTGGGCAACGGCGGGGGTTGATCCTGCCATCATGGGCACGGGCCCCATTCCGGCCAGCCGCAAGGCGCTAGAGAAAGCGGGATGGTCGGTGAAGGATCTCGACCTTGTGGAATCCAACGAGGCCTTCGCCGTGCAGGCGTGCTGCGTGATGAAGGAAATGGGCTTTGATCCGGGCAAGACCAATGTGAATGGCGGCGCGATTGCGCTGGGCCATCCCATTGGCGCGTCGGGCGCGCGGGTGCTGGTGACATTGTTGCATGAAATGGCGCGCCGCGATGCGCACAAAGGCCTTGCGACATTGTGCATTGGGGGTGGTATGGGCATTGCCCTGTGCGTCGCGCGGGATGACGGAAAAGAGTGGAAGAAAATCGCAGCATAGAGGTGCAGCATGAGTGCAAAACTAGCCATCGTCACAGGCGGAACGCGCGGCATCGGGCACGCCATCTCCTTGGCTTTGCTGCAGGCCGGATTTAAGGTTGCTGCGATTTATCATGGCAATGAGGAAGCCGCAAAAAAATTCGAGTCTGAGACGGGCTGTCATGCGTTCAAGGTTGATGTGGCGGATTTTGCCGCATGCGAGAAGGGCGTGGCCGCGATTGAAAAAGAACTGGGCCCAGCCGCGGTTCTTGTGAACAACGCCGGAATTACGCGCGATGGGGTGCTTCACAAAATGGAGGCACAGGCCTGGCATGATGTCCTTGAGACAAATTTAAGCTCATGTTTCAACATGTGCCGTTTCGTCGTTCCCGGCATGCGTGAGCGCAATTTTGGCCGGATTATCAACATCAGCTCTATCAACGGGCAGAAGGGGCAATTCGGCCAGACCAATTATGCGGCCGCCAAGGCAGGGATCATTGGCTTTACTAAAGCGTTGGCATTAGAAAACGCTGCCAAGGGCATTACTGTGAATGCGGTATGCCCGGGGTATATCGAAACGGATATGACGGCCGTCATCCGCCCGGAAGTGTTGGAGAGTATTATCAAGCAGATTCCGGCGGCCCGCATGGGTAAACCGGAGGAGATTGCGGCGCTGGTCGCATTTTTGGCCTCGGACGCGGCGGCGTTTATCACCGGCGCGACCCTGGCGGCAAATGGCGGTCAGTATATGAGTTAGTAAAAGTTAAGAGTAACACGTTGCGCGTTACAAGAGAGAAGAAAGAAAATGAAAACCATATCTGTAATTTTATCACTGATTGCGATTGTAGTGGTGATGGCGCTCGTGGCGCCGATGTTCATCGACTGGAACGCGTATAAATCACAGATCCAGGAACAGATCAAATCCGCGAGCGGGTATGATGTCACCCTGAATGGCGATTTGGGTCTTGGCATTTTGCCTGTTCCTTCTTTTACGGCGCAGGATGTAAAAATTCAGGTGCCAGGCACGCGCGGTCCATTTGCGACAGTCAAGCGCGTGCATGCTGCGCTGGATGTGTTCGCGTTGTTGAGCCGTCAGGTCAGTATTACGGCGGTGCTGCTGGATGCGCCGCAACTCACGCTTGAAGCCACCGCCGATGGCCGTAATAACTGGAGCCTTCCAGCGCAAAATTCCGCGCAGCAAAGCGCAGCAACACAGGCCACAACAACAAGCGCCAATACGGCAGGCGGTGGCGTTTCCGTCGACCATATCAGCATCCGCGATGGCAGCGTCAGTTACAGCAGCGGCAAGGGCCAGCCCTTCAC
Organism: Alphaproteobacteria bacterium; assembly: GCA_023150415.1. GTDB lineage: Bacteria > Pseudomonadota > Alphaproteobacteria > Micavibrionales > Micavibrionaceae > JAKLKY01. The sequence goes on along the minus strand of JAKLKY010000019.1, from coordinate 22,996 downwards.
GATTGCATCTCTGGATGCGCAAGCGGCGATGCGTTCGCTGGAAGGGCCTTATGAGCTGAAAGGCGACGCGCGCGCTCTGGGGCATGATATTGACTTTGACATCAGCAGCGGCGCGCGCAGCCCAGATGTAAACGCCTTGCCCATCAAGGCGATGCTGCGCAACGAAAAGGGCGTCAGCTTCACCTATAGTGGTGTGGTTAACACAAAGGGGCCTCTTGATTTTCAGGGCGAGATTGAGGGCAGTGTACCTGATCTTAAGGACATGGGTGTAGCCGGACCTTATAAAGCTGTTAATATTCGCGGCCTGGTGCAGGGGACGGAGAAGGCGCTCTCGAGCAAGGATCTGCGCGTCGATTTGGATGGGCAGGGGCTGAGCGGTACTCTGGATATCGTCTATAATCCTCTCGCCGTGAAAGCCGTGATCAACACGCCGCAGAATTTCATACTCGGCGCAATGCGTGCGCAGATTCAGGGCACGACACAGCAAGACGCGATTGATTTCTCCGTCCACGCGGCACCGATCGATTTTATTGCTTTGATGAAAGCTGCTAACCCGGAGGCCGATGCGGCCATGATCCCGGCGGAATTCAAGCAGGGGACGCTGGATGTCAGCCTGAAGGGCACAGCGGCGAAGGCTGATCTGAGCGCGGGTTTATCCGCGGCGGGTGGCACGGTGACTATCCGGGCCCCGGTGGAAACGCCGCTGGCGGGTTTCAAGCTGGGCGTTTTAAATGTCGGCGCGTCGCATAAAAACCTGCTGCATGTGCTGGAGATTTTTGCGCCGGGCGCGCCGCGCTATACGAATTGGGCGCAGCCTTTTGACGTGCGCGCCGACATCGCGGTAGCGGATAAAACCTATAGCTTCAAGAATATCAAAGGCACAATGGCGGGAAGCAGCCTTTCGGGCAATCTGAATATCAATAGCTCAGCAAAAATTCCGGCGCTTAATGGCGCGTTGAAATTTGGCAATCTGACCATGGTCACAGAGGCCGGGCGCAAAGCGCAGGCTGGCAATGCGGCGCAGAGTTTGGGCGATGCTGCAAGCAAGGCGCCTGCCGCAAAATCACCTTGGTCGGCCGCCGCAATCGACAGCCGTTGGATGAACGCGGTGGACGTTGATTTGAACATCAGCGCGGATAAGCTGACCTACGACCAGTGGGAATTGCTGCAGCCTTCGCTGCGCTTTGCTGCGGGCGGCGGCAAGATGCAGATTGAGAATTTGAAGGCCGGTGTGTTCGGCGGTTCGCTGGCGCTGGACGCGACGGCGAGCGGCATGAAGGACGGGCAGGGTATTTCGCTGGATTCAAAAACATCCATCACGAATGTTCAGCTTGAACCCATGATGCGCGCGCTGGTGGGGACGCCGCTGGTGCGCGGACGCGGTGCGGTGAATTTGCAGGCCGATTTGAAAGGGGCGGGCCTGTCGCAGAAAGACCTGATCGGCAATCTGAACGGACAGGGCACACTGACGGGGCAGAAACTGGTGCTGGAAGGTTTCGATCTGGAGCGTTTTGGCCGCGCGCTGTCGGAAGAAACCAAGCCCGGTGATACGTTGCTGGGCCTGTGGAAGGGCACGATCAAGGGCGGTTCCACGGCTTTCGATACGCTGGACGGTGCGTATGGTATCCAAAATGGTGTCGTGGCACTGAACAAGCTGGATCTCACCGGCCCCACGGCGATCGTCAAGACGAAAGGCGATATCAACCTGCCAGCCTGGACAATTCGCACCGCACATACGATTAGCCTGCCGCGCCGTCCGGACGTGCCGGAATTTACTGTGCATCTGGCCGGGCCGCTGGATAATCCGGGCCAGACTTTTGCACAGGGCGCTATCGAAGATTACTTGAAACGCAAACTTGAGCGCAAATTGCAGAAGGTCATTCAGGACAAGCTGGGCGATAAGCTGAATATCCCGGGCCTTCTGGGTGGCGGGCAACAGCAAAACCCGCCCACGAATGATAATAGTGGTGATAATGGGACAAATCCCGAAGACGCGGTCAAAGACTTGCTCAAGGGGATTTTGAATTAAGCCTGTTTTTGCCTGCGCATGGCACGCAAAACCTTGCTAACCGCATGAACCATCGGCACACAAACCACCCCTAGAGCCACGCCAAACAGGCCGGTGGCGGCCATATGCAGAAGGGTGGAGAGAAGGGGTGATGCGGTCAGGGCATGCAGTGCATCGCTCAGCGCATGTTCTGCTGCCGGGAATGCGTGAACAACAATGCCGCCGCCAACTGTAAACATCGCCACGGTGCCGAGTACGGAGATCAGGCGCAAGAGCAGCGGCGCCCCGTGAACGAGGGCTTTGCCCAGCTTCTTCTTCCACCTCCCGCGCGTCAGAAGATGCAGGCCGATATCGTCGAGTTTCACCAGCCCGCCCACCAGACCGTAAATCCCCACCGTCATGATAAGGCCGATGAGCACGAGCGTGACGGCCTTCGTCATGAAACTGGCGGCGGCCACTGCGCCGAGCGACACAACAATGATCTCCGCCGACAAAATCAAATCGGTGCGGATGGCGCTGCGCACTTTCTGCGCTTCCAATGCGGCATCATCAAGCACCGCTAGGGCTTCCGCTTCCGGGTGTGCATCTGTGCGGTGCTGCCAAGCGTGGATGAGTTTCTCCACGCCCTCAAAGCAGAGATATGACCCCCCCAGCACCATCAGCGGCATAATCGCCCACGGCGCGGCGGTGCTGAGGATCAGGGCGGCGGGGATAAGAATGGCCTTGTTCAGCAAGGAGCCGCGCGCGACTTTCCACACGATCGGCAATTCGCGCGCGGGGTCGAGGCCGTGCAGTGCCTTGGCGTTCAGTGCCAGATCGTCCCCCGCGATGCCAGCGGTTTTTTGCGCGGCGGCGTGGGTGAGGGTTGCGACATCATCAAGCAGAGCAAGCAATCCGGCGGAGGGCATACTTTTTCAATCCTTATTCGTTCTGATACGTTTTCAAGACATGGATACGCAGCGCACTGGATAGATTATGGGCCCCGCGGTTCTGGTCGATTTCTGCTACCAAAGCGTTCATGGACTGGCCGTTGCGTTGCGCAATTTTTTTGAGTGCGCCCCAAAATTCATCCTCCAGCGTAATGCTGGTGGCATGGCCCAATATGGAGACGGAGCGTTTTTTCATTCCCCCGGCTTGACCATATCCGCGGGTTTGACCCATTGATCAAATTGTTCTGCCGTCAGCAGACCCAGCGCCAGCGCAGCTTCCTTCAGGGTCGAGCCTTCGGCATAAGCCTTCTTAGCGATTTTTGCCGCGTTGTCATACCCGATATGCGGGTTGAGCGCGGTGACGAGCATGAGAGAGTTTTCCATCTGCTGCTTGATGCGCGCCTCGTTGGCGACGATGCCCACAACGCAATGGGTGGTGAAGCTTCGGCAGGCATCGGCGATCAGACGGATGGATTGCAAGACGTTGTAAATGATCACAGGCTTAAACACATTAAGCTCGAAATGCCCGTTGCTGCCGCCAATGCTGACGGCCACATGATTGCCCATCACCTGTGCGCAGACCATCGTCAGGGCTTCGCACTGCGTGGGGTTAACCTTGCCGGGCATGATGGACGATCCTGGCTCGTTCTCCGGCAGCGACAATTCCCCGATGCCTGAACGCGGGCCGGAGCCAAGGAAGCGAATATCGTTGGCGATTTTCATCAGCGACACCGCGAGCGTATTGAGCGCGCCCGAACATTCCACCAGCGCGTCATGCGCGGCCAGGGCTTCGAATTTGTTCGGTGCCGTCACGAAAGGTAAACCTGTGATCTGCGCGACTTCTTTTGCGAAACGTTCCGCAAAACCGATTTTCGTGTTGATTCCCGTGCCCACAGCCGTCCCGCCCTGCGCCAGTTCATAAAGCCGGGGCAGGGTGTTTTGAATACGCGCGATGCCGTATTCAATTTGCTTGGCGTAGCCGGAAAATTCTTGCCCCAGCGTCAGGGGCGTAGCGTCTTGCGTGTGCGTGCGACCGATCTTCACGATATGGCCGAAGGCGTGCATTTTTTCGGTCAGCGCCTTGTGCAGCGTCTGCAGGGCAGGGATCAGTTCGTGATGAATTTCCTCCACAGCCGCGATATGCATCGCGGTGGGGAAGGAATCGTTCGACGACTGGCCGTAATTTACATGATCGTTCGGATGCACAGGGGTTTTGCCGCCGCGCGTGCCGGTCAGGATTTCATTGGCGCGGCCCGCGATAACTTCGTTGACGTTCATGTTCGTTTGCGTGCCAGAACCTGTCTGCCATACCACCAGCGGGAACTGGTCGGCCATGCGGCCGTCGATGACTTCCTCGGCGGCGGCGATGATGGTTTTGCCGATTTTCTCATCCAATCCACCCAGCGCCATGTTGGCCAGCGCGGCGGCTTTTTTTAGCTGTCCGAAGGCGCGGATGAGGGGGGCGGGCATGCGCTCGCCACCGATGTCGAAATTCTGGCGCGAACGCTGCGTCTGCGCGCCCCAATAGGAATCGGCCGGAACATCAATGGGGCCAAAGGAATCGGTTTCGGTGCGGGTTTTAGCTGATTTATCGTTCATTTGAATTGCGGCTTTCATGGTTCTTGATCCTCATTCTTCCCCGGAAGCGGGGCGCGCTGACATTATAATGTGTCCTTTAAAATTGTCACATGCCCCATTTTGCGGCCTGGCAGGGCATCGGTCTTGCTATAGAGATGGACGCAGGCGTTGGGTTGCGTCCAGTAAGAGGCGGCTTTTTCCACGTCATCACCAATCAGGTTGAGCATCTCCACACCATGATGCGGGGCAGGATCGGCCACGGGCAGGCCGCACACGGCGCGCACATGGTTTTCAAACTGACTGGCGGCGCAGGCATCAATCGTCCAATGACCGGAATTATGGGTGCGGGGGGCGATTTCATTGGCCAGAATATCGCCGCTGCGGGTGACGAACATTTCCAGCGTTAAAACGCCGACAAGTTTCAGCGCATCCGCCAGGCGCTGCGTGATGGCGATGGCTTTGTCTTTGATGTCCTGCGAAACCGGCGCGGGGTAGAGCGTGCGGGAGAGAATATGGTTGCGATGTTCGTTGAGCATTGGCCCGTAAGTTACTGTTTTACCAAACTGATCGCGCGCAACGATCACGGAAATTTCACAGGCGAAATCGACGATCTCTTCCGCGATCAAAACCTGCCCCTTAAAATTACGCAGCGTTTCGTCAAGGTTGGTTTCCGATCCGATCCGTGCCTGCCCCTTGCCGTCGTAACCAAAGCGTGTCGTTTTGACGATGCAGGCCTGGCCTTGCGCGGCATTTAGAAATGATTGCAGATCGTTGCGATTTTCAATTTTCGCCCAGCGCGCAGTGGGGATGCCGATGCTGTTGAGGAAAGATTTTTCGGCGATTCTCTCCTGCGCCACGTCCAGCAGGCGATTGTTGGGAAGAACAGGCTTTAAAGTTCTTAAATAATCAACTGTTTCTAAAGGAATATTTTCAAATTCATAGGTGATGAAATCCACCATATCGGCAAAACCATGCAGTGCTTCGCGGTCGGTATAGGCAGCCTTGACGGTGCAGCAGGCAACCTGAGAAGCGGGTGCATTGTCCTCATCTGTGAAAATCACAACCCGAATGCCCAGACGCGCGGCGGCCAGAGCGCTCATCCGCCCTAACTGCCCCCCGCCGAGAATGCCTAAAGTCGTGATCTTCATCCCCTTGCAGAATTGAGGAAAATCAAGGGGAAAGCAAGAGCAAAGCCTCTTAAGGCTTGACAATTGTAAAATATTATGTTTTTTTATCTTTTATGCGAACGCTCCATGACATTTTTTACTTGTCAAAAAATATTTCCGATCAGGCACGGTACTATTCATCTCATAATCTTTGGGACGCTCGGAGATTGCTCAATAAAGCAGAGACCATGATTAATGAAGCTGCGGAATTGAGGATTATTGATCGGGAAGCTATGGTTAGCAAAGGGATTTGGCCTCCTCCCAAGGCGCTAAAATATGGTATTATTGGCCTTCAACAAATTTTTGCTTGCTCTCGTTATGTTCATAGGCTCACGGGACAGGCGCTCAGAGCGAAGAGACATCAAGAAATTACCCTTGAGTTTTAAATGAGTAGTCCTATCCCGGACGGTCAGAAAAGGTCCCTTCCATCCTCAGAGACATTGCGTACAATTGAACGTGACGCAAAGATTCTCGCTGAAAAGTTTCAAAAATCCGCTCAAGATAAACAACTGGCAGCTGGTTATTTGCCACAAGGTGAAAAAGACTATTTTACTGGTATGCTAAAAAGGGCGGACGCTTGTGGTCTTGTGAGTTGGGCGTGTCTTGTGTCAGATAGAACACTTAAGCTTTCTCCTCAGCAATCGAGCGCTGTTACAGTAAAAGAAGCTTTTGAATGCAGTCGGCATATTTACAAAGAAGCAGAGCGGTTGGTTCGCATTTTGAAGGCGCCACACGAAGCCGCTCGGCATATGCCTAAAAAACTTCCTTATAGTGACCAGGCGCGCGCGCAAACTGGGTGGCGTCCTTTGTATTGTGATTTAAATCTGTAAACTATTCCGGTTTGCGTTTAATTTTCGCCGTCTGGGTTTTGCGGAATTTTTCCAGTTTTTGCGCGATTTTGGAATCACCATTGGCCAGCATCGCGGCGGCAAAGAGGGCAGCGTTTTTGGCACCAGCTATGCCAATCGCAAACGTCGCCACCGGAATGCCCGCGGGCATTTGCGCGATGGACAGGAGGCTATCCAGACCCTTGAGCGCTTTGCTTTCCACCGGTACGCCCAGCACGGGCACGGACGTCAGCGATGCGGCCATGCCCGGCAGATGCGCGGCCCCGCCGGCCCCGGCAATGATAGCGCGGATGCCGCGCTCTTGCGCGGTCTTGGCGTATTGATACAGGCGGTCCGGCGTGCGATGGGCGGAGACGATCAATTTCTCATAAGGGATTTTAAATTCGTCCAAAATCTTGGCTGATTCCTGCATCGTCGCCCAATCGGATTGGGAGCCCATGATAATGGAGATAAGAGGGGATCTAGTCATGAGAGAGGGTAATCTTATGCGATGATATCGTCAATCAGCGAACTCTCAATTTTCTGGATCATATCCTTGAACCAGAGCTTTCGCTTCTTAAGTTGTTGAATTTGCAATAGATTAACGGCTTGGCCACCCACCATCAACCTTGCAATGGCATCATCCAATGCCTTATGCTCGACCTGGTAATTGGCCAGTTTTGCCCGTAATTCGTCTTGGTCTTCCATCACGCCTACAAACACGTGAAACCTCTTAACATCTTATGAACCAAGTTTTAGTATACCATATAATAAGCTGAAATGTAAGAAAAACGTGAGATTATCCCCATGAAAAACGCAACGATCCAGACTGTGGCCATCTTGACCAGCGGCGGCGATTGCGCGGGTTTGAACGCTGTTTTACGGGCGGTGACCCTGCGGGCGCAGGCCTTGAATTGGCAGGTGCTAGGCATTGAAAACGGCCCTGCAGGGTTGCTGGTTGATCCGCCCGAAGTCCGGATTCTCAGACCCCAGGATCTTGAGGGGCATGTCATGCGGCTGGGGGGGACCATTCTAGGTACCACCAACACGGCGGACCCGTTCAATATTCAAGGTAAGGACCAATCGCAGGATGTCATAAACGCCTTAAAAAAGCTGGATGTTCAGGCATTGATCGGTATTGGCGGCGACGGCAGTTTTCGTATCCTTTCCAGATTAGCAAAACAGGGTGGGCTTAATTTTGTGGGTATCCCCAAGACGATTGATAATGATGTCGCGATGACAGATCTGGCTGTGGGGTTTGATACGGCAGTGGCGGTTGCGACCGAGGCGCTGGACCGCCTGCAGCCCACGGCGGCAAGCCACGATCGGGTTATGATTTTGGAAGTCATGGGCCGCGATGCCGGGCATATCGCGCTGGCGGCGGGGATCGCGGGCGGGGCGGATGTTATTCTAATTCCGGAAATTCCTTATACGATCGAGGCTGTGGCGCAAAAGATCAAGCAAGTTAAACAGGGCGGACGCAATTTTGCGCTGGTGATCGTTTCCGAAGCTGCACGCGCCGCCGAAGGGCAGACCCATCAGATTATGCATCAGAATGGGCAGGTGCGCTATGGCGGCGTGGGGGAGGCTTTGAGTGCTCAGATCGCTGAGGCGACAGGATCTGAAACCCGCGTTACGGTGCTCGGCCATGTGCAGCGCGGCGCGGCGCCGGGCTGGAACGACCGTTTACTGGCCATGGCGCTGGGCGTCAAGGCGATGGATCTCGTGCATGAAGGGCGCTTTGGGCGTATGGTCGCCTGGCAGAACCGGGATGTGGTGGATGTGCCGATTGCCGATGCGGTCTCCCGCTGCAATACGGTCGATCCCGCGGGCGCGATGGTCAAAACCGCCCGCGCGCTGGGGGTTTCCTTTGGGGATTGATTTTATGTTGTACGAATATCGTATAATAATGTATAATGATGTATGTTAGCGTATCGAAGTATATGTTGATGCGTGATGGAAATTAGATCGTGATTAAAAGCTTTGTGTGCCGGGAAACAGAAAAGATATGGCAAGGGCGATCCTCGCGTCAGTTTCCTGCGATCATCCAAGACAGGGCCTTGCGAAAGTTAAGGCAGTTGGATGTAGCGCAAGACCTGGACGATTTGCGCAATCCGCCGGGGAACCGACTGGAAGCACTGAAAGGTGAACGAAAAGGTCAGATGAGCATAAGGATTAACGATCAATGGCGTTTGTGTTTTCGTTGGCGGGAGGGTGAGGTTCATAACGTTGAAATTGTCGATTACCACTAAGGGAAAAAAGAAGGGAGAGGCGCTATGACGAAATTGCTGAAAAACCCGCATCCAGGGGATATTCTGAAGGAAGAATTCCTGGATGAGCTGGATTTGAGCCAGAATGCTCTGGCGCAGGCGATTGCCGTACCCGCCAACAGGATCAATGAAATTATTCGCGGTCGGCGCGGTATTACGGCGGATACAGATTTGCGCTTGTGCCGCTATTTCGGGCTTTCGGAAGGGTATTGGCTGCGTCTGCAGAATGCCTATGACCTGATGGAAGCGCACCGATCTATAAACCGGCAGATCAAGGCGATCAGACCGTATGCGGATTTGCACGGGCATGCGCACGCCTAAGCCGGAGGTTTTGTTCGGGAATTAATCTAAGGTAAAAGAGGCGACCTGGTATTGGCCGTCAGGGCCCTTTTCGATGTAAGCATGGACGCAGATTGCGTTGGATGCTGTTTTAGGTGCGCCGGGCAGAATAACATTCAGCGTACGTTTATGGACGCGTGCTGCTTCAGACATTTGCGAGACAACGGGATTAGGAGTATCAAGAACAGCCATGTTCTGACCTTTTCCATTCGGTTCAATCACATTAATGGTTTTAAATCCATCACTGGTTGCTTCTTTCTATAAAATCTAGCGTTATATACATTTAAAATTACATGAATGAAAGAGAAAAAATGGGGATGCCCATGCGTTGGTGGTTTCCACACACCCGCAATCTGATTAAGCTGAGGCGATGCTTTATCTCGAACAATCACTAACGCCTGATGAGACACTCGTAAAAGTCGGGCACTTTCACTGGATTCATACTGCCAGTGCGGTGATGGATATGGTCTGGGGCCTTATGGGTGCCGCGATCGTTCTGGGCGGTGGGATTTACATGTCGCAAAAAATCGGCTGGATGGATCCGGATCTATCCTGGATGCAACTTTTGCCCGCGCTACACCCGGGAATGCGCCTGGTGGCGTTTATTCTGTTTTTGCTGGGCGTTTATTCATTTGCGCACAAGATGGTAATCAAGGTCACCACGGAAATCGCCGTCACTAACCGCCGCCTGATTTACAAGCGCGGGCTGGTGGCGCGGGCCGTAAACGAAATTCGCACGGAAAATATCGAGAGCGTAAATGTTACGCAGGGTATTCTGGGACGTCTTCTCGACTATGGAAGTTTGGATGTGCGCGGCACCGGGGTGGGGGATATCAACCTGCCGCCGATTGAACATCCCATCGCATTTAAAATGGCGCTGGACCGTGCGCGTATGGCCTATATCCGGCCTGATCGGATGCAAGCCCCCGCGATAGCCGCCATGTCCTAGCAGCCATGTCTTAAAAGACCAGACGGAGATCGCATGAATCATAATCGCCCTGAAATAGCCTTGCTGGAAGGGGAGCGCATCTTGGCTCACGCGCGTATTCATGAGGCCATTTACTGGCCCTGCGCGGCCGTGTTTGTGCTGGCCTTGCTCTTCGCCCTGTTCATCGCGCGGGAGCTGGGCGTATTCTTGGCATTTGTTGCCGTGTTGCTGACGGCGTATACGATTTTAAAGCGCCAGATTTTGTTGATGGTCATCACCAACAAGCGGGTGTTGAGCCGTGTGGGGATCTTGCAGGTTGATGTTGTGGATATGCATCTGGACAAGATCGAGAGTATCGAGCTTGAACGTATGCCACTGGCCTATGCATTGGGATACGCAAACGTCGTCATAACAGGGATGGGCAACCGGATTATCGTCGTACCGTATGTGGCTAACGCCACAGAAATCCGCCAGGCGTATAACCAGCAGGTGTTGGGAAACAAGCCGCAGGAATGATGGTCTTTCTATTTCAATAATACCGTAACGTCGCATTAACAGATCTGGCTTAGAATTTGAAGTGTTGGTTCAACGACACGGAATTCTAGCCATGAAAAAAGTCATACGAAATTATGCGTTATTAGCAGCCCTGATCCTTGGCGGGGCGGGTTTTTGCTATGCGCAGGGCCCGGCCACAAGCAGTAAAATGGCGATGCAAGGGGCAGCGCTGACGGCAGAAAATCCGATCCAGAGCGGAACCTGGCGGTTTGGTTTTCCGCTGAAGATGATGCATGTGTCACTGGCCAATGCGTTTAGCACCGGGGCTTTGCCACCGGCGTTGAAAACAGAGGAAAGCGCCATCCGTAGTTTTTACAGCACGCGCGGCAACCAGCCTTTCTGGTTTAGCGCGGACGGCAATCTGCAAGGGCAGGGGCATGAACTGGTGTTGACGCTGGTGCAATCCTGGCAGCACGGCTTGAACCCCGATACGTATCATGCGGCTTCACTGCAGAGCCTGGCCAATTCGGAAAATTTTGCCGATAAGGCGCAGCTTGAAATTTTGCTGACGGACGGTTTTGCCAAATATATGCGCGATATTTCCGGCATGCGCATCAAGCCCGAGCGTTTAACCTTATTTGCCGACAACTGGCGTCAGGCGCCGCGCGCGTCTGAAATTCTGGCGGCCTTAAATAGCCACGGCGACGCGCAAGGTATGATTAAAGAGGCGCTGCCTGCAAGCGCGACATATGACGTGATGCGCCAGGAATTAGTTCGTTTAATGCAAGATGCGCAGGCATCGCATGAGCGCGCCACGCCGATTGATCTCGGCGGGCGTTTGCTGAAGCCCGGTATGCGCGATAAGGCCGTGATTGCATTGCGCGCGCGCATGGGTACGACTGCACAAACAAAAGATGAGCGTTTGTACGATGATGCGCTGGCCGCCGCCGTGATGGCGTTCCAGCGCGACAGCAATTTGAAAAGCGACGGGGTGATCGGCGCGCAGACGCTGACTCTGCTTAACCGTTCGCGTCAGGAAAAGATCAATCAGCTGATTGCGAATATGGAGCGTCTGCGCTGGGTTAAGAAAGAAAGCCCGCAGCGCATGATCGTGGTTAATATTCCGTCGGCGACGTTGTGGGCGATTGAAGAGGGACGCGTGAAATTTGAAATGCCGGTGATCGTGGGCCGCCCGGGGCGCCCAACCCATTCCTTCATCGCGCAGATTGAAGGCGTTCGTTTTAATCCGAACTGGACGGTGCCGCCAACGATCAAGCGCACCGATTATCTGCCGCGTCTGGCGGAAGACCCGCTCTATCTGCAGGCCAAGGGGATTAAGCTGGTGCGCGCGGGCAAGACGATGGACCCGACCGATATCGACTGGGCGTCGATCAGCCGCACAGAATTACAGCAGATCAAGATGGTGCAAGACCCGGGCGAGGGGAATGCGCTGGGACGCTATCGCGTGCTGATGCCCAATCCGCATAATATCTATCTGCATGATACGAACCAGAAGAGCGCCTTTGACGGACCCGACCGCGCGATTTCATCGGGCTGCATCCGCTTATCCGATCCGCGCAAGGTGGCCGCGTTCGTGATTGCCCATGAACAGGAGTGGAACGACGGACGCATTGATGCGGTCGTCGCCGCTGGCAAAACCCGTGATGTGAAGATCACCCAGTCGATGCCGGTTTATCTGTTCTATTACACCGCCTGGGCCGATCAGAATGGCGGCATCGTCTACGGCAACGACCTCTACGGCAATGACAAGAAATTGCTGGCGTTGCTGAAGGAGATGGATGGTTATCCGTCCTAATTTGCAAGCGAAAGCAAAATAACCCTGCGCCTGCTGGTCCGGCACCGGCATCGGCGTAGTTAATATCCGAAATCCCATATCCGGGGACGCAACCAAGGTTGTGTCCCCATTCTGTTTCGGGCGCCGATTTGCATTCTCTCGCCGTTTTTGTATAATGGGCCATGTCCAACCGTGCTGTGTTATCCACAGCATCTTCTGACAAATAACAGCGTTTCGGGTTTACATGCTCGATTAATCTGCTACGAATCGGATCCGGCCTTCCCAGGAAGGTGCCATGTCCAACGATGAGGAAAACATGCTCAAGACCCTGGATAGTCTTTCTTCCCCTGTAGATTTATGCGAGATGTCGCGCGCGCTTGTGAGCCGCCGTACGGTTTTGCGCACGGGGGCCACTTGCGGTCTGGCAGCGTTTCTGGCCAGTTTTACGCCGCTGTTGCCGATTGCCGAGGCGGAGGCGGGCTATATGCGCCGCCCCAGCAGTGTTTCTTTTTTAAATACGCATACGGGAGAAAGTTTTTCGGGCGCATATCGCGTGGGCGGGCGCTATCTGCCTGAGGCATTCGAGCGCATGAACTACGTTTTGCGCGACTTCCGCACCGGTGAAGTGTTCCCGATGGACCCGCGTACGGTTGATATTATCGCAACGATCCAGAACAAAGTGGATAACGGCGCGCCGGTGCATATTATTTCCGGCTACCGCAGCCCCCGGACCAACGCCATGCTGCGCGAGGCAAGCGGCGGCGTGGCCCGCAATTCGATGCATATGTATGGACGCGCTATTGATTTCCGGATCGAAGGCGTCAGCACCCGCCAGATCGCCCTGATGGCACGCGGGATGAAGCGCGGTGGCGTGGGCTATTACCCCGCCAGCGATTTTGTCCATGTCGATTCCGGCCCGCGTCGCGTCTGGCAGGGATAATTCCGCTTTGATTGAAAATGGACTGTGGATGGTGCTACAACGCCGTCTATGATTATTTTGGCGTTTGGAGCAAATCTGCCCTCGATCCATGGCCCCCCAGATGTTTCTGTGCGATGTGCTATGCTTGCTATGGCACATATGCCGGGTACAAAGAATGTAAAGTTTTCGAACCTGTGGTTATCAAGACCTGTGCCAGCGAGCGATTCGCCCTGGTTCTTTAATTCTGTCATGGCGTTACAAGCCGATCTTCAACCAGAATCTTTATGGTTTCACGTGAAAAAAATGGAACAAGACTTTGGTCGCACTTTAGATTCTAAAAGTGGCGCGCCTCGGCCACTGGATATCGATATTATTGATTTTAATGGGCAAGTGATGTGTTCATCTGATTTAACGTTGCCACATCCGCGCGCGCATGAGCGGGCTTTTGTTCTCTATCCTTTGCGCGAAGTGGTGGCGGATTGGACTCATCCCGTGTTACGACTTTCTGTGGATGAAATGGTCGCATGTTTACCAGAAGATCAATTATTGCAAAAAATTGAACCTGCTGGCACACTCTAGACCGGAGCATTTTCGTGTCACAGCATCATCCTCAAAACACGATCTTTGGACCTGGTCCGCATGTGATGGGCATCGTAAACGTGACCCCGGATAGTTTCTCCGACGGCGGGCATTATGCCAGTGTTGACAACGCGATAGCACATGGTCTTGCGTTGGTTCAGCAAGGTGCGCGCATTCTGGATGTGGGGGGTGAGTCCACGCGCCCCGGTGCCGTGCCGGTGGACGTGGCAGAGGAAATCCGCCGCGTGGTGCCGGTGATTGAGGGTTTAAAGGGGGCGGCGCCCTGGATTTCCGTGGATACGCGTCATGCGGCAACGATGCGCGCGGCGCTGGCGGCGGGCGCCAATATGATTAACGACATCAGTGCCCTGCGCCACGATCCCGATGCTGCGCCCGTAGTGGCGCAGGCCGGCGTGCCGGTGGTGTTGATGCATATGCAGGGCACGCCAGAAACAATGCAGAATAAACCATTCTATAACAATACTTTACAAGATATTGCTCATTTTTTTGTGGAGCGAACGGCATTCTGCGAGACGCACCGTATTGACCCGAATCTGATTATCCTTGACCCAGGTATTGGTTTTGGGAAATCGGTTGAAGATAATGTGACAATCATCAGAAATATAAAGAGTTTTATGGGTTTGAACGTGCCCTTGATGTTCGGCGCGTCGCGCAAATCCTTCATTGCCGCTTTATCAAAAAACGAAGCGCCGCAAGATCGTCTGGCCGGGTCGCTTGCAGCGGTTCTTTTTGCTTATTCACAGGGTGTGGATATTTTTCGTGTGCATGATGTCGCGGCAAGCGTACAGGCGTTGAAAATTTTTAGCGCGCTTTCTAAACAACCGCCACAGGATCTGTAGACCCATGCAGCAGCGCCACGATGCTCTGCGCTGCCAGCATCGAACTTTTCGGATTGGCGGGGTCGGGGCTGTTCTCAATTTTCGCCTGCAGCTTTGAATAGGCACTCTCGACGAAGATTTCATGGCTGTTGGTGACGGCTTCCGGGTCGGCCCAGATTTCCACCTGTGTTTTCTCTGCGCCAATCCCGGCAAGGGAAAGGGTTGCGGCCACATTCACATTGGCGGGGAAGGCTTTGGCCGCCGCCAATGCATGGCCCGTGAACAGGCGGGTCTTGACCTTTATTTGCTCCAGATTGATCTCATTCTGCACCACATAGGGCGCGCCGTGATAGCCGCGCGGCGGTTTTGTGCTGGCGATGCGGGCGCTAGTGATCCCTAAATGACGCATCGCGCGCACCCCGTCAATCCCGCACAGTGCGCCGGATGGAACCAGAATGCGCCCTTTTCTGGATCGATTCTGCGCCATAATTTCTGGAAAAATGAGCAGAGCGGCAGAAGAAATAGCAATGACATCTTTGTCGTATTTGTGAGCCGCCTGCATCAGGTCAGGCACGGCGGTGGCGGGCAGGGCTTCTATGATGAGATCGCAATCGCGGCATAATGTGTCAAAATCCAGACGGGGCAAGGGCAGGGCCGGGCGCTCCTCCTTATCTGCATAGGCGGTTAGGCGATAGCCGGGAATACCCACCAGCAACGCCTTGGCCACTGCGCTCCCGATCGCGCCCATGCCGGCAATGCCCACTGATTTTTCCATTTTATTTTCCTGCTTAAAAATCCATACTCATGTGGCATGGAACGTTGGGAAGATCAAGGGATTGTCTTATCGGTGCGGCCGCATGGCGAGAACGGAGCGGTGCTGCGCGTGTTAAGCGAGCATCACGGCCTGTGCGCAGGCTATGTGCGCGGGGCGCAGAGCAGCAAAATGCGCGGCACGCTGGAGCCGGGCAACGGTCTGGCGTTGGTCTGGCAGTCGCGCACAGAGGGGCAGCTGGGCAGTTTTTCCGTCGAATTGATCGATAATCCGGGCGCGGTCTTGTTGGGTGATGCGCTGCGCCTGGGTGCGTTGCAATCGGCCTGCGCGCTGTGCGACGCGGCCCTGCCGGAGCAGGAGGGGCATCCGGGCCTGTTTCACGGCCTGCGCGCGTTGTTAACGGCGCTGGATGGGCCGGTCTGGTTGCAGGCCTATGTGATTTGGGAGATCGCGCTGCTTAAGGAACTGGGATTCGCGCTGGATCTTGGGCGCTGCGCGGGCGGCGGGCGGCGTGATGACCTGGCGTATGTCTCGCCCAAGACGGGCCGCGCCGTGAGTGCAGAAAAGGGTCAGGCGTATCAGGACAGGCTTTTGGTTTTGCCGCAATTTCTGGGCGGCCCTGCATCGGCAGATGAAGCCGCTGACATTGATTGCGGCCTGAAACTCAGCGGCTATTTTCTCGAGCATTGGGCGTTCGCGCACCATACGCGCGGTCTGCCCGAGGCGCGTTTGCGGTTCATGAACCGCATGGCGCAAACGCTTGGTTCATCACGGGAAAGCCTTATTGTGGCTTCGGGCTAAGGTTTTGCGGCGCCGGGAAAAATTTATGTTCCTGCCCTTGCCTAATTCGCGGTAAATGCTAAACAAAACAGTCATGAGCAAACGCGCCCCCAAATCGACACGCCCGCCCGAACCGCCGCATCCGGTGATTGACCAGCCCTTTGCCGAGATTTTATCCGAGAAATATTTATCCTACGCGCTGTCGACGATCATGAGCCGCTCACTGCCCGACGTGCGCGACGGGTTGAAACCCGTGCATCGGCGCCTGCTCTATGCAATGGATCAGCTGCGCTTGCGGCCTGATCTGGCACCCAAGAAATGCGCGCGCGTAGTGGGAGATGTGATCGGTAAATACCACCCGCACGGTGATTTGTCGGTGTATGACGCGCTGGTGCGTCTGGCGCAGGATTTCTCGGTGCGCTATCCGCTGATCGACGGGCAGGGGAATTTCGGCAATATCGACGGTGATAATGCCGCGGCCATGCGCTATACCGAGGCGCGTCTGACCGATGTGGCGCTGTTGCTGCTGGACGGGCTGGACGAGGACGCGGTGGATTTCCGCGCCAATTATGATGGCTCTGAGCGCGAGCCGATCGTTCTGCCCGCCGCATTTCCTAATCTATTGGCCAATGGCGCATCAGGAATCGCCGTGGGGATGGCCACCAACATTCCGCCGCATAACGTGGCGGAGCTGTGCGAAGCGATGTTGATGATCCTCGATGACCCGAAAGTGAGTGTCAAAGACCTTCTGAAAGTGGTCAAAGGGCCAGATTTTCCGACGGGCGGTTTGCTGGTGGAGCCAAAGGAGAATATTCGTGCGGCGTATGAAACGGGTCGCGGGTCGATGCGTTTGCGGGCCAGATGGGAGCAAGAAGAACTCAAACAGGGGCAATATCAGATCATCGTCACCGAAATTCCGTATCAGGTGCAGAAATCCAAATTGATTGAGAAAATCGCCGAGCTGATTAACAACCGCAAATTGCCGATGCTCGATGACGTGCGTGATGAAAGCGCGGAGGATATCCGCCTGGTGCTGGTGCCCAAGAGCCGGAATGTCGCGCCGGAATTGTTGATGGAGGCGCTGTTCCGCCAGACGGATCTGGAGACGCGCTTTGCGCTGAATATGAATATGCTTGAAGACGGGCGCGTGCCACGGGTCATGAACCTGAAAGAGGCACTGCAGCATTGGCTAGAGCATCAGAAGGTGGTGCTTGTGCGCCGGTCCATGCACCGTCTGGAGAAGGTCAAGCACAGGCTCGAGGTTCTGGCGGGCTATCTGATCGTCTATCTGAATATCGACAAGGTGATAAAAATTATCCGCGAAGAAGATGAACCGAAGCCGCGCCTGATGAAAACCTTCAAGCTGAGCGATGTGCAGGCCGAGGCGATTTTGAACATGCGCCTGCGGAGTCTGCGCAAGCTCGAGGAAATGGAATTGAAGCGTGAGCATGATGATCTAAGCCAGGAGCAGGACGCGCTGGAGAAACTGATTGGCTCAGAATCGCGTCAATGGACGCGCATCAAGAAGCAGGTAGGCGAATTGCAAAAAACCTTCGGCCCGGATACGGCACTGGGCAAGCGGCGGACTAAATCGGCCACAGCCCCGACTTTGGAGGCAGTGAACCTTGAAGAAGCCCTGATGGAGAAGGAGCCTGTGACGATCATCTGCTCCGCCAAGGGCTGGATCCGCGCGATGAAAGGGCATGGGCTCAATCACGCTGAATTCAAATATAAGGATGGCGACCGCGAAGGCTTCATTCTGGAGGCGCAGACGACGGATAAAATCCTGCTGTTTGCCACCAACGGACGGTTTTATACCATCGGCGGCGATAAGCTGCCGCCTGGGCGTGGCTTTGGCGAGCCGGTGCGGCTGATGATTGATCTGCCCAATGATGCGGATATTTTGAGCATGCTGGTTCATGATCCTGAATCGCGCCTTCTGGTTGGGTCATCTTCGGGGCATGGCTTTGTTGTGAAGGGCGCGGATGTTCTGGCGCAGACCAAGAGCGGAAAACAGATTCTCAACGTTACGGCACCGGAGGAGGCGACACTGTGCCGCGTCATCGGGGCGGATCATGACATGGTGGCGACGATCGGCAGCAATCGGAAGATGCTGATCTACAAGCTGGAGGAGGTGCCGGAGATGGCGCGCGGCAAAGGCGTGATCCTGCAACGCATCAAAGACGGGTCATTGGCCGATGCAAAGACATTCAATAGCAAGCAGGGATTGACATTCCGTAGCGGCGCAAAAGAGGTTCAAGTTAACGACATTAAACCCTGGCTTGGCAACCGCGCTGGCGCGGGCAAGCTGCCGCCGAACGGATTTCCGAAGAGTGGGCGATTTTCTTAAAAACAACAAAGGATCAAGGAATGAGTAAGATCAAATCATGGCTCAAATTTTTTCGCTTGATGCCACGCGAGGAAATTTTCTTCACGCTTTTGCGCTCACTGGCGGTGCAGGCGCAGGAAAGCGCGACGCATCTTAAGACCCTGATCGAGACGCAGGAACCGCAGGCGCGCCAGTACGCGCGCGCGGCTATGGCCGAGAGTCGCGCCAAAGCGAAATCACTCTCGATCGAGATTACACAGCGCCTTTCGCAAACCTTTATCACACCGTTCGACCGTGAGGATATTGAGGATCTGGCCTCCGACCTCTACCGCATTCCCAAACTGATCGACCGCGTTTGCGATCGTCTAGCGCTGAGCGGGCTGGAACCGCGCGCCGACGATTTCGCGCGTCAGGTTGATCTGATCGTGCAGGAGGCCGCGGCGATGAAAGCCATGGTGCGCGCACTGACGACCGGCAGCGGCAACAGTGAGATCATAAAAAATGTGAATATTTTGCGTGATCTAGAGCATGAAGGTGACCGCGTTCTGAACGATTTGTTGGAGAAATTGTTTCGCGAGACCCACGAAGTCCGCGATCTGATCCTGCGCAAGGATATTTACGACATGCTGGAGAAAGTCATCGACCGTTACCGCGATGCGGCCGGAGTGGCGCTGCAGATTGTGTTGAAGCATAGCTAGGCTGCACATGGCTCCAGACCCCTTCATTTTGCTGATCGTTATTGTTGCGCTGACGTTGATCTTCGATTACATCAACGGCTTTCACGATGCAGCGAATGCGATTGCCACGGTTGTGTCGACGCGCGTCATGCGTCCAACGACAGCTGTGATTTACGGTGGCGTTCTCAATTTCGCGGGCGCGATGATGGGCACGGAAGTGGCGGCGACCATCGGCAAGGGGCTGGTTGATGCCGATTCCGTGGGGCACGTTACGGTTCTTTGCACCGTGATTGCGGCGATCGTGTGGAATTTAATCACTTGGTACAAGGCTTTGCCGACCAGCTCATCGCACGCCATTATTGGGTCATTGCTGGGCGCTACCTATTTTGCCGACGCTGCAGGTGAAGGACATATCCATTGGCATAGCGTGATGGAAAAGGTCATTGTGCCGATGGTCAGTTCGCCGGTTCTGGGGGTTGGCATCGGTTTTGGATTCATGACCTTGCTGACCTGGTGCATCTATCGCCTGCATCCGGCATTTATCAATAGGGTCTTCGGCAAGCTGCAGATTCTCTCCGCCGGGTTCATGGCTCTCAATCACGGACGTAACGACGCGCAGAAATCGATGGGGATTATCGCCCTGGCTC
>JAKLKY010000019.1:0-3109 GCA_023150415.1 Alphaproteobacteria bacterium | reverse complement strand
GACGTATCCCGATCTGGGATTTGCCGTGCCGCTGTGGGTCAAACTGACCTGCGCGCTGGCGATGGGGCTGGGCACAATGGCGGGGGGATGGCGTATCGTGCGCACGCTGGGCAACAAGATGATAAAACTGCAGCCGGTGCATGGATTCGCGGCGGAAATAACGGCTTCGGCGATTATCGGCGGCGCGTCGCATTGGGGCATTCCCGTCAGCACGACGCAGGTGATTTCGACCTCCATCTTGGGCGTAGGCGCGACGCGGCGTTTGTCGGCGGTGCGCTGGGGGATTGTTGGCTCCATTCTTTGGGCCTGGGTGCTCACCCTGCCGCTGACGTTTTTATTTGCCGGATTGCTGCGTACCGCTCTTCATTATGCTTTGTCGGCTTAAATACAAGTTTGAACCTCGTTCATGGAAACTCTACCGCGCCGGGGGTTTTTTGGAAGGTGCCAATGGGCTGGCCCTGATCGGTTTCTTCCTGATCCATTTGCTCCTCGATGGCGGCTTCGGTTTCTTTTTCCTTGGCTAGGGTTTCCGCCTTTTTCGCGAAATCAGGGTTGGTTAATTCCTCCTTAAGCAGAATAATACTGATGCGCCGGTTGCGCGGATCGGAAGCGTTGGCGGGAAAGAGATGCTCCGTATCCGCCTTGCCAACAACGTTGTTCAGACGTTTGACCGGTGTACCGCTTTCCAGCAACACGCGGCGTGAAGCATTGGCGCGGTCGGCTGAAAGTTCCCAATTGGTATAGGTTGCGCCCTGCGCGTAGGGCGTGGAATCTGTATGCCCGCGCACCGAGAGCTGATTGGGCAGCGTTTGAATGACTTGCGCCACTTTTGTAATCAGTTTGCGGGTTTTGTCGAACATCTGCGCGGAGCCGGAGGCGAACATCGGTTCGCCATCCTGGTCGACGATTTGAATGCGCAGGCCCTCGGGCGTTATGTCGACGATAAGATTCTTCGCCAGTTCTTTAAGTTCGGCATCCTCCTTAATCGCTTTTTCGATTTTCTTTTTGGTATCATCAAATTTCTTCTCTTCTTCCTTTCGCAGTTTTTCCTTGGCCTTTTCCAGATTTTCAGATTTTTTTTGCTCCGGCGTTTTTGGTTGCGGCCGGGTTAGATCGGGCGTCGGTCGCTGGGAGACCACAGGTTGTTGCACCGTGGCCATCGCGCCCTGCGCTGCGACGGACAAGCCGCCGAGAATGCCGCCCGCGCCGCTTTCGGGCCGGGCGATTTTAGGGTCGGTGGGATCGAAATAATTGGAAATGGCATTCAATTCTTCCTGCGTCGTGACGTTCAACAGCCACAGCAAAAGAAAGAACGCCATCATCGCGGTGACGAAATCGGCATAGGCCACCTTCCACGCGCCGCCGTGATGCCCGCCGCCTTTGTTGATACGTTTGATGATAATCGGCTCGGATTTTTTGTCTTCTTCTTTGCTGTCTTTTTCGGCCATGGTCTGGTGGTTAGTTGTTGGTGTTTAGTGATTGGTCGTTGGTACCCGGAAATCCTTACACCAACCACCAACGACTAAGCACAAATAACCGCTAACCGGGGGCTGGTAGCTCGTTCAGTTTTGTTTCAAGTTCCAAGAAAGTTGGCTGAACCTCATGCGGCAAGAATTTTCGCGCGAATTCCACAGCCACTTGGGGCGCAGCGCCGTTAAGAAAAGCAATCATGGCAACTTTCATGGCCTTGTAATACATCACTTCCGTCTGAGCGCGCGCCGTCATGGCGCCGGCAATCGGGGAGACGAACGCGTAAGACAGCCAAACCCCCATGAACGTGCCCACAAGCGCTCCGCCGATCATGCCGCCCAGAACTTCCGGCGGTTCGGAAATGGAGGCCATGGTTTTGATGACGCCCAAAACGGCGGCAACAATACCAAGCGCCGGAATACCATCGGCCATGTGCTGCACCGCGTGGCCGGGGTGATTTTCATGTTCGGAAATGGTTTCGATTTCAATATCCATCAAGGCCTCAAGCTGGAACGGGTTTTCATTGCCCAGCGAGATAATCCGCAGATAATCGCAGAGAAAGACCGTTGCGTGATGATTATGATGGAAAACGGGAAATTGCTGAAACAGCGCGCTGTCATGCGGGTTTTCGATGTGCGGCTCAAGCGCCAGCCAGCCTTTGGTACGCGCCAGCTTGAAAACCGAGAACAGCATACTCAGGAGCTCGATGTAGTCATTTTTGTTGTAGGAGGCGGGCTTGGCCAGTGCACCGAAATATTTCATGGTGTATTTGATGGTTTCCATCGAATTCCCGATGATGAAGGCGCTGACGGCGCAACCGAAAATGATAATGAACTCTCCTGTGAAGGCGTTAAGAATAACGCCCATCAATTTTAAAAAATGCTCGACATGGAAATGCATGGCGACCAGAAGGCCACCGAATGTGCACACAAAAACCAATAAAAGACCGACAAACTTCATAGGCGAATCGTGCTCTCAATCTTCAGATCATTTTACTCTGTGGCAGGACGTTTAAGAAACGCTTAAAAGACGCAAAAAACAAGGCAAGCAACAGACTTCCAGTGTGGCGGGGAATGAAAATTTATTCAAGGGGCTTGCGCGGGAAAATTGCTAGACCGCCTTGCCGCCGCCGGTATAGCTGGGGTGCGGCTCCGCCTTGCCATAGAGATAGCCTTGCGCATAATCCACACCCATGGCCTTGAGTACATCGGCTTCGGCTTGATTCTCTACACATTCGGCGATTGTCTTGATTTGCAGATCTTTACACATTTGCACCAGATTCTTGACCATGGCCATGTCGCGTTCGGAGGAGAGAAGTTTACGGGTGTATTTCCCATCGATTTTCACAAAATCGACCTCCAGTTTTTGCAAATACTGGAATGAAGCAGCCCCCGCGCCAAAATCGTCCAGCGCGATTTTAAATCCCAGCTGCTGAACGTCTTTGATAAAGCGCCCGACTTTGTCCAGATCCTTAATATGTGCGGATTCTGTAATTTCAAACGTCATGCGTTCGGATAGGTTTTTATTTTTTTCCAAAATCCCCTTCAGTTTTTCACAAAACGGCCCATCGGCAATTGATTGCCCTGACAGATTCACAGAAAACTTATGCCGCGTTGTTCCGCCTTTGAATTTGATATAC
>JAKLKY010000018.1:26835-33321 GCA_023150415.1 Alphaproteobacteria bacterium | reverse complement strand
CATCTTCTAGCAGCCATTGGCCAGGTTCGAGCTTGCCTCTGGGGGCATCGATACGCTGGAGCAATTGGTCTTTTTGATCAAAGCCCAGCATTGTAACGTCCTTAAGACCCCATTCCTCTGTCATAAAGCTGCGAACGTGAATAATAACGTATCCCTGATCAAGAGGCTGGCGCAGCCATAGTCCCTCACGCAGCAAGGCTACAGGGTTATTTTCAGCACTCAGTTTGGTTTGCTCCAGCTGTGCATAACGCGTTAGTAAAAATGCGCCCAGGGGATTGATTATAGTCATCTGAACAAGTCCAAAACCGAAGGCGATGGCAATGATGGGGGCCAGAAACTGCCATGCGGAAAATCCGGATGCACGCATTACAACAAGTTCATGCTGGCGGCTCAGCTGCCAGAAGGTAAACATGGCGCTAAAGAGGATCACAAAAGGAATGAGGATTTGTCCAACATCTGGCAGCTTTAGCAAGCTCATCTCTAGAACCAGAGAGAGCGGTATATCCTGACGTTTACTGGCGCGACGCAGAAGTTCAACAGTGTCGAAGAAGTAGACGAGAACCAACAGCAGCGCCAGAAGGACAAGCGCATTAAAAATATACCGCTGTGCCATATAGGCCGCCAAAGTGGGTGTAACCCGCGCCTTCATGAAACGTCCTTCTGCCTTGGATAAAACAAGACACGCAAAAATCCATCCTCAGCCGTACGGAGAACATACAGTGCCAGGCCCGCAGGAATGATCAGATTGGCATATAATAAAACAAAACCCCAATCTGTCTTGCGCGCCGCGCTTAGCGCTGAGAGGTGAAGTCCCTGAATAATAATACTGCACACGATGGCGCCGATAATGCGTCGTGCCATACTGCGACGCTCCATCGCGCCGGGCAGCATAAAAGCGCAGGCGACTAACGCAAACAGGGGCGCAATAAGAGGCGCGACGAGCCGTCGATTAATTTCGATTGTAAACTGACGCAGTGATTCCCCATCACGCGGAACATTTGGGTCAGGATGAAAAAGCTGCCAGCAACTGCGTTCATCCGGCTCTGCCCAGCGTTCACGCACTTCGCCTTGATTGGGAATCTCGATTGTGTAGCGGGAAAAGCGCAGAAAACGCAATATCCCGGTCTTGGGATCGCGCTGCTGGCGTGCGCCGTCATAAACGATGACGCGATGCCCGGAAGGTTCACTTTGGATTACACCACGCCGGGCGGTAATCGTTGCTGGCACAGTATTTTTTGCGCGATGATCGTAGATCATAAGCCCGAGCAAAGAACCATCTTCAGCGCGTTCACGCACATAAACGGTCAGCCCGCTGCCCACCGGATTGAAAACACCTTCTCGGAACAAGACGCTGGAAATCTGGGCACGAATGACCTCACGAAGGTGCTGCATGCTGGCCAGCGCTTTCGGCGAAGCCCATAGCGTAAGGACAAAAAGAAGAACCATCATCAAGACAGAAAGCGCTAGCAAAGGTCTGGCCAGGGCGAAAGGGGAAAAGCCAGTGGCCCGCATCACCGTCAGTTCTGAGTCCATGCTCATGCGATGGTAGATAAAAATTGCCGCTGCCAGTATTGAAAAGGGCAGTATGATTTCAAAAAAGCGGGGCAATGCCAAAAAAGTCAGCAACCAGAAGGAAGCGCTGCTGGCGCCTGCGTTCATGACCAGTTCCAAGAAACGCAAAGATTGTGTAAGGAATATAATCGCTGCCAAGGTCATGGCGACGACGATTCCAACGATCACCATATTTTTAAATACATAATGTTCGAATACGCGACCGCCGAAAATTGCGGGCCAGCGTAAGGCCATGATGTTTTGTCCTTGGATTTGTGCGTTAAACATGGCATTCATATGGCCTGTTTTCCTGATAAAATGCAAACCCAGAAGTGAGCCCCAGAGAGAACCGATGACACAGCCGTTTGAAATCAAATATTTAAAAACGCAGCGGAAGGGTGGGGATGCCGTTTTGCTGACCTATAGCGTGGAAAATGGATTATCCAGCACTGGACAAAAGTTTGACCAAACGCATGGCGGCTTTATTGCGCATGCACTCAAACATGCGCAGGGATGGACAGGCAAGGTCGGCGAAGGTTTGGTTTTAAGTCTGCCGCCTGGATATCCCTATGCCCAGGCACTGATTGCGGGTGTTGGCCATAGCAAAGCCCTAAATGGAAATGCCGCGCAGGTGGCAGGCGGAAAAATCTGGCCTCTGCTGGAGCGTTCTCGCGCCAAGCACGTGGTGTTTTTATGCGATCTGCCCGTCATGACAGCAGGTCCTCTATTGGCCGGTCTGCGTCTGCGCAGCTATCAATTCCCCAAATTCAAGAAGCCCGACGCCGGCCCGCAGCTTGCGATGCTGGATGTGGTGGCGGACAAGCACACAGCGCTGGCCGCTGCCGATTCTGCCTATACGCCGGAGATCAGGGGCGTGTTCTTCACCCGCGATCTGGTGAATGAACCGCCCAACCTGATCGTCCCCGACATGTTCGCCAAACAGTTGCGCGACACGCTCAAGCCGCTGGGTGTCGAGATCGACATCATCGACGAGAAGAAAATGGCCAAGCTGGGCATGGGTGCGATTCTGGCTGTGGGGCAGGGCTCGGCCCATCCGCCGCGCCTGGTGGTGATGCGCTGGAACGGGGCGAAGGGCAAGAAGGCGCCAACGCTACTGGTAGGTAAGGGTGTGACATTCGATACGGGCGGTATTTCCATCAAACCCGCCGCAGGTATGGAAGAAATGAAGATGGACATGGGCGGCGCGGCCGCCGTAGCGGGGGCCATGATGGCGCTGGCATTGCGCAAGGCTAAGGCGCATGTGGTGGGGATTGTAGCGCTTGCCGAGAACATGCCCTCCGGCACGGCCTACCGACCCGCAGATATTCTTCACTCGCTTTCAGGCAAGACGATTGAAGTGTTGAACACCGATGCTGAAGGGCGTCTAATCTTGGCCGATGCGCTCACCTACGGCCAGCGCACCTATAAGCCGCATACGGTGATTGATCTGGCGACGCTGACCGGCGCGATGATGATGGCGCTGGGCTATGAATATTGCGGCGCCTTCGTCAATCAGGACAAATTGTGGAAAGATCTGAATGATGCGGCCACGGCCTCAGGTGAAAAACTCTGGCGCATGCCGCTCGATGAAACCTGGAAAAAGGAAATGGAAGGCAGTATCACCGATCTTCAGAACATGGGTAAAAATGGGCGCATGGCGGGTGCTTGTACGGCTGCAGGTTTCTTGGAGCATTTTATCGAAGACGGCACAGCCTGGGCGCATCTGGATATCGCCGGAACGGCCTGGAGCAAGGTTGATGGTGCGCTTGGCCCCAAACATGCAACAGGTTACGGCGTGCGTCTGCTTAATCGCTGGGTGGCGGATACGCAAGAGTGAAGTAGCTTCATGAGTAACCGTAAACAAAAACAAAGTCTCGAAGAAACGCAAGAAATTGTGGCGCAGCATTATGCCGTGGCGATGCCGAGCACCGGACGTGGTGCGGCGGCGATGCATGAAAACGATCCCGTCGCACGACAGTACCAACCCGATTTGCGCGAATTGCTGCGCACCCCGCAGGAGCTGGACGATCCGATTGGCGACGATAGGCACAGTCCGGTTAAAGGTATTGTGCACCGCTATCCCGACCGTGTGCTGTTCAAGCCGGTGCATGTTTGTGCCGCCTATTGCCGCTTCTGCTTTCGTCGCGAGATGGTGGGGCCAGGGCAAAAGGGATTGAACGATGCCGAGATCGACGAGGCTATCGCCTACATCGCGCAGAATCAGGAAATCTGGGAAGTCATTTTAACAGGCGGCGATCCGTTGGTGCTCTCGCGGCGTCGATTGCAGCAATTACTAGATCGCCTCTGTGCGATTGAGCACGTGCAGATCATCCGCATACACACCCGTGTCCCAGTAGCAGATCCTGCGCGCATCACGCCGGAGCTGTGCGCCGTTCTGCAACGGGAAAAGGCTGTCTACGTTTCGCTGCACATTAATCATGCGCAGGAGATCACACCCGCCGTGAAGACAGCAATTTCCATGCTGCGCCGCGCAGATTGCGTCCTGATTTCACAAAGCGTTTTGCTGCGCGGTGTGAATGACAATCCAAAAGCGCTCGAAGATTTGTTCCGCGCACTGGTGGCTTTGCGCGTCAAGCCATATTATCTCCATCATCCGGATCGCGCCCCAGGAACATCGCATTTTCGCATGAATATTGACGAGGGACAGAATATTTTCGGCGCGCTGCAAGGTAAGGTTTCCGGGCTTTGCCTGCCGCATTATATGCTCGATATTCCCGGTGGCTTTGGAAAGATCCCGATTGCACCTGTGCGCGTGCAGCAAAATGCTGATGGCGACTATCATGTTCTCGATCATCATGGCGAGAAGCATTTCTATGCATCTGAAAAAGGGCAAGCATGACAGAGATACGCTTTTACCATCTGGAGCGTTCCGAGTTGTTGCAGTGTTTGCCCTCTTTGCTGACAAAGGCCTTGGCAAGCGGTCGGAAAATTTTGATTAAAGCGCCCGCTGCGGCATTAAAAACTATTGATGATAGTCTATGGGTTTACCAGGCCGACGCCTTTTTACCGCACGGTCTTGCAGAGAGTGCCTATGCTGCGCAGCAGCCAGTTTGCCTGACTGAAAAGGAAGAGAATATTAACGGTGCGGATATGCTGGTACTCACGCACGGGCAAGAACATAACAAGATAAATGAATTTACTTTATGCTGCGATATGATCGATGGTCGCGACGCGCAGGCCATAGCGGCCGCGCGGACACGCTGGAAATCATATAAGGACCAAGGTTTTGTAGTAACATACTGGCAGCAAACCGACCAGGGATGGGATAAGAAGAACAGCTAGACTGCTTTATGGCAGCGGCGCAGGATTGCTGCTGAGCGTGCGCAGCCATGCAATAAGAGCCGCGCGGTCTTCAGGCTTCTTAATTCCCACATAGGTCATTTTGGTATCAGGAATGTAGGCCTTTGGCTTCCAGAAGAATTTGTTAAGTTCTTCGTACGTCCAGGTTCCGCCTTTGTTTTTCAGGCCTTCTGAATAGGCAAAGCCCGCAATGTGTGCCTGTTTTGCGTTCACAATATTCCATAGATTGGGCCCTACTTTATTAGGCTCACCTTCCTTGAATGAATGGCATGCGGCGCATGCCTTGGACAGTTTTTCGCCCTTGGCAATATCGGCGGCTGCCAGCAAAGCAGTGATCGGCTCGGCTTCTGCCGCCGCTGCAGCATTCGCATCCTTTTCACCACCCATTTCCGCAGCGGCAATTTGCACGGCATCGGTTTCGAGTTCATGCGCTTCAGTCATCTTTTCAGCAATGAAGCCGGACAGCATAGCGGTAATTCCTGCGACAAGCACCGCAGCAAAGATTTTGTTCCATTCAAAACTCGACATGACAGAAGTTCCCCCTGAAATTGAAAATAGCAGCGAACGCAAAGCATCATAACAGCTTACACAAATTTGTCGACGATGATATATATTTAGGGAAGCATTTCTTTCCTTAACTAAAGTCAAAAAATGAAAAACGACAGCTTTTGCCCTACGCTTCCTTATACCGTAAACGTAATCGCCTTTCAGGGCGCGCCAGGAGCGTATTCCGATCTTGCCTGCCGGATGGTTTTTCCGGGGATCAAGACACATGGGTTTATGCGTTTTGAGGAGGCTTTCGCAGCCGTCATGGAAAGGCAGGCTGATATTGCCATGATTCCGGTTGATAATTCCTTGGCGGGACGTGTGGCAGATGTCCATTATCTGCTTCCGCGCAGTGGCTTGTCGATCATCGGCGAACACTTCCAGCCTGTGCGGCACTGCCTGGTGGGTGTGAAGGGTGCAAAACGCGAGGGGATTAGACATGTGCACTCCCATATTCATGCCCTTCCGCAGTGCCGAAAGATTCTTGACCGCCTACAGGCGCAGGCGCATGTCCATGCAGACACCGCCGGAGCTGCTGCTGATATCGCGCGTATGAACGATCCCGCGCATGGCGCAATCGCCTCGGCGCTGGCGGCGGAAATTTACGGGCTGGATATTTTGCAAGAAGACGTGCAGGATGAGGATCATAATACCACCCGGTTTCTCGTCCTTGCGCGCCAGGGCATTACGCCGCCGCCTGGATTAAAAACGCTGGTGAGCCTTTATTTCGGTGTGCGCCATATTCCGGCTGCGCTTTACAAGGCGTTGGGCGGTTTTGCGACCAACGGCCTGTCATTGGCGAAGCTGGAGTCATACGTGGACGAAAATTTTCAAGCTGCTCATTTCTATTGCGAGGTTGAAGGCCATCCGCAGAGTACAGCCTTTGAACATGCGCTCGAGGAATTGCGGTTTTATGCACAGGATATCAAAATTTTAGGGGCCTATATGGCGTCTTCCGTGCGTAACTGATACATATAGAAAACCAACTGAAAGGATTTTTATGCCAACTCACGCCGAACTCGCCGCTCGCCTTTTGCAGGACACGGCCGTTTTCTTCGATAATCTCGG
>JAKLKY010000018.1:0-26825 GCA_023150415.1 Alphaproteobacteria bacterium | reverse complement strand
AATGAAAACGCCGCTATGAAGTCACAAATGCAGAACAATGCGCAGGTCTTTCGGCAGATGGCCGATGTGCTGGCGGCGCAGCCGGAGGGCAGTGTTGAGGGCTCCAGTTTCGGGCAGTTGGCGGGACGTTTACTGCAAGATGCCGCCACATTCTTTCGGGCGCTGGCTGAGGAAAACGAGCATGTGCGTGAGCAAATGCAACAGAACGCTGATATTTTTGAGCAATTGGGCAAACTGGTCTCTGTTAATCCGCTCGGTGTGCTGGATTAAACCATCAAATAACACAATCTTGCCAAACTTCGCGATCGGGGCTAGAATCTGATTCTGAAAACAGTTTCCCGTTGACCCCATTTTAATCATTTCTCCTTAGGATCGCCGGTTATGGCTCGACGCCGCTCTATCCGCCGTGCACGCCCCCCCGCCCGCAAGCGCATGCGCCGCGCCGCGCCGCGTCGCCAAAGCTGGTGGGAAAGGACACAGATCTTTATCGCGCGCCGTTTTGTGGATGCTCTTGCACTTATGCTGATAGCGACAGGCTGCGCGCTTGTTTTGGCGTTGCTCAGCTATAGCAGCGCCGATCCGTCGTGGAATACAGCCGCAGCTTCCACAACGGTGGCCAACTGGATGGGATCAGCGGGAGCATGGGTTGCCGATGCATTAATCCAGTTTCTCGGAGCATCATCATTTTTCTTGGCTGCAGTCATGATGTTCTGGGGTGTGAGGATTTACCAACGCGCCGATATGGGGCGTTTAAGTTTACGCATTCTTGCGCTTGTGACTTCGCTCCTTGCGTTGTCCTCTGCCCTGGCCTTATTACCGGATTATGGATGGGCATCAGCACCGGCCTTGGGCGGTGTCAGTGGCACGCTTCTTTTCACCGCAGCGCAGAGTTCTATAGAGGGATTTTTTCCGGCCTTTCCAACTGCCGGCATTGTGGCCTTTTTTAGCGTAATGGCTTTTGGCGCGGGCTTGTACGCGTTGAGCATCTCAACCGTGGAAATTCTGCAGGTGGGATATTTCTGCGTTGCGCTGGTTGTTTATGCGCTGCAGTGGGCATGGGATCGGGTATCCGCGTTTTATGATTGGGTACGCATGCACAATCCGCGAGAAGAGCGTCCTGTGCGCATACGCCAGATGCCGCGTCTTTGGGCACCTCCATTCGCAGAACGTGCAGAGGATGAAGATGAGACAGAAGAAGATTCTGATGAGGATGAGGGCATAGAAGAAGACGATGAAGAGGCTATCGAGGACGAAGAAGACAGCGAAGAAGATAGCGATGCAGAAGAAAGATCAAGACGGATTAAGACCAAGTCGTTCTTAGCCGCGCGCATTCCTGTGGTGAAACATGATCGTGGCAAGAAGGCAAAATCTGGAGCGCAACAGCGCCTAGCCTTGGGTCATGAGGAATGGGAATTGCCGGCGCTGGATTTGTTGCAAGATCCGCCCCATGATGACCGCTTGCCGCATATGAACGAAGCTGCGTTGCAGAAGAACGCGGCCTTGCTGCAAAACGTGCTGAGTGATTTCGGCGTTAGCGGCGATATCGTTTCCATCTATCCCGGACCTGTTGTAACGCTCTATGAGCTGGAGCCATCGCCAGGAACAAAAACGTCGCGGGTTATATCGCTTAGCGACGATATTGCGCGCTCTATGGCTACGATTTCTGTGCGTTGCGCAGTTGTCCCAGGACGCAATGTGATTGGTATCGAGCTACCAAACAAAGAGCGTCAGATTGTGTATATGCAGGAATTACTTGCCTCGCATCTGTATGAAAAGACATCAGCCAAACTGCCCTTGATATTGGGTAAGGATATCGCCGGTCAGCCGATGCTGGCTGATCTGGCAAAGATGCCGCATTTGCTTGTGGCGGGAACGACAGGGTCGGGTAAGTCGGTGGCGGTTAATACGATGATCCTTTCTCTGCTTTACCGGCTTTCACCGGCAGAGTGTCGGTTTATCATGATTGACCCCAAGATGCTGGAGCTTTCTGTTTATGACGATATACCTCATCTTCTGGCCCCTGTTGTGACAGAGCCAGGAAAAGCGGTTGTTGCTCTTAAATGGACAGTGCAGGAAATGGAAAACCGCTATCGCTCTATGTCGAAGCTTGGCGTACGCAATATAGAAGGCTACAACGCGCGTATCAAAGATGCGATCAAGAAGGGCGAAACTATTGTCCAGAAAGTTCAAACTGGCTTTGATCTTGAGAATGGAGAGGCAGTGTTTGAAGATCGTGAACTGGAGCTGGTTGAACTGCCTTATATCGTTGTGGTGGTGGATGAATTTGCCGATTTGATGCTGGTGGCAGGTAAAGATGTGGAAAACGCCATTCAGCGCCTGGCGCAAATGGCGCGCGCTGCCGGCATTCATTTGATTATGGCCACGCAACGGCCGTCGGTCGACGTGATTACCGGCGTTATCAAAGCCAATTTCCCAACGCGAATTTCCTTCCAGGTCACGTCAAAAATTGACTCCCGAACCATCCTTGGCGAAGGCGGAGCCGAGCAGTTGCTGGGCATGGGCGATATGCTCTACATGGCGCCGGGGGGTCGGATTACGCGCGTCCACGGGCCATTTGTCTCAGACAAGGATGTTGAAAATGTGGTGAACAACTTGCGCGCGCAAGCAACACCTGCCTATTTGGATAGTATCACGGAAGAAACTGATTTTGGCGATTCCGAGGTGATGGGTGCCTTGTTTGGCGGTGATGATGAGGCAGGCGAAGCTGTTGATCCGCTGTACGATCAGGCCGTAGCGATCGTTGTTCGCGAAGGCAAGGCCTCAACCAGTTTTGTCCAGCGTCATCTGCAAATCGGCTATAACCGCGCTGCGCGAATTATCGAGGAGATGGAGCGCCAGGGTGTGATTTCCAAGGCTAATGCTGTGGGCAAGCGCCAAATTCTGGTGCGGGACTATAGTGACGCCTAAAGGAACCCCGACAGCACTTAAGTGTTTGTCTTTTCATCATGAGTGCAGAAAATCATCCGCATGAAAATCGCGAAGCCGTGGGCATTTTTGATAGTCAAAGTCATCGAGATGCTGCGATCGCTGAGCTTGAAATCACAGCCTTCCCCCGCCATGACATCAGTGTTCTCGGCTCAGAATCGGAGCTGCGTAGACGCTATGGAACGGGGGGTGTGCCTTTGCATAGGCTTGAAGATAACGCACAGGCACCACGCGCGGTTTCTATCCGCCCTGAAGAAAAAATTATAGCGCGCGGCTTTGTAATCGGCATTTGCGCCTATGTGGGTGGATGTATCGTTGCAATTGCTGCACAAACTTTAAATCCGCTAAGCCTTCTGGCCGCAATTGCCGCAGGCAGTTTGGCAGGCGCAGCGCTTGGCGGCCTGATCGCCTATCTTTTTGGCCACTACCTCCAGAAGCAAATCAGCCGCCAAATCCAAAAGGGAGGTTTGTTGTTGTGGGTTCGCACAGGCGATGCAGAGAAGGAAAAGATCGCCATGAAGATATTGCGCAAGCATGGTGCACGCGACGTCCACGTCCACGGACATGCATCGCTGCAATAGGAACGCCCAGCATCCGCTAGTTGTATATGAAATTGAAGGGGGAATTATGAAGGCGAGCCGTGAAAACATTCCCTTGAAGGAACAACAGTATCGACGTTCAAAAGGGCCTTCTATACTTGTAATCGTATTTCTGTGTTTAGGTTTAATTGCCGCCTTTCTAGCATTTTTTGTACCGGCATTCTGGCTTCAGTGGAAATTCTGGTAGAAGGCACGCTTGTTGTTATGCTGCTACACTTCGTTCCAGCCCAGGCTTCATTACGACTTTAATGCAGCCGTCTTCTTTATTCTTAAACTTCTTGTACATTTCTGGTCCTTCTTCAAGGCTGACTGTGTCTGTAATAATGAAGGTGGGATCTATCTCTCCTCTTTGAATTCGGCTCAGCAAATCATCGGTCCAACGATTGACATGTGTCTGCCCCGTCCGGATCGTCAATCCCTTATTCATCACCATGCCAAAGGGGATTTTATCCGATACACCACCATATACACCTGGCACGGATAGAATGCCTGCGGGCCTGCAGACTTCCATCATCTCGCGTAAGACATGTGGTCGGTCGCTTTCCAGGTTGATAGCTTGCTTGGTCTGATCGATTGCATTTTCAAGCATCGATGGTGCGTGCGCTTCCATGCCGACCGCATCAATGCATTTTTCAGGGCCTTTACCACTGGTCAGTGCGTTTAAGCGATGAATGACATTTTCATCATCAAAGTTAATAATAATGGCACCATTTCTTTCAGCTAGCGCCAGACGTTCTGGTACATTGTCAATGCATATTACTTGCTTTGCGCCTAACATCATCGCGCTGATGACGCAGAATTGCCCCACCGGACCAGCGCCCCAGACGGCAACCGTATCCGTCGGTTGAATGTCACATTGAATGGCCGCCTGCCAACCAGTTGGAAGAATATCACCCAAGAATAGCACTTGTTCATCACTCAACTCATCGGGGACTTTTACCGGTCCAAAATCGGCATAGGGAATACGAACATATTCCGCTTGTCCCCCGGCATAGCCTCCCGTCAAGTGAGTGTATCCATAAAGACCAGCCGTAGTGTGCCCGAAGGCCTCATCACCTTTTTCCTTGTTGCGGTTTGTGCGTTCACAGACTGAAAAATTATGATTTTTGCACTGATCGCACTCACCGCAAATGATAGTAAATGGCACAACAACGCGTTCCCCAACTTTTCGTCTTTCAACTTCTGATCCTACCTCCACGATTTCACCCATAAATTCATGTCCTACGATGTCACCGTCTTTCATGCCTGGAACAAGGCCATTATGAAGATGGAGATCAGAGCCGCATATGGCGCAGCTGCTTACTTTCAAAATTGCATCGCGTGGATCCTCAATTCGAGGATCGGGAACCGTGTCAAATCGAATATCGTTCCTTCCGTGCCATACGAGCGCTTTCATTCCGCAGGTTTCCTTTGTGGGCTGCATTCATAACGTTTCACTGATAAATCGTCCGACTTCATCAAAAAATGTGGCTTCTGCCCAACGATTTCCTGTCAGATCAGTTCCTGTAGCATCCCTGAGCAAATAAAATCGCTCGTATATTTTTGAAGACGGATAATGTGCGTGGAATGGTCGGGGCGACTGGATTCGAACCAGCGGCCTCTTGCTCCCGAAGCAAGCGCTCTACCAGGCTGAGCTACGCCCCGTATTGTGTATGATGCCGTTTCTAACTGAAACTTACGCACCCGCGCAAGGTCCATTGCGAATCTCATAGGCGGATTAGATCACTTTCATATATATAATCCTCTAATATGCAGATATACCACTGTGTTTTGCGCGGTGCAGCACATTAATTTTTTGCAGGTTTTTCTATTTTTGTGCATAGTGGGATTCCGAATAAAGTTGTGGGAATTCGATGAAAGAAGAGAAAACCGTGCAAACATTTTCGACTTGTTCCGGCGGTGTTATGTTCGTCCCTGAGCGGATTGAACGACGCAGCAACCGCGTTTCCTACCGTACTTTGGCCGCGCAGGAGCCTGCAGCAAAGGCGCCTGCATTCTCTTTGACGGCCTTAATTCGTCGCGCCAAAGCTTCGCTACTTCAGGCGGCATAATTTTTCTTTCCCTTTTGGCAAGTATATGCGATGCAAGAGTCTTGCAATTATATGTTGCGGGTTCTTTGAATGGTCGCCCGGGTTAAAACAGTCGCGTTTCATGGCATTGATGTCCGAACGGTGGATGTCGAAGTTCAGATTCTGGGCGGCATGGTTAATTTCAATATTGTGGGGCTTCCAGATAAAGCAGTCGCCGAAAGCCGGGAACGTGTACGCGGTGCGCTGCATGCTTTGGGCTTATCGCTTCCACCACAGCGCTTAACAGTGAATCTTGCGCCAGCAGATGTGGTCAAGGAGGGCAGTCATTTCGATCTACCGATTGCACTGGGGTTGCTGGCTGCGATGGATATTTTGCCCAAGGAAGAATTAAGCGAGTATGTCGTATTAGGAGAGCTGGGACTCGATTCCTCAATCCGGGCCGTGACAGGTGTTCTGCCTGCTGCGATGCATGCAAATGCACAAAGCCGGGCGTTGATTTGTCCGGCGGCTTGTGGTGCTGAGGCCGCATGGGCGGGGGATGTGCCCATCCTGGCGCCGCAGGATTTGCTGCAGCTCATTAACCACATGAAGGGAACACAAGTCCTGACACGGCCGCAAGCGCATGTGCCAGCACAGGCGAATGAAAATATACCCGACCTGCAGCAAGTGCGCGGTCAGGAAACCGCCAAGCGCGCGCTCGAAATCGCTGCGGCGGGCGGCCATAACCTGCTGATGATCGGCCCGCCCGGTTCGGGTAAGTCAATGCTGGCGTCTTGCTTGCCCGGCATTCTGCCACCGCTGTCACCGCGCGAGGCGCTGGAAGTCTCGATGATCCATTCCCTTGCCGGGCAGTTGCCGGAGGGCGGATTGCTCACCCGTCGCCCCTTTCGTGACCCGCACCATTCTGCTTCTCTGCCGGCGCTGGTGGGTGGTGGGCATCGCGTCAAGCCGGGGGAGATCAGCCTTGCACACAATGGTGTGCTGTTTTTGGACGAATTGCCCGAGTTTGCCCGCGCCACATTAGAGGCCCTGCGCCAACCGTTGGAAACCGGCGAAGCGCTGGTCGCCCGCGTTAATCACCATGTACGCTTTCCGGCGCGCTTTCAGCTGATCGCAGCGATGAACCCGTGCCGTTGTGGCTATCTGGGCGACCCGGCGCAGGAATGCACCAAGGCGCCCAAATGCGGCGGTGAATATCAGGATAAAATCTCCGGGCCCATGTTCGACCGGATTGATTTGCATGTCGATGTCGCGGCTGTCCGAATTCAGGATCTGGGGAGCGTGCCGACCGGTGAAACTTCTGCCATCGTCGCGCAGCGTGTCGCAGCGGCGCGTGATGTGCAAAAGCAGCGTTTTTTAAGCCTGGGCATCGAGGATATCGATATCAACGCCCATGCCGATGGACCAATCCTGGAGCAGATTGCCCCGCTGGAGCCCGCGGCGCGGGAATTGCTGAACAAGGCCGCCGAAAGCGCCCGCCTCTCGGCCCGCGCTTATTTTCGCCTTTTGCGCGTGGCGCGCACGATTGCCGATCTGACCGACCAGGCCCCCGCTTTGACCCCTGCCCATATCGCGGAAGCCCTGAGCTACCGCAGACTGCAGCTTGCATAAATAATTCAAACAGAACAGAAATTTGCCTTTTGGGTATGGGCGGGTTAAGATGGGCCTAAGAAAAAATAAAGAACCCGTAAAAACTTATTAAAAATTAACGAATTACGGGCAGAGTAGAGAATATAAGGGTGAGTGTAGATTATGGCTGCTTTGGCACGCACTTTTGGGGCTGTAAGTATGATTGGCGCATTGGCGCCGGGGTTAATTGCGACCCTTCAGCATGCCCCCCTTTCCCATCACAATGTTGTACCGGATATGAATGCGGTTCCACTGATTGAACCCAATCGCCATGCGGTGACACCTGTGATGGATAAGGCGCAGGACATGCAGGCTGGCATTGTGCAGACGCTCAAACAGGCGCAGAGCGAAGTATTCAAAACCTGTTTCGAACAGGAGCATAATCCCGCAGCCCTGTTTCCCAAGGCGATGATGAGCACGGAAACGGATATCTTGTCTGATCTCGCCATTCCCGGAGCGATGGGAAATATCTTCACCATGCGCGAAGCGTTGCTGGATCGCGCGAAAACACCCGATCGTGACCAGGCACTAGAGGATCTTGAGCGGAGCCTACGTGAGAAATCGACGCCGGACGCGCATGGCAATATGGCCTCTGCACTGAATTGGAATGCGTTTTTCGATCAGGGCCATTCTCTAACTGATCTGATGGCTGTCGACCCGAACAATCCTTCGCCGGACCTGATTCCAGAAATGAAACAGATTGCACAGACACTGATGGAAGGACGCGATGTTTTGTCGTCGCTGGCGCTGACAGAACAAAAACTCAATAAAGGCGAAGTGCCAAACTTAGCGTCTTTTGTTCCGCCGATTTCAGCAAGCGAAATAATTTTCTTCAGTGCCGCCAATATTGAAATGCCGTCCATTACTGTGCCAACCGATGCACCCCCATTAGCAAGCTGTGTTGAAACGGACGAAATGCTGAAACGTAATAAAAAACCCGATTCTGCATTGGATATCCCCCCGCCGGTGGTTGCTATGGCGCCGCCTTCTTTGCCCGCGCCCACAGGCTCTTTTTTCGGGTAGTATTTCCTTAATAAAACAATCAGAAGTTTTTACTACCTGTTAAGTAAGTCTTGTATATAATTCATTTGGACGTTACTTCTTAGACAGACATAGTATTGATAAATAAATTTTTATTGAGATTTTCCCGTGATTTACCAGCATAACAGTGAAAAAGCGAAAAATTTTGCCTTGGGCGCGATGCAGCGTATTCAAGATCATGGACTGACGCCGACACCGGAAATCTTTGAGCTTTGGTACGTTTACCATTCGGGGGACAATACCGAAGTTACGCGCGCGCTGGATGAGCTTCTGGCTGCGGGGGGTAAACTGGCCGATTCGGCATGTCGCGAAATTCATGAACGGTTTTTGAACGATACGCAGGAAAATGAAAAGGTTCGGCAAGCCGGTGATCGTATCCAAGCCACGATCAAGGAAGTGAACGGCGTAGTCAGCGATGTTAAGGATGCAACATTCAAATATAACAGTTCCCTGAGCGATGTATCGAGTACGTTAAGTCAGGCGCAAGATCGTTCGCAAATCGAAGCCGCAGTGAAAAAAGTCATCAATAACACGCAGGATATGATGCGCCATAATCAGTTGCTGGAGCAACAGTTAAGCCGCTCGTCGCTGGTGATGAAGGAATTGCAGCGCGATCTGGAATTGGTGCGCAAGGAAGCCCTGACCGACGGCCTGACGGGGCTGGCAAATCGCAAGGCCTTTGATACTGAAATAAAGCGCTATCTTGAAGAGGTTAAAACCCCAGAAAACACCTTCAGCCTTGTTTTGCTCGATATAGATCATTTCAAAAGCTTCAATGACAGTTATGGCCATCAGGTTGGCGATCAGGTTTTGCGGCTTGTGGCGCGCACATTGATTGAGGGTGTAAAAGGGCGTGATTTGGCTGCGCGTTTCGGAGGCGAAGAATTTGCGATCATCCTGCCGGAAACGAATTTGCAATTCGGCATGAAAGTAGCCGATGCCTTGCGCCGCGCGGTGGCAGGCAAGGAAGTTGTGAACCGCAACAACGGCGAGAAATTAGGGCGCATTACAATGTCCGGCGGCGTTGCCCAATATGTGATCGGTGAGAATATTGATGATCTGATCGAACGTGCCGATGCTGCCCTCTACACCGCTAAGCATAATGGCCGTAATCAGATTGCCGCCGCACCAACGCCAGGCCAGAAAAAGCTGGCGATCTAAGGCCCTTTAGCAGCATCCCTTTGGATTGGTGTTGTCTTCGTTGTTCTCATCGTGGCTGTGGTCATGGTGGTGATCATGACCATGACCATGATCATGCCCACAACAGCTGCCATCCGCTTGATGGTGGTGATGGTGATGATCCTTAGCGTTCATCAGGCCAACGGCCAGTCCCGTAGAGCCCATCAGCATTTTTTTAATAAAAGACGATTTTGTCATGTATACCCTTTCTTGATTTCATAATCATTCTATTTAAACTTTTGACTCAATGCAAGAGGCTCATTAGTCTCTGCGACTATGACACAAAAAGCCCTACCTATAACGTTGCAGAACGTCGAAACCCTTTACAACAAGCCGTTGCTGGATCTTGTCTTCGAGGCTGCGCAAGTGCACCGCGCCCATCATGATGCGCGCGAGATGCAGATGTGCACGCTTCTGTCCATCAAGACCGGGGGCTGCGTTGAGGATTGCAAATATTGCTCGCAGTCGATTCACAATAATGCGGCCCTGCAAAAAGAAACGCTTTTGAAGGTGGATGAAGTTTTATCCGAAGCGCGGGCTGCGAAAGAAGCTGGTTCTACCCGTTTCTGTATGGGCGCCGCTTGGCGAGAAGTACAAGACGGGCGGGGCTTTGACCGCGTGCTGGAGATGGTGCGCGGTGTGTCGTCCATGGGGTTGGAAGTGTGTTGCACGTTAGGGATGTTAAATGCCGATCAGGCGCGACGTTTGAAAGAGGCAGGCCTGACAGCCTACAACCATAACCTCGACACGTCAGCGGAATTCTACGACAAGATCATCACCACCCGCACCTATGAAGATCGGCTTAAGACATTAAAGAATGTCGCTGAGGCCGGAATATCGGCTTGCTGCGGGGGCATCGTTGGCATGGGCGAAACCGCGCAAGACCGCATTTCATTACTGCACACACTCGCAAATTTGAATCCGCAGCCGGAATCGGTGCCGATCAATATGCTGGTGCCCGTTGCGGGAACACCGCTAGAAAAGCA
Source organism: Alphaproteobacteria bacterium (assembly GCA_023150415.1). GTDB lineage: Bacteria > Pseudomonadota > Alphaproteobacteria > Micavibrionales > Micavibrionaceae > JAKLKY01. Next base: position 16,415 of record JAKLKY010000018.1, on the reverse strand, counting down.
GAATACGCTCGATATCTTTGAGTGGATCCGCTGCATTGCTGTGGCGCGGATTTTGATGCCGCGTACGATGGTGCGCCTGTCCGCCGGACGGCTGCAAATTTCCCGGGAGGCGCAGGCACTGGCGTTTCTGGCTGGGGCGAATGCAATTTTCACGGGCGAGAAACTGCTGACCACGCCCAATCCGGAACAGGATTTCGACGCGACGTTGCTGCAAGAACTCGGCATGCATCCCCGGGCGCCGTATAAAGATGAGAAAAGGCAAGCGGCCTAAATCTACCGCGGCATTGACGATTGCTCATTTTTTTGTGTCACTGCGGTAAACACACAATGAAACGCTATTTAAAAACTTTAGACGATTTAAAAGACAGGAACCGTCTGCGCACGTTGCAAAAGCCGCAGGGCGTCGATCTTACATCCAATGATTATCTGGGCATGCGCCACCATCCTACATTGCACGCAGTAGCGATTGAAGCGTTACAAGGCGGTTTGGATCTAGGTGCAGGCGGTTCGCGTTTGCTGCGCGGGCATACGGCGCAGCATGAAGCTTTAGAAGATTTTGCCGCTTCTTATTTTAACTGCGAGAAAGCGCTTTATTTTTCCTGCGGATATCAGGCTAATCTTGCGATTTTCCAAACTCTGCCGACGCGCGGCGATTGGATTTTGTTTGATGAATACATCCATGCCAGCGCCCGCGACGGCATTCAGGCTAGCGCCGCGCGACATCGCAAATTCCGGCATAACGACATGGATGATTTGTGCGCCGTTCTAAAAGAAATCCAGATCAAACGTCGTCCGGAGGCGATGATATGGATTGCAGTGGAATCGCTTTATTCCATGGATGGAGATTTTACCCCCGTTGAGGAATTGGTTGCATTGGCCAATGAATATCAGGCAGTACTGGTGGTCGATGAGGCACACGCGACAGGTGTTTGGGGAGATAAAGGCAAAGGCATCATGTTTGCTTACGCGAGGCAAAATAATCTTATCACTCTTCACACCTGCGGTAAGGCACTTGGCGTGGCAGGGGGATTGGTCTGCACTTCTAAAGTCATGATCGATACACTGATTAATACGGCGCGGCCATTCATCTATTCCACCGCGCCGCCGCCGCTGCAGGCGCTTTTAGTAAAAAAATCGCTGGAAATTCTCGGCTCGGCAGAGGGAGATAAACGCCGCAAAACACTGAAAAATAATCTGCAATATACAAGATCACAGGCATTTCTGGATGGTCAATTCGCGCAGGCGCCGTCGCAAATTCTGCCGGTCATGCTTGGCGATGACGCGACCGCCGTTCAGATTGCGCGCGCTTTGCATCAAGCCGGCTTTGACATCCGCGCAATACGCCCACCCACAGTGCCGCCAGGCACAGCGCGGCTGCGCTTGTCGCTCAGCAGTGAACTTACAACAGCCATCTTGCAGAGTTTTGCGCAGCATCTGAAATCCCTGATGCAGCAAAAGGATGCCGCATGAGCGCAGGTTTCGTCATCACTGGAACAGATACGGATGTCGGTAAAACGATTGTTGCGGCAATGCTTACTCTGGCGCTGCGTGGCACGTATTGGAAGCCTATACAATCCGGGATAGAGGAGATTGACGTTCAGACCGTGCGGCGCTTAACGGGTCTGCCCGACACCCATTTTATGCCGGAACAATACCGCCTTAGCCGGCCTCTCTCGCCGCACCGCGCGGCGGAGCTGGATGGGGTGGAAATTGATGTTGAACAATTAACTCTCTTCCTTAATCGCAATCAGGTAAGCGAGAGAGTAATCCTTATCGAATCCGCCGGCGGATTGATGGTGCCGATCACGCGCCATATGCTGCAAATTGATATGATCAAAAATTGGAATATGCCGGTTATATTGGTAGCGCGGACACAGTTGGGCACAATTAATCACACCCTCTTGTCGGTGGAAGCGCTGAAGGCGCGCGGCATTCCCATTCACGGTCTGATTTTCAGCGGGCCTGATAATCCCGACACAACGCGCACGATCAGTGATTTTACGGGTGTTAAAGTTCTTGGCCGCGTGCCAGTACTGCAATCCCTGACGCCCGCAATTTTTAAAGAAGCTTTTGATCAGAATTTCAAACAGCAGGACTTTGCATGAGCCTCTGGCATCCCTTCACGCAGCATAAAACAGCAGGGCCTATGATCAAAATCGCGCGAACGCAAGGGGCCTATCTGCATACGAATGATGGCAAGTGTATCATCGACGGAATTTCCAGCTGGTGGGTCAATACGCACGGCCATAACCACCCCCGTATCGTCGAGGCGGTGCGCGCGCAGGCCGGTAATCTCGATCAGGTTATTTTTGCGGGCTTTACGCATGAACCGGCGGAGCAGGTTGCTGCGCAATTGCTGCAACTGACAGATCAACATTTTTCGAATATTTTTCTGTCCGATAGCGGTTCAACGGCTGTGGAAGTCGCACTGAAAATGGCGATTGGATACTGGGCGCATCAGGGACAAAAGCGCGCGAAGATTCTAGCGCTGGATCACGCTTACCATGGCGATACATTCGGCGCGATGGCGACAGGTGCGCGCAGCGTATTTAACAATCTTTATGCGGATTATCTTTTTGATATTATCCGTCTTCCTTTCCCGCTTGATGCACAAATCTTGGAAAAAATTTTTCAGGAAGAGGCACATAATATCGCTGCCTTCATTTTCGAGCCTCTGGTGCTGGGCGCGGGTGGGATGCTTATGTATGACGCGCAAACGCTACGGCGCATGATGGGATTGTGCAAAACCTATCATGTGCTGACCATCGCTGATGAGGTCATGACCGGTTTTGGCCGCACGGGCACGCTGTTTGCTTGTCAGCAGGCAGGGCTTTGGCCGGATTTGATGTGCCTGTCCAAGGGCCTGACGGGTGGGTTTTTGCCACTGGGGGCGACACTGGCGACTCAACAAATCTATGAAGTGTTTTACGATGATGACCGCAGCAAGATGTTTTTTCATTCATCATCATTTACTGGTAATCCGCTGGCCTGTGCGGCGGCGGCGGCATCGCTGTCGATCTGGCAGGAGGAACCGGTGGTGGAGCGTTTGCAGGCCATTCATACGGCGCATACGCAGGCAAGGACACAATTTCAAGAATATCCGGCAGTACAGGACATCCGCCTCTGCGGCACAATTTTGGCGCTGGATCTGGCAGATTCAGCGCAAAATTATCTTTCTGAGCTTGCTCCAAAATTATACCGGTTTTTCCTGGAAAACGGTGTGTTGTTGCGTCCGCTGGGCAATACGGTTTATATTCTGCCGCCATACTGTGTAACTCAAGATGATCTGGAGTTGATCTATGACTGCATCAAACGGGCCCTTGACGATCTCGGGCATGATCGCCGCCAACGCGCAATATGAGCCGCGCGTCCGTGATTTTCTCGCCACATTGATTACCGATGCCCCGACCCATGCGCGATTTTTGAATATGCTCTCGATGCTCGAGCATCGCGGCAGCCGCAAGATCATGCTTTCGCAGATGGATGGGCAGCTAGACGAAGAAACGCTCAAGCATCTGGCGGAGGAAGCGCGTCATGCCTATTTCTTCAAGCGCCAGGCCGAGCGCATCGGCAAGCAGCCTTTGCCTGATTATACTGATGCCAACACCATCGTCCGCGTTCCCGCGTTGATGTATTTCGCGCGTCTTGATGCGGGGATCAGCAAGCAAGTCCCAAAAGAAAAGGCTTACCCCTGGGTTTCGCTGATTGTCGAGCTGCGTGCCTGCTGGTTGTATGGAATTTATCAAGAGGTTTTGCAAGCTGCACTGCATACGCTGTCACTCAAGTCCTTGCTGGCCGAGGAAGACATGCACCTGGCAGAGATGTATGATCTGGTTGGCAGCAATCACAAAATGCTTCGAGACCTCAGCGCCTATGAGACACATTTGTTCGCCATATTATGGCCGCAGATTGAAAATGCTGTGGGTTGGAAAACCCCCTTGGCCGCAGCGTAAAACCTGTGCTAACATGAGACTGATTTCATAAATTATGATTCGCAACAACAGGTTTTTGCTATGAAACTGAGTATCGAGCGCGCTGCGCTTCTCCGGTGTCTGAATCACGTGCAAAGCGCGGTCGAGAAGCGCAACACCATTCCCATTCTGGCTAACGTCCTGATGCGCGCGGAGAAAGGCTCACTCTCGCTCTCGACGACGGATATGGATCTGGAGATTAACGAATCCGTCGCAGCGCAGGTCGGCACACCTGGTGCCACAACAGCACCTGCCCACACCTTGCATGACATTGTGCGCAAACTGCCCGAGGATTCAACGGTGGATTTAATGCTCAACAGCGATGGAACGCAAATGACCGTGAAAGCCGGCCGTTCGCAGTTCAAGCTGAGCTGCCTTCCAGTCGAAGACTTTCCTGCCTTGGGTGCGGGCGAACTGCCAACGAATTTTGCCATCCCGGCTGCGGATTTGCGCGCGCTGGTTGATCGCACACGTTTTGCAATGTCGACAGAGGAGACCCGTTATTATCTGAACGGCATCTATCTCCACGAATCCGAAAGCAACGGCGTGCCGGTTCTGCGTGCTGTGGCCACCGATGGCCACCGCTTGGCGCGCTTTGACATGCCTTTGCCTGATGGCGCCAGCGGCATGCCGGGGGTGATTATCCCCCGCAAGGCTGTTGCTGAATTGCGCAAATTGACCGAGGAAGCCGCCGATGCCATCAAGATCAGCCTGTCGAAGAATAAAGTTCGTTTTGCCTTTGATCACATTGTTCTGACCTCGAAGCTGATTGAAGGGACATTTCCTGATTACCAGCGTGTCATTCCACAGAACAATAACAAAATTATCGAAGTTGATCCGAAAACATTCACCAGTGCAATCGATCGCGTTTCGACTATTTCAGACGGCAAATCACGCGCTGTGAAGATCACCTTGCAGGGCAAGACCATGACGATATCGGCCAATTCACCAGAAGCCGGAAGCGCTGTGGAAGAGCTGGAAATTAACGGCGATACCGAACTTGAAATCGGTTTTAACGCGCGCTATCTGCTGGATATTACCACGCAAATTGATGGGGAAGGGTGCCGTCTTTCGCTGGCTGATCCTGCATCGCCGACGATCATTCAAGACAACGGCGATCTTTCAGCGCTTTACGTCCTGATGCCATTGCGGGTTTGATTGTCTGTCCTAGCTGCGCTGAGTCTGCATAATTTCCGCTGCTACGATCAGGCGGCACTGGATGATCTCGGCCTTGGGCTTATTGTTCTGCACGGACCCAATGGCGCGGGCAAAACCAATATTCTTGAGGCGATTTCTCTGCTTGCGCCGGGGCGCGGATTACGCGGCGCAAAGGTTTTCGAATGCCAGAAAAAGGATTCTGTTCAAGGCTGGGCTGTGGCGGCGCAGTTGCAAACGCCCTATGGCCTGATCCCGATTGGGATAGGGGCGGATTTAAGCACCAATAAGCGCGTAATCCATATTAAAGGTCTGCCGGTCCGCACGCAAACGGAACTGGCAGAGTATGTATCTTGTGTATGGCTGACACCGCAAATGGATCGACTTTTTCTCGATGGCGCGGTCGAACGGCGAAAGTTTCTTGATCGCTTAATTTTCGCTTTCGATCCCAGCCATGCCGGGCGCATGACACGCTACGAGAATGCGATGCGCCAGCGCGCGCGCTTGCTGCAAGAAGGGCAGATGGATGCGGCTTGGCTAAAGGCGCTTGAGATGCAAATGACGCAAGCCGGCGTGGCAATTTCTGCGGCGCGTATTGATTTTGTAGAGCGTTTGCAAAACGCCTGTCTGCAGGCGCCGGACGCCCCATTCCCCCGAGCCCTTTTGGCCGTGAGTGGCAGTATTGAAAACCTGCTGGCGCGTATGCCTGCATTGGAAGTTGAACATCTTTTCGCCTTCCAGCTGGAAGAGAGCAGAGCCCGCGATGCTGTGACCGGCGGCGCGGCTTCGGGCCCGCATAAAACGGATTTGCTGGTGATGTACGCCGCCAAGAAACAAGGCGCGGATCAATGCTCGACGGGGGAGCAAAAGGCCCTTCTGATAGGTTTGATATTGGCCCATGCGCGGCTGATCGGCGCGGAACGCGGTGCGCCGCCTATCTTGCTGCTAGATGAAATTGCGGCGCATCTGGATGCTAATCGTCGTGCTGCGCTGTATGAAATTCTATTGGATCTGGGTGCGCAGGTCTGGCTAACGGGGACAGATGAGTCCTTCTTTAGCGCAATCGAACATGAGGCCCGCTTTTTCAGTATTGATAGCGGTAGTATAAAAGTTCTTAATGCTTCTCCACGCTCCCGCGCGCATATATAATCGCGCAGTTAAAAATTTTTTCAGTTCGAATGTTGTGTAAATCAAGGAGGTTCCGATGAAAAAGACAGCTTTTATAATTACCCTCGGCTTGGCAGTGTTTTGTATTAGCCCAGGGGTGAATGCGTCGGTTGAGAAGCAATACAAACCCTCCCAGCCACAAGCCACCACCCCTTGGTATGGCCTTGTGGGTAATGCGGAGCGCAAGGCTGATCTTGATTTCGTCGCGGGCATGCGGCCGCACCATGCAGGGGCGTTGAGCATGTCCAGGGATTATCTTGAAAGCCCCAGCGCCTCGAACGATGCGTTAAAAAGTCTGGCGCGCGGGATCATTAAAAATCAGGAATTCGAGATCGTCGTTCTAGACAGTATAGAGCATTTTATGGCACCCCCGGTTCATGATACCGGGGCTGAAGGCAAGGAATGGCGCCAAGTCGCGGCAGAAGGTCAGGTTCAGAAAAAGCGGTTTTTTCGCGCACCCATGCCCTCTTACTGGGGCGGCGGTGATGATCGCACAGTTTCTGCGCGCGATGTGCAATTCGCCAAGGCAATGATCATCCACCATCAGGCCGCTGTCGACATGGCACACGATTATTTGCGCAATCCGGCTGGGGCGAATGGTTATCTGCGTCAGATGTGCAAAGATATTATTCTAGATCAGGAACAGGAAATCGCTTTGATGAACCGTATCATTGCGGCCTTTCCAGGTGATGCCGATTCTGTGCACATCACCCCCGACATGATCCACGGTATGGAAGGTATGACACACGGACACAACACCCCACCCGCGTCTGCCAACAAGTCGCATCATGGGCACCACGAATAGAGAGCCTATAAATCAGATGCGGTAAATGGCGGTGCATGGCGACGAAAAAAAGAAAAAATCTCCGTTTTTCGGGCCGCTAAAAGGTTGATTTTAAACAACCCGTTTTCAGCCGCCAGTTTATGGCATCACTCTAGCACGGTTTTTACTTTGATGAACGGGTTTGTTTGGCGGGCATGGAGATATGATCCGCCGCGGCCGCCAGCCGGTCGAAATCGTTTTCATACTCCTTCCATTTCGGGCGGGGATGCCAGCTGCCGTCAACGCGCTGGTTGGCCAGAACGAGGCGGTATTTGCCCTTGTTCTTTCCATCCTTGTTGACGTTGGCTTTCTCCACGATGTCCAGCGACGGGATGATCCAGTAGCAGTCGGCGCCTTCGGAATAGAAAATGTAAAAGAAATTCGCGCGCGGGTTTTTAATCGTCATCGCCGAAAATGTTCCGGAATTTTTGGCGGTCTTGGAGCGGGCCTTGATTTGGATGTCGATATAGACAGGCGGCTCTTTATCCAGGCGCACGACACAGTCGATTTGCTGGTCATCGACCAGCGTGGCGTAAACGTCATATCCCCGCTTCAGCAATTCCGCGAAGGCGCCGTATTCTTGTCGTCTGCCAAATGATGCGCTGTCTCTATAAGCCATTTTTCAAAAAACTCTCTTTTTTACAGTGCCAATCCAAATCGGGTATGAAAAGGGTATAAATGGGTGAAAATGGATATTTCTTGCTTTTGGGTGTAAAATGGATATAAATGGGTACAAATGGATATTTAAACGATGCCAGAGATTAAAAACATAGCGATTACGCCGGAGATTTTAAAGCTCATTGCCGATATCGATGAGTTTAAAGGCCGTTGGACCGTCATCGAAACGATGGCTCCTGAGCGGCTGGCCAGCCTGCGCCGGGTCGCCACCATCGAAAGCATCGGATCCTCCACCCGCATCGAAGGCTCGAAACTGAGCGACGCCGAAGTGGAAAAACTGCTCTCCAATTTGCAGACCAAATCCTTCGCCAGCCGTGACGAGCAAGAGGTCGCCGGTTATGCCGACGCGATGGACATGATTTTTGAAGTACCCCCGGCGATCACGCTCACCGAAAATCATATCAAGCAGCTGCATGGCGTCTTGCTGAAATACAGCACGAAAGATCAGGACCATCGCGGCGAATATAAAAAAGTGACCAATCATGTCGAGGCGTTCGGGCCGGACGGCAAAAGCCTCGGCGTGGTGTTTGAAACCGCGACGCCTTTTGAAACGCCTTTGTGGATGAAGGAAATTGTTGATTGGTACAATGCCTCCGTTCAAGAGGAAACGCATCACCCGTTAATTCTGATTGGAATTTTCATCGTCGTATTTCTGGCGATCCATCCTTTTAGGGACGGCAACGGCAGGCTCTCCAGAGTCCTGACGACCTTGCTGCTGCTGCGCGCCGGTTACGCCTATGTCCCTTATAGTTCGATGGAAGGCGTTATCGAGGCGAACAAGGACAGCTATTATCTGGCCCTGCGCCGGACGCAAGGAACGATCCGCACGGACAACCAGAATTGGGAGCCGTGGCTGACCTTCCTGCTGAAATCTATGGTCAAACAAAAGGACAATCTTGCCGCCAAGGTGAAGCAGGAACAGTCCTTGCGTTCTGCACTCCCCGCGCTGTCGCGGCAAATTCTGGAGATGGCAAAGACACGCGGCGAAATCACGATCAAAGAAATCGAGGAAGCGACCGGCGCTAATCGGAACACGATCAAGGCGCACATGAAAAAACTGGTCGGCCAGCAATATCTGGTGCAGATCGGCAAAGGCCGTGGCGCACGTTATATGATCAAATAAATAAACGGCGCTCATTTTGCCGCCGCGTACCAGCCTGTTTTTTTGGCTCCTATAAATTTCACAAGCCCTGTGTCCATCAGGCCGGCGACATCGTATTTTGCCGTGCGCTGCGATACGTCCCATGTGCGGGCAATTTCCTCGGCCTTGATTCTGTGTCCCTGCTGCAGCATCCCCATGAACCATAGCTGTCTTTGATTGATCTGGCCGGTAGTATTCAGATCGACGGTCACGTTTATAGTGCAAAATCTTGCACTATAAATCTTCACTTTAGCGCCGTTTAAATGGCCGGATTTCGGGGAATCAGACCCTTCTATTAAAGGCTTTGCGGCCTCCAATAGCTCTTTCCCACCGATCTCCTCCAGCACGATTCGAAGGATTTCTTTCGACATGCGCGAGAGCGTCAATAAGTGGTTGGAAGATGGAGAATGTCGGGCGTTATACCAGTTTTTGATCGTGCGTAAATTGGCCCCTGTCAGCTTACCGATTCTCTTGATGGCATGGCGCGAATCTCCGAAATCTCGGCGTAAGGCCGTGGCGATTTTGATGGCCAGATCGGGGTCGGAAATAGGGCCGGATAATGATGGAAAAAGTCGGTCCTCTTTAGAAAAAGACATTTTTTTGCTCCTTGTTTAAAATCAACAGGAGCAATCAATCCAGGTAATCGCCTGGGATGAAGCATTAATACTTAAATACAGTTTAGGCGGAAATGAGCGGTAACAACAGAGACTCCGATGACTTGCGGAATGAAGAAGAACTGGCCCCACGCAGGGCGGCCATGTATGTCCGCATGTCCACGGACCATCAAAAATATTCTACCGAAAATCAGGAGGTAGCCATCAGAGAATATGCGGAACGCCGCAATATTGATCTGGTTAAAATCTATACCGATGGCGGGCGGAGCGGATTGAATTTTAGCGGGCGCTCGGCCCTGCAAAATCTGATTGCCGATGTGCAAGCGGAGACGAAAGAATACAGCATCATCCTGATTTACGATGTCACCCGCTGGGGCCGCTATCAGGACGTCGATGAGAGCGCCTATTACGAATTTATCTGCCGCCGTGCCGGTTATAGCGTCCATTATGTGGCGGAGCAGTTTACCAATGATGGCAGCCTGCAATCTAACTTGATGAAAAATATCAAGCGTAGCATGGCGGGAGAATACAGCCGTGAACTCTCGGTCAAGGTTTTCGCCGGACAATGCCGCCTGATTGAAAAAGGCTTCCGCCAGGGCGGGCCTGCCGGATACGGCCTGCGGCGGACGCTTATTGATGAAAAGGGCGAATGGAAAGCCGAGCTAAAACAGGGAGAGCATAAGTCTCTGCAGACCGACCGTGTCATCTTGGTGCCGGGACCGGAAGAAGAAATCCAGATTGTTCGCTGGATGTATAAGGCTTTTGTCGAGAACGAATGGAGTGAACGGCAGATTGCCGATGATTTAAACCGCCGTGGCATCCTGACAGATTTCGAGCGGCAATGGACGCGGGCAACGGTTCATCAGGTTCTTACCAATGAAAAGTATATCGGCACCAATGTTTACAACCGCCGTTCCTATAAACTGAAAGAAAAGCGGATCAATAATCCCGAAGAACAATGGGTAAAGAAGGAAGGAGCGTTCGAGGCTGTTGTCGAGCCGCGTTATTTTTACACGGCGCAAGGCATTATCAGGGAAAGAAACCGCAAAATCAGCAATGATGAAATGCTGGATAAACTGCGCTCTCTTTGTGAACGTCAGGGCTGGCTGTCGGGAATTCTTATTGATGAAACCGAGGACATGCCCACCAGCAGCGCCTATATGAACCGCTTCGGCAGCCTGACGGAAGCCTATAAACTTATTGGATACGATCCTGGGCGCGATGTCCGGTATATTGAAATCAACCGTCACTTGCGCCGCATCTTCCCTGAAATTGTGGAAAGCGTTATTAGCCGCATTAAAGAAATCGGTGGCAATGTGTGGCGCGAGGTCGGCTCCGATCTCTTATTTGTAAACGGGGAAATCAAGGTTTCCGTGGTCATCTGCCGTTGCCATCAGACGGGAACGGGGGCCAATCGCTGGAAAATGCATCTTGACACCAGCCTGCAGCCTGACCTGACCGTCGCCATTCGTATGGATCCCACGAATACCCAGCCAATGGATTATTATCTTTTGCCAGCCCTCGATATTGAAAATCCCAAGCTGCGCCTGATGGAAAACAATCATGTCGCTTTGGACGCCTACCGCTTTGACGATCTGGAAGCGTTTTTTGTTTTAACCGAACGGGCGGCATTGCCGGAGGCAGCATGAGTAAAGGAAAAAGATCATCGAAAATAAAAATGATCCCTGTTGAGAAGGTCAATATTCTCAATCCGCGTGTGCGTAACAAGAAAATATTTGCGGAGATCACGGATAATATCGCCGAGGTGGGACTAAAGCGCCCGATCACTGTCACGCCGTGTCATTCCAAGGAGGCTGGCAAGGAATACGATCTCGTTTGCGGCCAGGGGCGGTTGGAAGCCTTTATAGCCTGCGGCCAGACGCAAATTCCCGCCATCATTATTGATGCCAATCAGGAACAGGCTTTGATTATGAGCCTTGTCGAGAATTGTGCGCGCCGTAAGCACAGCGCCGTGGATGTATTGCAAGGGATCGGCTTGCTGCGGAACCAAGGTTATGAGGTCAAAGATATCGCCACCAAGACGGGCTTGCGAATTGATTATGTGGTTTCCATCCTCACGCTGCTGGATCAGGGCGAAGAGCGTCTTCTGTCCGCTGTCGAGGCGGGACACATGCCGATTACGGTTGCCATGAAAATCGCGGAAACGCCCGATGAAAAAATGCAGGAGGCGTTGCAGGAAATATATGAAAGCAAACAGCTGCGCGGAAATAAATTGCTGATTGCCAAGCAGCTGATTGAAAGCCGCCGCCGCCGGGGAAAAGCCCTGTTGACGGGCCGTGGTGGGAGGGGTGGTCGCGGCGGCGAGATGGTGTCGGCGCAGGCCGTCATGAAAATCTACCAGCAGGAGGCCGACCGGAAGCGTCTTTTGAGCCGCAAGGCGGCAATTGCCAGCGATCATCTTCTATTTGTTCTGGAAGCGTTGCGGCGATTGTTCAAGGAAGATCACTTCCACGCGCTGTTGCGGGCCGAGAGCTTGGAGACGTTGCCGAAGCCTCTTTCCGATCTTATGAACGAGAAAGGATATGGTCATGGCTGAAAATCGCAAACGGCGTCCCGTAAAAGATAAAATTGAAATGGGGTTCGATACTGACACCATCGATCTGCGGATCGATCAGATTATTTCGCTCAAAATGGTGACGGAGGCCGCCCGCGCCAGCCGGAAATTCAGACAAATCGTCGCGTCCATTCGGGAGGTCGGTATTATCGAGCCGCCCGTGGTGACGCCGGATAAACAAAATAAAGGCCGCTATATATTGCTGGACGGCCATCTGCGGATCGAAGCTCTAAAACAGATCGGCGAAACCGAGGTGACTTGCCTGGTATCTAAGGATGATGAAGCCTTCACTTATAATAAGCACATCAGCCGCCTCACATCGGTGCAGGAACATCGTATGATCGTTCAGGCGGTCAACAGAGGCGTTTCCGAAGAAAAAATCGCGCAGGCGCTGGACGTTAACCTGGCCAATATTGTCAGGAAACGCAATCTTCTCGATGGAATATGCGATGAGGCCGCCGAGCTTCTCAAGGACAAGGATGTCGCGGGGAGCGTTTTCAGGGTTATGAAGCGCATGATTCCTGTGCGGCAGATCGAGGTCGCCACGCTGATGAACGATGCCAGGATTTATTCCGGCTCGTATGCGAAGGCGTTGCTGGCTGCCACGCCCAAGAAACAATTGCTCAATCCTCAAAAGCCTAAAAACATTAAGGGATTGAGCGAAGATCAAATGGCGCGCATGGAAGATGAGATGGCAAAGCTGCAGCGCGAACACCAGCTGGTGAAGGAAAGCTATGGCGTTGATAATTTAAATCTGATGCTGGCCAAGGGTTATCTCGGCACGTTGCTGGGGAATGCCAAGGTCGTGCGTTACCTGACGCAACATCATCCTGAAATCCTGAAACAGTTTCAAAAAATATCGGAAATGACGTCGCTCGGCGGAAAAGAAGCGGCGTAATGGTCTGAAGCAAGGCTGCTCGGCCGCCACCGGCGTGTTTTCGGCCTTGAGCGCCAGCGTAAAGGAGACCGGGATCCTTTGAGCGCCGGGACCGTGGGAGAAGCCGTCCGGCGTTAAGGCCCGACATGGAGCGATCACGGTGGCAGGGATGGCGGCGACCCCGTTCGGAGCCTGCTAGACTGGACATCATTCCAGTTGCCTGATTGATTCCTATGGGAAGTTGATCAGCTAGATAAACGCATCGGCATTCTGGATGCTTCAGGCCGGAATTGCCGGTGCGTTTTTTAAAATCATGGGGTTGTCGAAATTTCTTATCTGTGTTAATTTAGTAGCCATGCGTTTTCTCGTCTTCGCCCTCATTCTTTCGATTTTTGTAAGCGGTTATGTGACCGCGGCGCACGCTTTTGCGCCGGTTTCAGAAGGAAAAGGGCAAATCGCAAGCATGGCGTTTTGTAATGATTGCCAGCCGAACAACACGGATAGCGGCGATCAAGATAATGACGATCAATTCAATAATGGCGGCTGTATGGCTTGCCACCATTGCTGCTCCGGCCACGTTGCCTTTCCGCCCGCTGCCGGTTTTAACCCCATACCAACAAACCAAGTTATGACGCCCGCGCTTGTTAGCAATTTAACGGGCGATCATACCTTTTCCCTTTTACGCCCCCCGAAATCCTTTGTTTGAAATGAACGAGGCTTAACGGCCGTCCGGCCTTTCGCCTCGTAACGCCGCCCGCGCGCCGGGCGACGCCTAGCATGATTTCAGCCAAGACAAAGGGATTAAAATGTTTAGCAAAAGAATTCTGATTACGGCCCTTATGGCCTCCGTATGCTTGCCTGCCGTTTCACCGGCCTTGGCGCAAAATGAGAAAGGCGAGATTCCGCCCCTTATTCAACCCGCCCCCGCGCCCGCAATCCTTGTTCTCGATCAAGCCATAGCGTGGGCCTTGGAAAAGTCGCCGGTTCTAGGCGCTTCCGCAAGCCGGGCCGATGCCGCCGACGCCAGCCGTTCGCAGGCGGGCGCATTGCCAAACCCGGAGATCTCCATTGAAGCTGAAAATATTTATGGCGACGGCCCGCTTGAAGGTACGGGCGGTGCTGAAATCACTTATGGCGTAGAGCAGCTTGTAGAATTGCCCGGCAAGCGCGGAAATCGCGTCCGGGTGGCCGAGGCTGAAAAAACAAAAATCTATTATGCCCGCGACGGCGCGCGGCTCGATCTGATACGCGACATTACAATCGCCTATGCAGAACTGGTCGCGGCGCAGCGCGATCTTGCCGTCATTGAGGAAGAACGCAATCTTGCGGGCGAAGTGCGGAATAGCGTTGCGGCGAAAGTGAACGCAGGAAAAGAGCCGCAAATCCAAAAGAACAAAGCGGAGGTTGAATTATCCGCAAGCGATATTGCTCTTGAGCGCGCGCGCCGGGCCGTAAACACAAAAAGGCAGGCGCTTGCCATTTTGATGGGCGGCGATATAGGCGACTTTTCCGTTGACGCCCAAAGCCTGCCGCCGTTGACAGAGCCGGAATCTTTCCTTTCCTATCAGGAACGGCTTGCGCGCACACCTGACGCCAAGGCGCTTGAGGCCGATGTTTCGCAAGCGCAATCCGCCCTTTCCTTGGAAAAAGCCAACGCCTTGCCCGACCCGACCCTTGGCTTTGGTTTAAAGCAATTCCGCGAGGATGATACGCAGGCTTTCGTCGCGGGCGTTTCCCTTCCATTTCCGGTCTTCAATATCAATCGCGCCGGTATTCGGCGCGCCGGGCATGAATTGAACGCTGCAAAACTGGAACAGCGCGGCGGGCAGTTATCGCTTGAGGCAACCTTGACGGAAACCTACGCAAATTATGTAAGCGCGTACCGCGAGGCCCAGGCGCTCAAGGATTCTGTTTTGCCGGGAGCCGAGGAAACCTTTTCTTTTTCACGCAAAGGATATGACGCCGGGAAATTCGGTTATCTGGAGGTTTTGGACGCGCAGCGCACCTTGTTCGACGCGCGCAGGCAATACAATCAAGCCATTCTCGATTATCACACTCAAAAAGCCGTTATTGAAAGACTTACTGCGTTTCATGCCGATGAAAATCTGAAAAGAGAGGAGCCATGAGAAAATTTATTTTGTTATCAAGCATTGCCGTTTTATGCGCTTGCACAACGCCGCAGCCCATACCGCCGGAAATCAGAGCCGCCGTTGACAAAATGCCGGTTGAGGAATTGCCGGTTTATGCGTCGATAGAGCAACAGCGTTGCCCGAAATCCCGCTATCCGTCTTTTAACAAAAGAAGGGAGTGCAAATATGAAGTGCGGCGGGAAAATGCTGCAAGAGAAATGATGCGCGAACAGGCAAGCAAAGTTTCACCACAGAAAACAGAAAAGGAATCGTCAACATGAGAAAAACCAGATTGAGGCCGTTGCTTATAGCTTCGGTTGCCGCCTTTGCTTTGATCGGAGCATTTACCTTTAAGGCGATTGTTCCAATAAGCTATGCCGCCGAAGAACATGGCGACGCCCACGGCCATGCCGAAGGCGAAGAAAATCATGACAAGGGTGAAGAAAAGCATGGTCACGGCCACGATGAAGCCGTAGAAGGAAAGCCAGCCGAGGCAAGCCACGGCGAGGAAGGGCATAGCGAAGAAGGTCACGCCGAAGAAGGAAAAGCCGAGGAAGGGCATAGCGAAGGCGAAGACGGCCACGGCCATGAAGAAGGTGGCGAAGGCGGCGAAGCCATAAAAATAAATGAAAGCTATAATGAAGAATTCAAAATCCGCACGGAAAAGGCCGCGTCCGGCAAGTTGGACATGGCCGTTGAATTGCCCGGCGAGGTCAAGGTAAACCGCGACCGCACGGCCCGTATTGTCGCGCGGGTGCCGGGCGTGGTGCGGGAAGCCCCCGCAAATCTTGGCGATACTGTAAAAGCCGGTGACGTTTTGGCGCTTTTGGAAAGCCGGGATTTGGCGGAGGCGAAAGCCGCCTATCTTGCCGCCGCCGAGCGCCTGAAACTGGCAAAAGAAAATTTTGACCGCGAAACGGATTTAAAAAAGCAGGGAGTTACTTCCGAACAGGACTATCAAAACGCCCGCACCGATCATGCTCAGGCTTCCATTGAATTCCAGAACGCCAAACAGGGATTGGAGGCTTTAGGATTAAGCGCGGAGCAAGGCGAAAAAACAGGCCCGAAAGAGAGCCTGAGCCGCTATGCGATCACCGCGCCCTTTGATGGAACCGTCATTTCAAAAAATGTAGGGATTGGCGATACGCTTGAAGAAGGAATGGAGGAAGAAGCCTTTACGGTTTCCGATATGTCCACGCTTTGGCTGGACATTGCCGTTTATCAGAAAGATATGAACGCGGTGCAGGCCGGGCAAAAAGTGATCGTGACCCCGCAATTCGGCAAC
>JAKLKY010000017.1 GCA_023150415.1 Alphaproteobacteria bacterium | reverse complement strand
AGCGTCCTCGATGCCGTGGCGCAGGAAATCAAGACCAATCCGCCGGCCACCGTCAATGTGGTTGGCCATACCGATACGTCGGGCACACGCAAATACAACCAGCGCCTGGCGCTCAAGCGCGCCAATAAAGTGCGTACCGCGCTTGTTGAACGCGGGGTGGATGCCAATCTGATTCGCGTTGATGCGCGCGGCGAGGACGAACTTCTGACGCCCACTGCTGATGAAGTGCGCGAGCCTGCAAACCGCCGCGTGAATATCTCATTCCAGTAATCAAAGGATGGGACGCAATAATTATTGTGTCCCTTTTGTTACCGGTTGCTCTGAAACAGGCGTTCAACTTCCTTTTGCTGCGCCGCCTCGCGTTGCGCGATAGAGTATTGCTCGGGAATGGTGAAGCGACGTTGCGCTGTGACAACATTGCCATAGGGCACACTGCCATCCGGCAGCTGATGCGCGATACGCAATTTCATCAAGACATGATATTCATCGGACGCATCGAGATCAAAAAACCGCGCCACGGATAAATCGGACTCCTTGCGTCCTTGCGTGATGCGCAATTCTTCGATCGTCGCCAGCAACGTCCCCTCCCCGCCCATGGGCATGAAGCGCCGGCGCAGATAACGCTCTGCGACCTCATATACCGCCATTGAAAATTCCGCCGGCAGCATACTGCGCGGGTCAGCGCCCGCCATATTCGCAACTTGCAGATTGCTCACCCGCACGCGGATGGGCTCAAGATGCGCGAAACTCTGCTGCGTGAGTGGTTTTCCGTCACCCACCGGCGCGCAGGAAAAAAACGGAAAACATAAAACAAAGGCTGTTAATGCGGTCTGAATTTTTTTCATTTTTCCTCTTCCTCTTCACAAAAATCACAGAACAAGCCCAAAGCATTGATTGCCTGGTGTCTTCGTGCCTTCTAGGAAATACATTTGAAAACTAACTTTGGATCCCATTCTGCGCTAAAAACGGCGCGGGGTCAAAATCATAGCTTTGGCTGCAGAATTCGCACGTCACCTGCAAGCGCCCCTGCGGTGTTTGCATTTGCGCCAGGTCTTCGGGATCGAGCGTGCGCAAAACATTCTCTACCCGCTCGCGCGTGCAGCGACAGGATTGATGAATGCGCAAGGGCGTATAGACGCGCACACCCTCTTCATGAAACAAGCGGCGCAGAAGATCGCGCGGGGGTAAATCGGCTGCCAGCAATTCATCGCTGCGGCAGGTCTGAAGTAACACCATCGCCCGCCGCCAGTCGTCCTCTTCGACGTTGCCGCGCCCCGCTTGCGGATTTTTCTGATCCTCAGGCATATGCTGAAGCATAATCCCGCCCGCGCGCCAATGCCCATCGCGCTTGCCCACGGCCATGACGATACCGGTTCCGATCTGCTCGGACTGCGTGAAATAATGCTGAACGCAATCCACCAGCGACGCGCCCTTTAATTCAACAATACCCTGATAGCGGTCTGTGTGCGATCCCTGATCAACGGTAAACGCCATATACCCCCGCCCCAGATATTGCGCCAGATGGTTCTGGGCGCTTTCATCAAAACTCAGCGCCGCCAGCTGTTCTTGCGCATGGGACAGACGCTCGGGATCAAAGCTGGCGCAGGCGCGCATATCGCCGGCCGAAGTAATATCGGCCACCAGCATACTGATCGGGCCATCCCCCTTGGCCTGCAGAGTAAAAATCCCTTGATATTTCAACATGGACGACAGCAAAACAACCATTGTCGCGGTCTCTGCCACCAGATGCGCAACCGCCTCAGGATAGCCATGCGGGGTTAAAATGGAATCCAGCGCTGGCCCCAGATGCACAATGCGCCCGCGCAAACGCGAGCTTTCTAGCTGAAAGGGCAGAACACTGTCATCATCCACAATCATCCCCCTAATTTTATCATAAAAATGCGCAATTAACTCTTAATTTTATAGCCGCTACGCAGCATCCCGAGCACCAGCGCGGCCAACGCGATATTAACCGTCACCAGCGTCAGTAAGGCCACGCCATGCGGGTGATCATAGGCCGCCAAAAAACCGCCGCGAAATCCGTCAATCATGTAGTAGAACGGATTGTAACGCGCCAGTTCCTGCCACAAGGGTGGCAAATCACGCATGTCATAGAATGTGCCGGAAAGAAACGTCAAAGGCGTCACCAGAAAATTGGTCACAGCGGCGATGTGATCAAACTTGTCGGACCATATCCCTGCCGCCAGACCCAGTGAAGCCATCATCATCGTGCCCAGCGTTGCATAGATCAAAATCATGGGCAGATCATGCAGATGCAGAGGCACAAATAACGCAATCGTCAACGCGGTGCAGAGGCCGACCGTTAAGCCACGAATGAGCGCACCAATTAAAAATCCGGTGAAAATCTCGAATTCCGAAAGCGGTGGCATCAACAAATCCACAATATTGCCCTGAATCTTTGCAATCACCAGCGATGACGACGTGTTTGCAAACGCATTCTGCGCCATGCCCATCATAATCAGACCGGGCGCTAGAAACTCCATATACGCAACGCCGCCCACTTGCCGCCCCTCCCCGCCGAAGGCCAGCGCAAAAATGGCATAATACAAAACAGTGGTCACAACAGGTGCGACAATCGTCTGCAAATAGACATTCACAAACCGCCCGACCTCCCGCTTCACCAGCGTATAAAGCCCGATAAAGTTCACCACACCGATATGGCGCGGTGCGGGTGGCGTAGAAAATTCAACGGGCATGGTGCGTTCCCCTGTGAATGATGGCATAATCTGCCCTATCAAATAGCAGCCAGCGCATGAAGATCAAGCCCCCGGCCTCAGGCCGTAAGAAAATCCCGAAGAAAATCACCCCGTCTTATCTGCATAATGCGGGGCTTTATTATTTGCAGCGTTACGCCGCCAGCGCCGCCCAATTCCGCAAGGTTCTGGTTCGTAAGGCACAGCGCTCCTGTGCCCACCACAAGGATCAGGATCTTGAGGCCTGCCGCGCGATGATCGAAGAGATCGTACAAAAATTCCTCCAAAGTGGGCTTTTGAATGACGATTTGTATCTGCGCGGCATGGTCATTACCCTGCGCCGTCAGGGTCGCTCAAAAAGCATGATCGTGCAAAAGCTTATGCACAAGGGATTGTCCGCCGCTGCTATTGAATCGGCCTTGCACGCGGCAGATGAAGAACAAAATGCCGATTTAGACGGTGAATATCGCGCTGCGCTTTTGTTTGCGCGCAAGAAAAAGCTTGGCCTGAATACAGAACCCCAGCATCAAATGAAAGATCTGCAAAAGATGGCGCGCGCAGGGTTCTCCTATGATATTGCGCGCAAGGTGCTGCGGACAGAAAATCTTGAGGAATTACACGGATGAACTGCTGATACTATCTGTTGTCTTTTCAACCTGGGTCAGGCTTTCCGTTCGTTTCATCACCCGTTCCGGCGGGAAGACAACAGTGACGGTTGTGCCGATGCCCTTCTGCGAGAAAATTTCCAGCCGTCCACTATGTAGTCTGATCAGCGAATCCACCAGCGTTAACCCCAACCCGGTGCCCTTGTTGCTGCGGTTTACGCTGTTATCGATCTGGCCAAAGGGCGAAAGCGCTTTCTCGATTTCCTGCGCATCAAGGCCGATGCCCGTATCGGTGATCGACAAACGCAAGGATCCATCCGGCCCCAGATCACCAGAAATTGTAATATGCCCACCGCACGGCGTGAACTTGATAGCGTTGGACAGCAAATTCATCAAGATCTGCTTGAAGGCCACTTCTTCAGCCACCAACAACGGCATATCGGCCAGCGTATTCGTAATGTTCAAGTCATTCGCACGCAGCTTGTTCTCCATCAATTCAAGACAGCTTGCAACCGTGTCCGAAACCGAAAGCAGACTCTCGTTGAGAACGCGCTCATGGGCTTCGATCTTTGAAATGTCCAGAATTTCGCTGATGATCTTGAGCAAGTTCTGCCCGCTTTCATGAATATCATCTGCATATTCACGATAAGCCTTCTGCCCCAGCGGGCCAAAGGCCTCGCTTCTTAAGATCTCGGAAAACCCTATAATCGCATTCAGCGGTGTGCGTAACTCATGGCTCATATTGGCCAAAAATTCTGACTTCGCGCGGTTGGCAAGGTCGGATCGGATTTTCGCCTGCCGGAGTGCCTGATCGCTTTCCTTGCGCGCCTGAATGTCATCTATGCTGCCTTCATAATAAAGAACATGCCCCTGATCATCCATCACAGCACGCACATGTTCTTGCACCCAAATGCTTTGACCATCGCGGCGACGCGCCTGAATCTCATAGGTCGCCGGAAGGCGCGTCCGCTCCAGATCACGCAACACGCCTTGGCGCTCGCGCGCATTATGATAGACTTGCGCATTGGCATCTTTGACTGTGCGCATCATTTCATCAACGCTGTCATAGCCTAAAATCCGCGCGCAGGCGGTATTAACGCTCAAATAAATACCCTCCGGCGTGAGCTGGAAAATGCCACTGGGGGCATTTTCCACGATTGTTCTGTATTTTTTCTCGGCCTCGCTCAGCGCGCGCTCAACACGGCGGCGCTCTTCTACATCTGTTATGGTTCCTAGAATGCGCGGATTTTTTTGATCATCTTGACGGATCATCAAAAACGCCAACTCCACCGCTCTAAAGTCACCACTGGCCGTTCGCAAGCGCGTAAAGACGCGCATCTGCGCTCTTTGCCCGGCGGCAAATCCTTCAAAATCCTGTCGCAATCGCTGCTGATCCGCAGCCACCAGCATGCTGAAGAAGGATGTGCCCAATGATTGTTCTTGCGAAAAACCAGTAATGTTTTTCCAGGCCGCATTGAGAAACAGCAACTGCCCCTGCGCATCTGTCTCAAATATAATGTCATTGACCGAGTCAATAATCGTGCGATGATCGTTCTCCGACTGCTTAAGTCTACGGAAGATCATATTACGGCGGCGTATTTCACTCTCTAGCTGCGCATTCTTCTCACCCAGCGCCGTATTCACTGTGCGCAACTTAATCGTGTGCTGCTGATAATTCAGCACATAAAGAAATCCGGCCAGAGTCAGCAAAATCCCGAATGCAAAGATGATCGAAGGCATACGCTCAAGGAATAAAATCTTGTCATCCTTGATGAACCCCATGCGTATTTCCCAAACATTCTTGCCGACGCGAAAGTCAAAAACCTGATCTTCATATCCTTCTGCAGTGCCCGCGTTCGTGATGCTTTGTTCGCTATGGAATACTTGCTGACCGCTTTGCACATCGCGGATGGTGATACGCGCAATACGGGGCGTTAGGGCTGCCCAGGCCTCATCCATCACCACCCCGGCATGGGTAACACCGACGATATAACCTGGCCTTCCTTTGCTGCTTGTAATCGCGCGAATAAATGCAAATGGCGCGCGCTGCGCACGTTCCGTGTCATTGCTGGCCTTGCTCTCAAACAAGCCCGCATCAATCAACAGCGAAGGCGTGGTCTGTGCTTGAATGGTCTCCATCAAGGTCTTACCAACCCGGATCTGATAGCCCGCGCCTTTGCCGGCGATCGTGCCAGCCGGGCGAATATCACGAAACGCCCATTGATCTTGATCCTGGCCCTGCGGCGTGATGATGAGAATTTGTTCAAAGGATTTCAGACTTGGAATTGTTTCGCGAATTTCTTTATCCAGAATATCTAAATCGGCCTCCTCCGCTAGCGCGAAAATCATCGCGACAGTCTCGATCGAGCGATCCAGACCACCTAAACCCTTGGACATCGCTTCTGCCGTGCTGGCGGCTGTGATCTGGTAATCTTTCTTGATCATATTGGCCACCGTGACCTGCATCGTCACCGTGGCAAAAATGCTAAGACCTGCACCGATAATTGCGAACAAAACCGCAGCCGCCAGACTTCTAAAAAGGGCGGATTTTTGCGCAGGCGGCGAGGCAGCAGGCGGGTGGGTCATTAGAGCAAGCCAAGGCATACATCAGCGTTCAGGTCATAAACCCCTGTTCCACAAGGGTTTCACGCGCTATCATGCCGAGAAATGGTTAAAATTTCGATAAAATAGAGCTAACCTTCTATTTTTACTTCAAAACCAATGACAAAAGGGGTATATTTCCATGGCTGTGTGTTTTCCCTTCCCTTCGAAAAAAACCTTTAACCTGTTGGAGTTTCCCATGTCGCAGAAATCTGCCCAGAGCAATCCCTTCACCGATTTCATCTCGCAAAGCGATTTCAGCAAGCTCTTTGAGAACTTCAAAACCATGCCCTTTGAGCTCAAAGATTTCCTGGAAACGCAGCGCAAAAATGCGCAGGCACTGACGGAAGCGCAGGAAGTCGCTTTTGAAAATATCCAGACGATCGCACAACGTCAGACAGAAATCCTGCGGCAAATGGTCGAAGATCATTCCAATCTGGCGCGTGAGCTTTTGACCGAAGGCACACCTGAGGAGAAAATTTCCAAAAATGCCGATGCGTTCAAAACGGCCTATGAGCGTACCGTTAAAAGCATGAAAGAACTTTCGGACATTATTAAGGAATCCAATGATGAAGCCTCTGAGATCATTAACAAGCGCGTGAGCGCGACTTTGACAGAGATCAAATCCGCGCTTGCAAAAACCACGAGCAGCAAGAAAAAGGCGGCTTGAAAGATAAAACTGAATACGAATGAAGAACGGGGACACATAAGATTAATGTGTCCCCTTTTTGTTACCTGCTTTGTTACAACGGCAACCGCACCAGTACGCGCAACCCCCCGAGCGGCGAAGCGCTCAGGCTGATGCTGCCGCCATGGCTATGGATGATATCCGCTGCGATCGGCAGGCCCAGCCCCACGCCGCCTGTCTCCGGGTTGCGCGACGGATCAAGCCGGAAAAAGGGCCGGAACACGTCGTCATAAGCATCAGGTGGAATGCCGGGTCCGTCATCATCCACCTGAATATGCAGCCGTCCATCATTGACAAACAGCGCCACTTGCGCTGCCTTGGCGTATTTGGCCGCATTGCCCAAAATATTTCCCAGCGCGCGTTCCATCGCCAGGGGGCGCAGCATTAAAACCGTCTCCGCGCCTGCCCCCTCATAATTCACGATCAACCCCTGCCGCCGCGCGGACTCCACAACGCTACTCATAATTTCACCGATATTCATGGCAACGGGAATTTCATCCCCCTCGCCGCGCACGAAATCGAGATAACCCGCAATCATGCGCTCCATCTCCGCGATATCGCCCTTCATCAGATCAACATCCTGGCCCGCTGGCATCATCGCCAACTGCAATTTCAGGCGTGTTAGCGGCGTGCGTAAATCATGCGATACGCCGGCCAGCATTGCCGTGCGCTGCTCAACCTGACGCTTGATGCGCCGCTGCATGTCGATGAAAGCTTGTGCCGCTTGCCGAACCTCGCGCGCGCCTTGCGGCCGGAAGGTCGGCACGTCGCGCCCCTTGCCAAAACGCTCCGCCGCCACCGCCAGACGCAAAATGGGGCGGATCTGATTGCGCATGAAAATCATCGCCAGGATCACCAGAACCAGCGAAATCCCGAACATCCATAACAGGAAAATATAGCCCGACGATGAATACAAACGGCTCTGCGGGAAGGAAACGGAAAGCACACCCTCTTGCAACTGGACACCGACATGCACCCATTTATTCTCGAGATCGACATGCAAGCGGAAAGGCCGCCTTAGTGCCCCTTCCAGCTTTGATTTCAAAAGATTAGCAACCAACGCATCCCACAAATTATTCGCCTGCACGGGATCGGCCTGCGCCGCCAGTGTTTCCTGCGGTTGATAGCTGATCAGCAAATCCAGATTTTGCGCGGTGTAACCGATCAGCCGCTCAAGGTTCTTGGGATTGTCATCATCCTCTGTTGCCTGTGCGATCACGGCAATCTCCCCCGCCACAGCATAGGACAAACGGCTGGTGATGCGGTTCCAGTGCCGATCGAAAAAAACATAAACGGTGATGATCTGCAACAGCAATATCGGGATCAAGACAATCAGCACAGAACGGCCCATCAATCCGCGCGGCAGAAAATCCTTGATGCGCATGGCTATGTGTCCTCCCGCGCATGCCCAATACGCAAGAGATACCCCTTGCCGCGTACCGTCTGCAGATAACGGGGATGGCGCGTATTCGTCTCGATCTTGCGGCGCAGGCGCGTGACATGCACATCCACCGCGCGTTCCTGCCCTTTTAATCCGCACGCTTCGGCCAATATTTCACGGCTCACCGCCACGCCGGGCTGCGCCGCCAGTGCGCGCAGCAACGCAACTTCCATCGCCGTCAGATACACAGCCCTATCGGCGTCGGCCAGCTGCTCCTGCTCGGGCAGGAATTGCCACGGCCCGATCCATATCTCGCGCGTGCGCGCGCGCTGCGTCATCGCGCGACGCAAAATCGCCTGCAGGCGCAGCACCAGCTCCTTCGGCTCGAACGGCTTGGGCAGGTAATCGTCGCCACCCGCCTCCAGCCCACGAATACGGTCATCCACCTCGCCCAGCGCCGTTAGGAACAGCACCGGCACATTCTGTCCGCGCTGCCGCAGCGCGCCGGAAAATTCCAGCCCCGTCATACCGGGCATCATCACATCCACCACCAGCGCGTCGAAATCCAGCCGCTCCAGAACCTGAAACGCCTCATCCGCGCCTTGCACCGCGGCGCAGACAAAGCCTTGCTCGTTTAAATACCGGCTCACCAGGTCGCACAACCTTCGGTCGTCATCGACCACCAGAACATGCGGCCGGGATTCATAAGTTTCATGCGTCTTGTTCATGGCCTCACTTTACACATTTTTTTTCATGCGGGAACCAGGATAAACCCTTTACCGGGCACGGAGTTTAAGTACCGTCCCCGGTATGGCTCTATGGTATGACTATATAAATTATGAATTTATGCTACACTGTAAAAAAACTTGATTTCTCTCCATGGAAAAAAAACTCCCCTTTTATGACCGCGACGGATTCATCTGGATGGATGGCCGCATGGTGCCTTGGCGCGAGGCTAAGACGCATTACCTCACCCACGCTTTGCATTACGGGACGCTGGTGTTCGAGGGGGAGCGCGCCTATCAGGGAAAAATCTTCAAATCCACCCAGCATTCCCAGCGCCTCCTGCGCTCGGCAGAGATCATCCGCATCCCCTTCAGCAGCATGCCGGTGGATGAAATCGACCGCATCAAAATGGAAGTCCTGAAAGCCAACAACCTTTCCAACGCCTATATCCGCGCCGCCGTCTGGCGCGGGGCGGAGCAAGCAGGCGTCGACCCTTCCGGCACCCTGCCGCATTTCGCCGTCGCAGCGTGGGAGATGGGCGCCTATTACGGCGATTGGCTGCGCGCCAACGGTCTAAGATTATGCTCGGTCAGCTGGCGCAAGCCCAATCCCAATTCCGCCCCCATCGCCAGCAAAGCGTCGAGCCTGTATAACCTCAGCGTCCTCGCGAAACTCGAGGCCAAAGACAAAGGCTTCGACGACGCCTTTATGCTCGATTACGAAGGCTACGTCGCGGAATCAACGGCGGCCAATATCTTCTTCGTCATGGGCGATACGCTGCACACACCGATTGCCGACCGCTTCCTCGACGGCATCACACGCCAGACCGTGCTCGAAATCGCGGCCGATCTCGGCATCAAAACCAAAGTGCGGCGCATCAAGCCAAAGGAAATTCGCAAAGCGCAGGAAGTGTTCCTCACTGGCACCGCCGCCGAAATCACACCCGTCGTGCAGATTGATGAGCGAAAATTTATCAACGGCCCGATGGTCAAAAAAATCATGGATGCGTATGCGGCACGGGTGCGTGCGTAGAATCCCCTCTCCCGGAGGAAGAGGGTTAGGGTGAGGGCATTTTGTCCGTTATCCCCGCGGCTTGCAGAATTAACTTGCGGAAATTGGGTACATTCTAAGGTTCTCTCGTAAATACTTCATAAGGTTCAAGACAATGTGTTGCCTTAAAGGATTGTGTTTTGTTCCTTGCATCACAAAGATATATATTAGGCCAGCTAGTGTATTAATCGGATTAAATTGAATAAAGCTTGAAACGTGTGCCATGCCATCATTCCCTTTCATAAGAACGAAAAGCCATTCATTTTTGGTAATTAATTTTATTTGATGATGACTAAGAAAAAGAACGATTTTAGTTACCCAATCATCAATTCTTTCAAGCTCAATATCATTCTCTTCTTCGTTTAAAATTTGACGAAGAGTCCCACGATGCAAAAATTTACCGCATTCTCCATAAAGTTTACGCAAATCTTCTTTGCTAAGATATCCCTCTTTTATCCGTTGCACTCCTTGTGGACGACCTGTTTTCGAGTTAATTAACTGCCGGCTAGGAAAAGGATAGAAATCAGGATGAAGATTTTCTAACTGCCTTAAAATATCAGGGGCCTTATAATTGTTAGAGAGACTTTTGCTCCTAATTTGTGGTAAATCCCCATGCGCCACCAAACATGCCAAGGCAATTAATTCACAAACTTTGCGAAGCTGCAGATAACATAATTCACAAGCAACAATTCGCGGAAGAGCTACACGCCCCCTTGATGTCGTTATAATAACTTCTATGCGCTTCTTTATCTCTTCCATGAGATTGCAATACTCACGCATTATACCACTAAGATCTTCGATCTTCCTCATTCCATCATTTTTCATCTGATGTACCTGAAACCGACTCACACATTAAACCGGAACAAAATTACATCCCCGTCCTGCACCACGTAATCCTTGCCTTCCTGGCGCAGCTTGCCCGCATCGCGGGCGGCGGCCTCGCCTTTGAGGGCGATGTAATCGGCGAAGGCAATCACTTCGGCGCGGATGAAGCCCTTTTGGAAATCGGTGTGGATTTTCCCAGCGGCTTCGGGTGCTTTGTCGCCGGTGTGGATGGTCCATGCCCGCGTTTCTTTCGGCCCTGCGGTGAAATAGGTCTGCAGGCCCAGCAGCCTGTACCCCGCGCGAATGATACGGTCCAACCCCGGCTCGTTCAGGCCCAGCGTGCTTAAAAATTCCTTCTTTTCTTCGTCCGATCCCAGCTGCGCGATCTCCGATTCAATCGCCGCTGAAATTACCACCGACTCGCTGCCCTGTGCCTTGGCCATGGCCGCGACTTTTTCGCTCCACGCATTGCCGGTGGCGGATTCATCTTCGGCCACGTTGCACACATACAAAATCGGCTTTGACGTCAACAAACCGAACGTCGGCAAAAACCGCGCTTCATCCTCATTGGCGGGCGGTGCGGTGCGTGCGGGTTTTCCTGCGTCCAGCGACGCCTTGATCCGCACCATGTAATCATGCTGCGCCTTCAAATCCTTGTCGCCTGATTTCGCGCGACGGGCGATGCCGTCGATCTGCCGCTCCAGCGAGTCCAGATCCGCCAGCATGAGCTCGGTTTCGATTGTCTCCGCATCGCGGATCGGGTCGACGCTGCCCTCCACATGAATGACATCCGGATTTTCAAAGCAGCGCAGCACATGAATAATCGCATCCGTCTGGCGGATATTGGCCAGAAACTGATTGCCCAGCCCCTCCCCCTTGCTCGCCCCTTTCACCAGACCCGCGATATCGACGAATTCCAGCTGCGCCGGGATGGTCGCGGCGGAGCCCGCCACACTTGCGACTTGATGAATGCGCGTATCCGGCACCGCCACGCGGCCCACATTTGGCTCGATCGTGCAGAACGGAAAATTCGCTGCCTGCGCCGCCGCCGTTGCCGTCAACGCATTAAATAAAGTCGACTTGCCGACATTCGGCAATCCTACAATCCCGCAATTAAAGCCCATGATTTTTAATCTCCTCTTTCACGGCCTGTTCATAGGCCAAGACACTCTCTTGCACAATCGTTTCAAAACGCGCCGCCAGCGGTTCAATCACCGACTCCACCAGCGCCGCATCGGCCTTCGAGAAATTGCTGAGCACGTAATCGCTCACCTGGTCGCGGTGGCCAGGATGGCCGATGCCGATCCGCACGCGCCAGTAATCGGGGCTTTCCAGATGCGCGGTGATGGATTTCAGGCCGTTATGCCCGGCGCTGCCGCCGCCTTTTTTGATCCGCATGTCGCCGGGCGCGACGTCCAGCTCGTCATGAAACACGACGATGTGTTCGGGCGCGATTTTATAAAACCGCGCAGCCTCGCCCACGCTCTGGCCGGAGAGATTCATATACGTCATGGGCTTGAGCAAAACCACACTGCCCTTCTCGGTCATCAGGCCGGAGAATTTCTTGCGCCAGGCGGGGAAGCCACTCTCTTCCTGCAAACGGTCCAGCACCATGAATCCGGCATTGTGGCGATGGCGCGCGTAATCCTTTCCCGGATTGCCGAGGCCAACCAGCAGCCATTGATCGTCTTTTTGCGCCACGAAAAGCATTCCTTAGAAAAAGCATTTAACCGCGGAGACACGGAGGACGCGGAGTCATTTTGCGCGAAGCGCAATAAAAATTTTTAACCACTAAGACACTAAGCGTTCAAAACTTAAATAGGCTTAATACTTCTTAGTGTTCTTAGTGGTTTAATTTATTTTTTACTCCGCGTCTCCCCCCTTTCGCCAAGCTTCTGTGGGCAGACCACGGTGAACACAAAGAAGAATTACTTCTTCGCCGGAGCCTTGGCGTCGCCAGCTTTCGCCGCCGCATCCGCAGCCGCGGCATCCGCAGGGGCTGCAACCTTATCCGCCGGAACTTCTGCTGCCGGTGCTGCGGCCGCCATCGCAGCCTCTTCCGCCGCTTCCTGTTCCGCAGTCTTCGGCGCGTTGATCGTGGCAATCGTCAGATCGCGCGTCGATGTCGATTTCGCGCCCGCGGGCAGTTTCGCATCGCTGAGCTTAATCGCATCGCCGATATTCTTTCCGGCCAGGTCGAAGTCAATATGATCGGGAATTTCCGTCGCCGTGCACTCCAGCTCCACCTCGAAGCGCTGAATCGCTAGCGATCCCTTCTCGCGGATCCCCGGGCATTCTTCTTCGTTGATGAAATGCACCGGCACCATGACGGCGATTTTCGTACGCGGCGTCACGCGCAGAAAGTCGGCATGGATCACATTGTCCGTCACCGGATGCGTCTGCACATCACGCACGAGCAACAAGTGTTTCTCGCCGTCCACTTCCATATCGCAGAGCGAGGTAAACATATGCCCCTTGCGGTATTCGAGGTTCAGCGCGTTTTCATCCAGCGCGATCGTCAGGGGCTCTTTGTGGTCGCCGTAAATCACGGCTGGTGTTTTGTTTTCACGACGCAAAGCCCGCGCGACCCCCTTACCGGCACGCTCTCTTTTCGTCGCTTTCAATACGTAATGACGAGATGACATGGTCTTTTCCTTTAAAAGTTAAGTGTTAAGGCCCGCCTCCAGGGGTGCGAACCGATGCGGGTTTATAGACCAGAAAAGGCGGAAAGTTCAAGAAATAACTGCACAATCTTCCGGGGACGTTTCCGGGGACGCAACCTTTTTGTTGCGTCCCCTTTTGACAATATTACGCCCCAGCCGGTGTGCAAGCGGCGGTGGCCACAGCATTGGGCGTCCAGACAAACCGGACATTGTCCCGCCCGATCACCGCGGACGGATCGGTATAGCGCATTCTCAATGGGATTCTATCGAAAGCTTTTTCGTCGAGGGGAATACCCGGCTTATCCCCCTCATGGGCATAGCATAAACGCACAGGCGATGATTGAGGCTCGCCTGACCCTCTCTCTTCCCTAAAAACGAGACGCGAAGGCATAGGAATGATCCTGTGTGTCGAGCACGCCAATACGTAAAGCGCGCCATCCTGATTAAAAATCCATTCCGCATAGGGCGGATAAGTTTCCGGCACTCCGGGTTCGCCAATCTCATAAAATTGAACAGAACTCAACTGACACTCCGAGAGATCCTGCCCAATATGCCCCTGCAGCACTTGCACCGCCGGCACCAGAACTTCACCGTCCCGAACAAAATTTTGCAGCGCCCAGTGACCGCATATATTTCGTCGCAGCGTAACATGCGTTGTGCGCCAGCCCCCAATATCCGAGCATGAATGTTGCACTTCCCATTCCGGGTCATGCGCTTGTGAAAAGACACTGATCATCTTCTGCTCCCTTTTTTTTACGGCTCAACGGGCGCAGCCGCAGGCGCCACCGCAGGGCGGATAAAATCCCGCGCATAAATCAAATCCTCTTCCGGAATATCGGGGTCGACGAATGCGGGCGCCTTTTTGACACTCTCCAAACCTGCATCCATCAGCCGTTGATGCAACGCGGTCTCTGTCTCCAATCTTGAATATTGAGGGCCAGGATCAATGCCAGTTACCACTCTGCCCTCAGCCGCCATGTCAATGCTATGCGGCCATTGTGTTTGAAAACTCTCTAAATCTGAAATTTCCAGGCGCCTCAAATAACCGCGCTCATAATGCCTCTCAGGATAGGGAAATCCATCCGGTGATTGCGAAACACCCATCTTAAAAAAGAAGACCTCTATGATATATTGCATTTCGCTATCTAGGTCCTGTATGGCCGGAATACGCCTCCCATCAGGAAAAACATAGTCGTCGTGAACTGCACCCATGCCTCGAAGATAATCAGGATAATCGCCCTCTGCCAAATCAGAAGGAATACCCCGCGCCCGCAGCTGCGCGAGAGCCTCAGGCGAGAAATAAAGAATTTCGGTGCAAGTCCCCCCTAAACTGCCTTCATACTCATGCACCAAATATTTCCCTTGCAGCTCTGCTGTTGTCATTCTTTTCTCCGTGATGGCTCTTTAGCGGCAGATTAGTGCAAACATCCAACGCACACAACATATTTTATTGAAATAAAAGATCGTCGGCGAAAGATTAATAAAGGGGACGGAGTGATTCACTCCGTCCCCGCCAAAGACCCCTCACGGGGACACAACCATTATTGTGTCCCCGTTCCTGCCAATCCCTTGACTTTCGGCGAAAATTGTTCTATATTTGTTCTTTTTTAGAATAGCATATGATGCCAGCCCGGCCTACCAAAACAATTTGTAACGAAGCACCGAAGACGCGCAAAAATCCGTTTTGCAATCTTCGCTGCTTCGCGTCTTCGTTACAGAAATCAGAACCTCACGGGGACGGAGTGATTTCACTCCGTCCCCTTTGAGAAATCGCCCGTGGCTTCAGAAAATCCCGCAAACAAACTGAAGGATCCGAATCTGGCTTTTAGATCAATAACTTACAAATGCAATGTGTAAAATGATCGCGCCAGAGCTACTGAAACAACGCCGAAATCGACCGCTCTTCGCTTGTGCGGCGGATGGCCTCACCGATCAGATGCGCAACGGGGATTTGTTCGATATTGCTCGACGCCTTCACCGCCTCGGTGGCCGGGATGGAATCGGTAATTACCAAAGATTTCAGGGGTGAACCCGCCACCCGCGCCACCGCCCCGCCTGAGAGCACCCCATGCACACAATAAGCATGCACTTCGCGAGCGCCCTGCTTCATCAGGGCCTCTGCGGCGTTGACCAATGTGCCGCCGGAATCCACGATATCGTCAACCAGAATACAGGTCTTGCCCGCCACCTCGCCGATCACATGCATGACTTCGGATATGCCCGCCTGCTCCCGCCGCTTGTCGATGATGGCAAGGTCTGCATTCAGGCGTTTGGCAAAAGCGCGGGCGCGCACGACACCCCCAACATCAGGCGAGACGATACATAAATCACTGCCGTTAAAGCGCTGTTGGATCAGCGGCACAAACACAGGCGCGATGATCAGATTATCCACCGGAATGTTGAAAAATCCCTGGATCTGCCCGGCATGAAGCTCCATCGCCAGCACGCGGTGCGCGCCCGCCGCCGTGATCAGATCCGCCACCAGCTTGGCCGAGATCGGCGTGCGGCCGCCCATTTTGCGGTCTTGGCGCGCATAGCCGAAATACGGGATTACGGCCGTGATCCGCCGCGCAGAGCCGCGCTTGAGCGCGTCAATCGCAATCAGCAATTCCATCAGATTGTCATTCGCAGGATAGCAGGTGGATTGAATGAAAAACACGTCATGGCCGCGCACGTTTTCCATGATCTCGACAAACACTTCCATGTCGGAGAAACGACGGATGCTGGCCTGCGTCAGGGGGAGATCAAGATAGGCCGAAATGGCTTCGGACAAGGGGCGGTTGGAGTTTCCGGCGATCAGTTTCATGCGGCGCTATTCTTGCTTTCAATGAACGATTCTTCCCACGGCCTCACGGGTATAGCATGCCGCAATGCAAAAGGAAAAGCCTCCGCGAACTTATAGACAAACAACCTTCCCGTCCATAACAGCAGGCTTTATAATTCGGATGTTATGCGTAGCTATAAATCCATTAAATCGATTGCGAAAATCATTATCCCAACAGGATTTAGCTGAAAGCGTAGGCAACAGGGCATCCATCCTGTCATATCCAATAACTGGATCAACACCGTGAGCTTCATAGTCAAAACCATGCCAAAAATCGAATTCCCCTACGATGTAACCGAAGGAGTCATATCTCCCATGATATCGCTCATGAAACTTAACAAAACGCCAAGCCGCCAACTGAGGCTGGCCTGTTTCGGCCATACGGCAAATTTTACTAAAATCTTCGCCCGGTGTCGGCAAAGCCCATCTGCGGATCGTGTTGAATAATGTTCTGACACTCATATGCATTCCTTCTGTATTTTATAGTCATAAATAAAGCACAGCTTCAGGTCAAGATATTTCAGCGACTCAACGCAATCACGCTCACTTGCCTGCCATAGTCTTTTTCGCCCCGGTGCGTGGTGCGGCGATAGCTGAAATACGCGTCGGATTCAGCATAAGTATCGCAATGACTTAGGTAGATATTTTGAAGTTTTTTATGAAGTAACAAATCGTAACAAAATGATTTAATATCAAATTGATATGAATCTTTATTGATGTTTCTTTTGAAGAGCTTTGCATACGATTTATTCTGCTCGACAAAGGTCTGAAACACTTCGTCTCCCACCTCATAAGAAGCCTGTCCGATGGCCGGGCCGATGGCAGCGCGTATATCCTGCGGGCCGAAGCCATGATCGGCAAACATCCTGATCGTGCTTTCCAATATACCACCCAGCGCCCCGCGCCATCCGGCATGGGCCGCCGCGACCGCCCGCCTGCCCTGCGTATTTTGGCCATAAAACAAAACCGGCACACAATCGGCTGTCAGCACGCCCAGCGCCAGCCCGGGCTGATCCGTAAACACCGCATCGGCCTGCGGTCGCTCGCCTAAAAGCGGCGCACCCATATAAAGACAGGTCGCGCCATGCACCTGATACAGCGTCACGAGATCCCGCGCCCCCGCAGCACGCGCCACGCGTGCGCGATTTTCCGCCACCGAGGCCGGATTATCCTGCGACCCCAATCCGCAATTCAGGCTTTCGTAAAGGCCGGTGCTGACGCCGCCGCGCCGTCCGAAAAATCCGTGAAACACATCGGGCGGGGTAAAATCAGGAAAATGCTGGAAAGGCGGGATCATGGCTAATACCCAAAACTTTGAACAGATTTCCCATTTCAGCAGGATCAACCAGCCGGTGCAAGGCCTGATGGATTTCGACAATTTGCTGCGCCGTAGCGTTTTTACAGAGCATCGCCGCGCGCATTTCGATCCCCAGCGTTTTCAAGAATTCACCTTGGGTCAAAGGGCCACTGGTGCCCGCGCCACAATTCGACACGGCGGCAACCAGCGCTGCGAAATCGACATGCGTCGTTAAATCTGCATGACCAGGATTATCCAGAACGTCTACCATCTGATGACCCGCCAGCGCCTGCAGCGTATCTCCCGCTGCAGCTTGAACATAGCCGTAGTCAATGAACAACGCCGCGCCTGTGGTTTTCTTCAAACGCTGCGCAACGGTGCGGATGAAATCAACGCGCGCGGGGCTGTCCTCGCGAATTTCACCGGAGTCGATAAAATGCAGCCCGCGCGTGGGGTCATACCCGATCCGGCGCTGTCGCCATGGTCCTTGAACCGCATTTGCATCACGCACATACTGCTCGGTGGGGAGAGCATCAAGGAATTCATTGGCGATAAGCACCAAAGGCTGCACCTCCGTAACCGTATCGAAGCTTTCAATCCAGCAAGGATCGTATTGTTTGAGCGCCTGTTTTTGTAGCGCTCGCAGATGCGGATTGATCTCCATCAGCGTGACCCGCGCCGCGTCATGAAATCCCTTCACGCCGCGCGTCGCACGCAGAGCATCGGCCATCAGAGTCCCCCGCCCCGGCCCACACTCAAGAAAGGTAAAACGCGGCGGCGACCCCAGCCGCAACCAGACATCCGCCGCCCAGGCGCCAATCACTTCGCCAAACATTTGGCTGATCTCTGGCGCGGTGGTGAAATCCCCGCCCGCGCCCAGCGGATCATGCGCGCGCCGGTAATAACCGTACTCAGGATGCGCCAGCGCGAGATCCATATATTCCGCTACGGAAATTGGCCCCTCCGCTTTAATTTTTTGAATGATGTGCTCTTTAAGCGGTGCTGCGGCTACGGGCATAAATCATCACTCCGATCCCGGCAATCATCATCGGCAGGCTCAGCATTTGCCCCATCGACACCACGCCCCAGAGATAGCCTAGATGCGCGTCCGGCTCGCGCACGATTTCAACAAGCGCACGGAACAGCCCGTAAAACAACAAAAAACTGCCTGCGATAAACCCTTCACGCATACGGATCTCAGCGCGCCTGATCATAATGTTCAAAATGAAGAACAGAACCAATCCTTCGAGCGCAGCTTCATAAAATTGACTCGGGTGCCGGGCCAGATCGCCACCACCAGGAAAGCGCATCCCCCACGGCGCATCCGTCACGCGGCCAAACAATTCACCGTTGATGAAATTGGCAATGCGGCCGAAGAACAACCCGACAGGCACACAGGCCGTCACAATATCGGCAATCCGCAGAAATGGGATTTTCTTAAAATGCGCGAACGCAGCCATCGCCAGAATAACCCCCAGCGCGCCACCGTGAAACGACATGCCCCCCTGCCAGATCATGAGGATTTCATGCGGGTTGTGCAAAAAATGCACGGGCTTGTAGAACAGCACATAACCCAGCCGTCCGCCCAGGATAACGCCCAACATCACCCAGCTCAGCAGATCGTCAATCGCCGCGCGGTCGGGCTGACCGGGATAGAGCCGCGTCAAGCGCAACGCCCAGCGCCAACCGATCAAAAACCCGGCAATGTACGCCAGCGCATACCAGCGCACATGCAAAGGGCCAAGTGAAAACGCAACCGGATCAATCGCCGGAAAATCAAAATCTGTCATGGGCCTATATAAAAGCTTTCAATCAGAATGCGAAAGGGATTTATTGTACTTAATTGAGACTATTCAAAAAGACACATCCTCGCCAATTTTTTCTCCACACCCAATTCACAGCCAAAGCACAAAAAACCTTGAAACGACTCCGCAGCCTTGCTAAACCGTTGCGATGTTTTCACAAGAGAGCATAAAAAATTTAGGCGAACGCGGCGCATTTATCAGTGATCTTGCACGGATGGCCGGCGGCGGTGCAAGTTTGATGAACGGCATCAGCCGCAGCCTGCGCGAGGAGATCAAATCCCGCGTCGAGGATTTCGCCAGCCGATTAAACCTAGTCCCACGTGAGGATTTTGAATCGGTGCAAGCCGGGCTCGATCACGCTCTGCGCGAGATCGAAAATCTCAAGGCGCGTATTAAAAAATTGGAAACCGGCAAGAGCACAAAAAAAACAGCTTCTGCCGCCCCGGCTCGTAAGAAGAAAGGAAAGTAATTCATGCGCACACAACTGGCTTCCACTTCTGAATCCGCCAATCCATTGGACAGTATAGAAGAGATTTTGCTGTCACACAACTGGGTCTACAACCGCATGAATGATGATGAGCTAACCGTGCAAGTGACGGGCAATGCCGGTGAATACCGTCTGTTCTTCCTCTGGCAAGAAGACATGGGCGCGTTGCACTTTACCTGCCGCTATGATTTGCGCTACCAGTCAAAGGATTACGATGCCGCGGCACGCGCTTTGATGCAAGTAAACCAGAAAGCCTGGATCGGACATTTCGATTTACCGCGTGAGACGGGTACCCCCTTCTTTCGCCACACCAGCTTGCTGCGCGCCGGATCATCCGCCAGCACAGCCGAGGCCATCGAGGATATCGTGCGCGTCGCCATGAATGAGTGTGAGCGTTTTTATCCCGTCTTTCATATGCTGTGCCATAACGAAGTCGCCGATTCCGGTGCATTGTCGCTCGCGATGATGGACACGCGGGGCAGCTCTTAAACCTTTTCGACCTTAAAACAAATCAATGCTTTTAAACAATCTTGTCATCATCGGTTGCGGCAAGATGGGTTCGGCGCTTGTGCGCGGTTTCTTGAAACAAGGTGCAGCGCAGGCCATTACTATTGTCGAACATCATGATGTCCCCTTCCATGTTGAGGGCATTACAACGCATCGCAGTATATCCGGCGCATCCGATACAATCCGCACAGCGAATGTTGTGATCCTGGCCATCAAGCCGCAGGGCATGGACGCGCTTTGCGCGGAACTCGCGCCGATTCTGGCCTCCCAAACCTTAATCATCAGCATCGCCGCGGGAACGTCGATGGCGCTGTTTGAACGTTATTTCGGCGCGGCACAGCCGATTATCCGCGTCATGCCCAATACACCCGCAGCGATTGGCCAGGGCATGAGCGTGCTGTGCGCGAATGCTGCTGCTGATGCCGATCGACGCTTGCTGGCTCAGGCCTTGATGCAAACCTGTGGTGCAACAGCTTGGATCGCAGATGAAAGCCTTATGAACGCCGTCACAGCCCTTTCGGGCAGCGGCCCGGCTTACGTGTTCGCGCTGATCGAAGCCATGGAAAAGGCGGGTATTGGCGTTGGCTTGCCGCCTGATCTCTCTACGCTTCTGGCACGACAAACTGTGATTGGGGCTGCTGCCCTGGCTGCCGCGCATCCTGATCAAATGCCGGCACAATTGCGCGAAGCGGTCACCAGCCCCAAAGGCACGACCGCCGCCGCGCTGGATGTTTTGAGCAAAGAGGGATTCTTTGAACTGATGACTCGCGCTGTTGCCGCCGCGCGGGATAGAGGGAAGGAATTAGAGAATAGTAGCCAGTAGTGAGTAGTGCGTGGGTCTTTAAGTTTCTTTCCTGCTTCCTACGCACTACTGGCAACTCACACCTGAATCCCCCTATTTCTTCTTCGCCTTCGCGCGTGTGCCCAAGCCTATATCCTTGGCCAGCATGCTGCGTTTTTGCGCATAGTTAGGCGCCACCATGGGATATTCGGCGGGCAAGCCCCAGCGCTCACGGTATTGTTCGGGGGTCATTTTATACGCTGTCATCAAATGGCGCTTGAGCATCTTGAGCTTCTTGCCATCTTCCAGACAGACGATGTAATCCGGATGGATGGATTTTTTGATGGGAACGGCGGGCTGAGGCCGGTCACCGCTGGCGGTCCCGCCGCTTCGCATCTGGTTTAGTGTCCGAAATACCGTTTCAATGACACGCGGCATGTCTTCGGCGGCAACCGTATTATTTGACACATAAGAAGCCACAATATCCGTTGTAAGCACCAAAAGATCTTCCTGAGTATTATTTTCATTGGTCATCATTTTTTCCTCCTTTGGTAAAAATGGACTTGCTTATATTTAAGTTCCATAGATTTTCATTCAAGCATTTCTTTTTGTTTCCAGAATGCGCTGTGCTTGCTTGGATTGGGTTACTTCCGGCGGGCGCAAGTAAAGGGGCGCGGGGTTTTCGATGAAAAAATGCCGCTCTCCTTGGGCAAACAGCTGGGCGATGCGGGTACAATCGATGGGCTGCTGCGCAGACAAAGCAGCCCCGTATGACTTTAGGAATTCTTGTGTTTGCGTGTCAGTGCACACCCATGCGTCGTTCAAGGGTTTCCGGCTTGCATCAAAAACCTGTGCATAGTTATCACCGCGCTTGGTATCGATTGCGACCAGAATATTTCCCGCAGCAGATTCGGACAAGGCCAGCGCTTGCAGGCTGCTGATCCCGTAAAGCGGAATTTGCAGCGCGATAGCCAATCCCTGCGCCGCCGCCATGCCCACACGTAGGCCCGTAAAACCGCCCGGACCGCAAACCACAATAACGGCACCAAGGTCAGCATAAGTCTTGCCCGCTTCCGCCAGCACGCGCGCAATGAGGGGCATGAGATGCTCCCCCTGCCCATAAGGCAGGGTCAGGATTTGCGCCGCCGCGCGGCCCGTGACAGGATCCAAAACCGCCACATTGCAGTCATCGCGCGTTGTATCGAAACAAAGTATGGTCATTTGCTAGATGATTTTCGCCACCTGCTCGAAGCTCAGGCGCGGATGGCGCGGACGCAAGCTTGATTCATCGCCGTAGCCAATATTGCACAGGAAATTGGGGGTGACACTGGGTTGATCTGCGAAGAATTCTTTCTTCACGCCCTCAGCGTTAAAGCCAGACATGCCGCCGCAATCGAGGCCCAGTGACCGCGCCGCCAGCATAAGATAAGCGCCTTGCAGCGACGCATTGCGGAAGGCCGTGTCCTTGATTAACGGCTCATTGCCCACAAACCAGCTGCGCGCATCCGTATGTGGAAACAAGGTAGGCAAATGGTCATAGAATTTGAGATCCTGTCCAATAATGACCGTGACCGGAGCCCCCATAGTTTTCTCGACATTCCCGCCATCGAGATGCGGCTTCAGGCGCTCCTTGCCTTCCTTCGACTTTACAAACACAAATCGCGCCGGAGAGCAATTCGCGCTGGTCGGGCCGAATTTCAGCAGATCGTATAAAGCGTGCAGCAGAACATCGGACACATCTTTCGACTGCCATTTGCTGTAAGTCCGCGCCTGGCGGAAAAGGATATCAAGCGCCTGATCACCAAGAATTTTTGTAGTCATAGAACATCCCTTTGCGGTATGAGTTAAGAATTATTACAGTCTATGAATTAACGCATTGCGGGAAAAAGAAAACCCCAAATGAAAAGAATTGCACTTCTAACGTTCTTACTGGCTCTCCTCTTGGCCGTGAGTCCCTGGCCTGGCGTTGCGGCGCGTGGCGCGGATCTGCCCGAGGACCGCAGCGCCGCCATAGCGTTTGTTTATCACCGTGTCGGTGAAGATGCCTATCCCGAGAGCAACTTGTCCCTGTCCGCATTTGAGGAACAGGTTCGGGAAATCCTCAACGGCGGATACACGGTCTTGGCCTTGCCGGATGTGATCGCCGCCTTGCAGGCGAACACCGCCCTGCCCCCCAATTCGATCATCCTGACGTTTGAGGGTGGCTATCGTTCTGCGTATGTGAATGCAATGCCGCTGTTAATCGAGAAGAAAATTCCCTTCACGGTTTTCTTCGCCTCGAACCTCGCCGAACAGGATATCAGCGATTATATGAACTGGCAGGATTTGCAAAAGCTGCAGCGCTTGCCCTTCGTCAGTTTTGGTCTGCATCCGGCCAATAACGCCCCCATGGCAGAATTGAATATAGCCGAAGCGCATGACCAGATCACCCGTGCGCGCGTTGCCACACGCAAGCACCTTAATATCAATCCGGATCTGTTTGCCTATCCCGGAGGAAAGATCACAGCAACAGCGCGTAAGGCTGTCGCCAATAACGGGTTCAAAGCTGCATTCGGTCTGCATTCGGGCGCAGTCTATGCCGATGCAGATCTGTGGGCACTGCCGCGTTTTTCCTTGACGGATCGTTATGGCGATCTGGAGCGGTTCCAACTCGCCGCGCATGCCTTGCCGCTGCCGGTTTCGGATCTGGAGCCCGCAGAGCCGATATTCAACGCCGATACAAAAGCGCTGGGATTCACTCTGCCCAAAAGCCTAGCAGAGCGCAGCAAACAGATGACATGCTTTGCATCGGATAATGTGAAAACAAAAACGCAAGTTATTGGCCAGCGTGTGGAAATCCGTCTGAACCAAGCCGCGCAGGATGAGCCGCGCATCCGCATCAATTGCACGTTGCCCGAACCTGCGCATGCCGAGGGAGAATCCCCGCGCTGGCGCTGGCTGGGGATGCTTCTGTTTAACACGGGATTATCCGGCAATGCGGAGAGCGATCTTGCTTCTAATCCTCAGCAGGGACTACTTCCCTGACTTCGGGGACATAGTGCCGCAGCATCTTCTCGATGCCCATTTTCAAGGTTGCGGTTGAGCTGGGGCAGCCCGCGCACGCACCGCGCATATGCAAATACACCACGCCGTCTTCGAACCGGTCGAAAACAATATCCCCGCCGTCCATCGCCACCATAGGACGCACGCGCGTGTCGATCAGTTCGCGGATCTGCGCGGTGATTTCATCGTCTTGTGCATTTTCCGCCGCAGCGGTGACTTCGTTCATCACCGGCAGGCCCATTGTGAAATGCTCCATCAGCGCATGAAGAACCAATGTTTTAAGGCTGGTCCAGTCCTTGTTCTCCGCCTTGGTGACGGAAACGAAATCGCGGCCGAAGAAAACGCCGCTCACTCCATCCAGAGCAAACAGGCGCTGCGCCAGCGGAGAATTTTGTGCACTCTCGGTGCTACGAAAATCCGCACTACCCTGCGGCAGGACGCTCACGCCCGGCAGAAATTTTATAGTCGCCGGATTGGGCGTTGTTTCGGTTTGGATAAACATGGGATTAGAAATGGTCTTTAAAGAAAAAATGTCAAATAAAAAGTGGCCAGATCAATGCCGCGTTTCGTCGAGAGGGCGCTCGCCCTTGATGATCACCGGGTCATCGCCCATGAAATTGCGATAGTGGCCGTTCACATCCGCATGATATTCGGGGCGGAAGGACACGGATTTCAGGATATTCAAAAACGCGCCGTGCCATTGCGGGTAGGCGCTTGACCGCGCGCTGCATTCAAACACATAGGCCTTGTCGTTATAAATCGTCGCGAGCATCAAGCCCTGTTTGCGGATGACGGGCGCGGGGCCGGCGGGCGTAAAACGCGCCTGCGCCATGCCGGCAAAACCATCGCCCAGACCGGCATTGTCCGTGACGCTGACCAGCACGGGATCACTGAATTCGTTCATATAGTCAGCCCAGAATTCCTTGCTGACATTCACACGCTGCACTGCGCCAGCAAACCGGCGGGGATAGATTTTAAAGCGCCCGTCCTGATCGACGCGCAGGCGGCAGGCGGCCTGATCATCCTGCCCCTGATTTTCGGGCGCCAGAATGGTGAGAACGTCATCGGGCTTTTGATTGCTTGTCATGCCCCAGCGGTCAGGATACGCCACCGTGAATTTGGTATTTTCATCCTGCCAGACAAACACTTCCGCCCGCGCGACGGGCGCGATCAGGGTCAGGACGAGCAAAAGAAAAAGGACGTGTTTCATGCGATGCTCCACGCCCTGATTATTTCATAAAAAACACTCAAAGAAAATAAATTTACCGCGGGCTTTGCACAGGAAGGCCTATCAAAAACTGATCCTGCTGAGACCAACCGCCACCATTATCTGGTTGTGACGTACTGGTCGGCTCTTTGGTAGCGCCAAATGCGCCTATGATCTTCTTGCTCATATTTTACCTCTCCTGAATTAAAGAATTAGAAATCATTACTTAAAGATAATTACTAAATGTTCAATAAATGCATGTCAATGGGGTTAAGATTTATGTATTTCATCTCCAAAACCCCATCTTTTCCTTCACGTCGCGCAGGACACCATTGGCGATGGCATTGGCCTTTTCGTTGCCACGGGTCAGGAT
Source organism: Alphaproteobacteria bacterium (assembly GCA_023150415.1). Lineage (GTDB taxonomy): Bacteria > Pseudomonadota > Alphaproteobacteria > Micavibrionales > Micavibrionaceae > JAKLKY01. Next base: position 10,127 of record JAKLKY010000017.1, on the reverse strand, counting down.
GCGGTCGATTTCGACCGGATCGGCCATAAGATCCCGCATACGCGCGGTAATGGGTGCCAGATGCGCCACGGCAACCTCGACCAGCGCGGGTTTGAATTCTGAGAAATTTTTGCCCGCAAACGCGGTCAGCGCCTCGGCTTTGCTCTGCCCGCTCAGCGCGGCGTAGAGGGTCAGGAGGTTGTCGGCCTCCGGCCTTGTTTTTAAATCTTCCAGCGTTTCGGGCAGCGGGTGCGGGTCCGTCTTGGCCTTTTTGATTTTGTTGGCAATCGCATCGGCGTCGTCGGTGAGGTTGATGCGGCTCATGTCACTCTCGGCGGATTTGCTCATTTTCTGCGTCCCGTCGCGCAGGGACATGACGCGTGTGGCCTCACCGGTGATCACAGGTTCGGGCAGCGGAAAGAATCCTTCCCCGAATTTATGATTGAACGTGGCGGCGATGTCGCGCGCCAGCTCCAGATGCTGTTTCTGATCCTCGCCCACCGGCACATGCGTGGCCTTGTAGACCAGAATATCGGCGGCCATCAGCACGGGATAGGCAAACAGGCCGAGGCCCGCGCGCTCGGCGTTCTTGCCGGCCTTGTCCTTGAACTGCGTCATGCGCTCCAGCTTGCCCATCTGCGTCACGGTGGCAAACAACCACATCAGCTCGGCATGCGCGGGCACAGCGGATTGCGCGAAAATGGCGGATTTTACCGGATCGATCCCGCCCGCGATATAGGCCGCAGCAATTTCCCGCGTCGCGTTTTTCAACTGCGCCGGATCGTAAGGCTGGGTGATCGCGTGCAGATCAACTACGCCGTAGAGGCACTCGCTCCCCGGTTCATTCTGCAGCGCCACCCAGTTGCGCAGTGCGCCCAGGTAATTACCCAGGTGCAGATGCGATGTCGGCTGCATGCAGGAAAGAATACGTTTCATGCCAAAGACTTAATGGATTAAGTGCGGAAGATCAACAGGGCTGAATAGCAAGCGGGATGACAACGCCTGTTCCAGTACAATGACGAACAAAGCCACCGCTTGGACCCACGAACAGCTCACGCAGCGGCAACGACCCGCCCCGCAAAACATCAACAATGCCATCGTCTACCAGCCTTTGTTTCTGCAACATATTTGGTCTACGATAGCCCAATCTTAACAAATCTTGGACAGAGGCGGAGAATTGATTGTTGAGGCTAAATCCCATTCGATAAAATTACCTGATTCTCATGATTTATTCTACAAATGCACCAGGTTTTTCTTTGCTGCTTTGCAAAAATTTCTTAATTTCACTCACCTTCAAAACCCCCAGACCGAAGATACACGCCGCATAAATCCCGCCGCCGCCGCCGACCAGAACCAGCAAACCGATCAGTTTCCGCAGCGTTTCGGTTTCGTTATACAGCGCCAGAACACTGCCTGCCGCGCACAGGAAAATACTCATCGCTGTGGTCGCGGCCACCATGCGCGGCCAGACCCGCTTGAAGCGGTCATCAAAGTGAATGGCCGGATGATCGCGCAGCGCACGCAGATGCATGACAAATTGCACCCAGGCGCTCAGACCTGTGGCCAGCGCAATCCCCGCAACGCCCATCTGCGCAAAGAAGATCAGCCCCAGCGCCACACCCGTATTGAATACCGTACCAATGATCGCGATTTTCACCGGCGTCATCGTGTCCTGCCGCGCCCAGTGCGCGCTGGCGAAAACCTTGATGCAAATATAGGCGGGCAGCCCGATGGAATAACCGGCCAGCACCTGCGCGGTGGAAAGAGTGTCAGCAGCCTTAAATTCGCCGCGCTCGAACAGCACGCTGATCAGGCTGTGCGGCATCACGCATAGCGCGGCGGCGGCGGGCAGCGCCAGGATCAAACACATCTCCAGCGCGCGATTGAACAGGTCGCGCGCTTCGGTCTGATTGTTCTGTGATAATGCGCGTGAAAGCATCGGCAGCAGCGCCGTACCCACGGCGATCCCCACCATGCCCAGCGGCAGCTGGTTCAAACGGTCGGCATAATACAGATAGGAAATCGCGCCCGTCGCCAGGAACGAGGCGATGATGGTGTCGATGAACAAATTGATTTGCTGCGCCCCCGCGCCGATCAGCCCCGGCCCCATCAGCTTAAACACGCGCTTGATGCGCGCGCTGAGTTGCGGTTTGACAAAGCGAATGCGCAGACCGGACGCTTTCAAATTCGCCCACAACCAGCCCAGCTGCACAAACCCCGCCGCGACAATGCCCCACGCCATGGCGTAGCCTGCATTCTCGAACAGCCCGGCCCACAGCAGCGCCACCACCATGCACAGATTGAACAGCGTCGGCGCAAAGGCAAACGGCCCAAAACGGTTATGCGCGTTCAGCATCCCGCCCAGCAGCGCCGTCAGCGACATCAGCAGCAGATAGGAAAACGTGATGCGCGAGAGCGTAACGGCTAGCGCGAACTGGTCCGGATCCTGCGTGAATCCCGGCGCGATGACGTGCAAAATCGCAGGCATGAAGATCATGCAAATCACGGTGAACACGCCCAGGATCAACGCCATCACCCAGAAGGCGCGGCTGGCGAAAATCTCGGCGGATTCTTGCCCCTCTTTCTCCAGCGCCTCGGCATAAAGCGGGATGAAGGCGACGCTGAACGAGCCTTCCGCCGTCACGCGGCGAAAAAAATTAGGCAGGCGGAACGCCACGAAAAACGCATCCGCCACCGGTCCCGCGCCCAGAATGGCTGCCGTAATCACATCGCGTGCGAACCCGGCAATGCGCGACAGACCCGTCAGGCCACTGACCGTGACCATGGCTTTGAGGAGTTTCATGGAAGAGATTTAAAGCATAGATGGGATAAGATGAACATAAACAATTTCTTGTTTTCTGGTAAATATTCGCATATTTTTATCTTAATCAGGAGAAAGTCTATGGAAGAATTATCAGGGCTGAAAATCCTTTTTGTGAATGACCGCATAGGCGACATTCAATGGCACATACGATCGATGCAGACTGAGGGTGCAGAGGTTATTACAGCAGAAAATATAGAACACGCGCTCACCGAAATAAAAAGACATTCAGCCCATGCTCCTTTTCATGTTGTGATTTGTGATCTCTGGATCCCTATGACCAAGAACGGGGAAGAGAGCTCTTACCCAAAAACTTCAAGAAAGGCAGTTCTAAATAATACGAATGCAGGCCTTGCCCTGATTGCCACTCTGCGTGAAGGAAGGGATGGATTTCCTGTTTATTCTCCCTCGCAATTATCTATTCTCGTTCATGCACAAGAATTGCCAACGACATATAGGGAAATCTCTTTCAGGCATGGGGTATTATCTGCATCGAACAGCAACCCAACCCCGACACAAATGGTGAAAATCCTGAAGCACTGTCATGACTACCATGTTCAAGGAGATATTTGCGCGCTCAATTCTATTCAGCCCAAGAAACCCAAAATCCAGGCAATGCCTGATCCAGTCGAACGATCCTTGCATGCACAAGTGAGGGGCATTGAAGGGGACCGCAGACCAAAATTTTACCAGCAGCAAGGCCCCCAACTATCAGGAGATTAATTGCTTACCCTCTCCCTTAATCTCTCTCCCTGAAGGGAGAGGTTTCATTTTATCTGTGTTCATTCGCGTTCATCTGTGGTTATAAATCACCATGTCCCTCAACCCTGAAAAAAACCGTTTTGGCACGCTGGCCGTCACGCCGGAGGAGAAGACTTCGCGCGTGCGCGGGGTGTTTGATTCGGTGGCGGACCGTTACGATCTGATGAACGACTTGATGTCCGGCGGGCTGCACCGGTTGTGGAAGGACCGTTTTATCCGCATGATCCGCCCGCGCCCAGGCTTGCGATATCTGGATGTTGCGGGGGGGACGGGGGATATTGCGTTTCGAGTCAAAAGGAGAATCTCGGAATCTCAGAATCTCAGAAAAGAAAAAACACCTTCCGAAATTCGGAGGTTCCGAGATTCTGAAACTCCCATTACTCTTCTCGATTTAAATGAACAAATGCTGCGCGTCGGGCGGGACCGGGCGATTGATCGCGGCTGGCTCGGCGGGTTTGAATGGATCACGGGCAATGCGGAATCCCTGCCTTTCCCGGATAACCATTTTGACGTCTATACCATCGCCTTCGGCCTGCGTAATGTCACGCATATCGACACCGCGCTGGCCGAGGCGCAGCGCGTGCTGAAGCCAGGCGGGCGGTTTTACTGCCTGGAATTCAGCCGGGTGGATAATCCTATTTTGAAAAAAATCTATGACGCCTATTCCTTCGGCGTAATCCCGCAGATCGGGCAGATCGTGGCGCAGGACCGCGCGAGCTATCAATACCTTGTCGAAAGCATTCGCGCCTTCCCCAGCCCCAATCGCCTGAAATTGCGCATGCAAAGCGCCGGATTTGCGCGGTGTGATGCGTTGAAACTCAGCGCCGGAATCGTATGCATCCACAGCGGAATGAAAACCTGAACAAAAAGTCGTTGACAATATTGAGAATTCGCGGCAAGGCTAGGCATAATCTTAATTTTTACGAGTTTCACGCTTGAAAAGGAGCACCTTCAATGAATAATTTCACAAAATCCATCGTTTACTCCGGCATCGTTGTGGCGGCCGCTCTGGTTGCCGTATTCGCAATTTACGACAACATGTCCGGTCCGCAGCAAAGCCCGCTGCAGCAGATTGAGCCCGCCTCCGGCGCGGCCAGCACGCAAGGCACGCAAGACACCCAGCCAATGAGCGATTCATTTGAGCAGATCAACGATGCGCAGCCTGCGGCTGATGCGACGGCCCCGGCTGCTGATAGCGCAGCAATGCCAGCCGATGCGGCTTCGGAGACACCGGCAGCCGCCCCTGCCGAAGGCACAAGCGAGGTTGCGCCTGAAGCGGGAACACCCTCTGAAACAACAACACCGGCTGCTGATGCGCCTGCCGAGTCGTCCACCAGCACGACAACGGAAAGCACAGAAGAAAAGGCCGAATAATATTATTTCCTTTCCTAGGCAAAGCCCCGTTTGCACAAAACGGGGCTTTTGTTTTACAACAGGGTCATGACCTCTGAGAACAAATCTATCCTTCTGATCATCACCGGTGGCATCGCGGCTTATAAAAGCCTGGAGCTGATCCGCTTGCTGCGCAAGGACGGGGCGCAGATAAGGAGCATCCTGACCGCAGGCGGGGCGCAATTCGTCACGCCGCTGAGCGTCAGTGCCCTGTGCGAGCATCCGGCCTATACCGATTTATGGTCCCTGAAAGATGAATCCGAAATGGGGCATATCCGCCTGGTGCGCGAGGCGGATTTAATTGTTGTCGCCCCCGCCAGCGCCGATTTCATGGCCAAGATGGCGCATGGGCTGGCCGATGATCTGGCCAGCACCTGTTTACTGGCGGCCGATAAACCGATCCTGATTGCACCCGCGATGAACCACCGTATGTGGGCGCATCCGGCGACGCAGAACAATGTCGCTACGCTGCGCGCGCGGGGTGTGCAAGTGATTGGGCCTGACGCGGGCGCGATGGCATGCGGCGAATATGGGCCGGGCCGGATGAGTGAGCCGGAGGTGATTTTCAATCACATCCATTCTTTTTTTTTCAACACTGATCAATTACATGGCTTAAAAGCCCTTGTCACCGCCGGGCCAACCTTTGAACCGATTGACCCGGTGCGGTTCATCGGCAACCGCTCCAGCGGCAAGCAGGGTATCGCGATTGCCCAGGCCCTGCATGATTCGGGCGCGGATGTGACGTTGGTTCTGGGGCCAGCCGATGAGCCAGTGCCGGCGCATCTGCGGGTCATCAAAGTGCACACCGCGCAGGAGATGCTGGCTGCGTGCGAAAGCGCCCTGCCCGCCGATATCGCCATCTGTGCCGCCGCAGTGAGCGATTGGCGCCCCGCTGAATTTCAGGAACACAAAATGAAAAAGCGCAGCGATCAATCCCCGCCCGCCATCGCCCTATCAGAAAACCCGGATATCCTCAAAACGCTCTCGCATCACAAGAACCGCCCCCGGCTGGTAGTTGGCTTCGCGGCGGAGACGCACAATCTGCTGGATCACGCACGACAGAAACTAAAGACCAAGGGCTGCGACTGGATTGTAGCCAATAATGTGTCAGAAAATGTTTTCGGCGCGGATGAGAATCATGCTTTTCTGATCACATCGCAAACCACACTGGAATGGCCGCGCGCGCCCAAGGCGCAGATCGCGCGCCGTCTTGTGCAACAGATCACGGAGTTTTTTCATGACCGCCTGGAAAGCCACAAAGCCGCAGAATAATCTTGATGAATGCCGCGTGAAAATTGCGCGTCTGGCGCATGGTGCCGATTTGCCCCTGCCCGCCTACGCCACCGCGCAGGCCGCAGGGATGGATCTCACCGCCGCGATTGACGCGCCGATGACCCTCAAGCCCGGCGACACCGCCCTTGTGCCCACCGGCATCGCCATCGCCCTGCCCCCGGGGTTCGAGGCGCAGGTGCGTCCGCGCTCCGGCCTTGCCGCCAAGAATGGCGTCACTGTCCTCAACGCGCCGGGCACCATCGACGCCGATTACCGCGGCGAGATCAAGGCGATCCTGATCAACCACGGCCGCGCAGATTTCACCATCGAGCGCGGCATGCGCATCGCACAGATGGTCATCGCACGCCATGAGACGGCTGCGTTCGAAGAAGTGGAGACGCTGGACGACACCGCACGCGGCAGCGGCGGGTTTGGCTCGACGGGGGTGCGGTAAGCGCTTTTCATGCCAACGCTCGCGCAGCCAAAACCCACCGAGCATACCCCCATGATGGCGCAGTATCATGCGGTGAAGGCGCAGAACCCGGATTGCCTGCTGTTCTACCGCATGGGCGATTTTTACGAACTGTTTTACGCCGACGCGGAACAGGCCGCGCCGGTGCTGGATATCGCCCTCACACGACGCGGCAAGAACCAGGGCGAGGACATCCCGATGTGCGGCGTGCCCGCGCATTCCTACGAGCCGTATCTGGCGAAGCTGATCAAGGCCGGGTTCAAGGTGGTGCTGTGCGATCAGACCGAAACGCCGGAACAGGCCCGCGCACGCGCCAAGGCCGAAGGACGCGGCACGGCGAAATTGCTGATCGACCGGCAAGTGACCCGCATTGTGACCCAAGGCACGCTGACCGAGGACACGTTGCTGGAGGCGCGGGAAAACAGCTATATCGCCGCGCTAGCGACGGTGGGCGGGCAGACCGGGCTGGCGTGGTTGGATCTCTCGACCGGTTCATTTTCAGTTCAGCCGCTGAAAGCGCCTGAGATTGCAGGCGCACTGGCCCGCATCAATCCGCGCGAAATTCTGATCCCCGACGATTTTGAATTCAGCGCAGAAACGCCCGTGACGCGCCAGCCACGCAGCCTGTTCTCCGCCGATAACGCGCAGGCGCGGCTGGAGAAGCTGTTTGGCGTGGGTACGCTCGAGAGCTTTGGCGGATTCTCACGCGCAGAGATTGCCGCCGCCGGCGCGCTGATCGACTACATCAACCGCACGCAGGTGGGCAAACTGCCCGTGCTGCAACCACCACGGCAAATTTTGGGCACGGGCTATCTGGAGATGGATGGCGCCACGCGGCGCAATCTGGAACTCACCCGCACAATGGGCGGTGAGCGCAAAGGCTCGCTGCTGGATGCGATCGACATGACGTTGAGCGCGGCTGGCGCACGCTTGCTGGCGGCTGATCTTGCCGCGCCACTGCGTGATGTGAACCGCCTGAACCGGCGGCTGGACCGTGTCAGCGCGTTTGTTGATGCGCTGGATTTGCGCGCCGCGTTGCGCCAGCGTTTGAAATCCGTGCCCGATCTGGAGCGCGCACTGTCGCGCCTGTCGCTCGATCGCGGTGGGCCACGCGATCTGACGGCCATTCGCGATGGTTTGAAGGAAGCTACGGAAATTCGCTTCCTGTTGACCAACACGCCCGCCTTGGCCGATCTGGCCGCAGCCTTGCAAGAAACGCCAGACACCAGTACCCTGTTGGAGCATCTGCAATCCGCGCTCATTGAAAGCCCGCCACCAACAGCGCGCGAAGGCGGCTTCATTGCGCCGGGTCATGATCCGCGTCTGGACCAACTTAAGACCATGCGTGACGAGAGCCGCCGTTTGATTGCAGCGCTGCAGGAGCGCTATCAGAAGGATACACGCATCGACACGCTGCGCATCAAGCACAACAATATTCTGGGATATTTCATCGAAGTGCCCCCCAAACGCGCCGATGCCCTGATGCTCAAGACCGGCGAGAGCGAAAACCCGTTCATCCACCGCCAGACGATGGCGGGCGCAGTGCGTTTCACCACGCCGCAACTGGCAGAGCTGGAGCGCGATATCGCCTCCGCCGCCGAACGCGCGCTATCGCTGGAGCTGGAGATTTTCACCGAACTGACCCACGCTTGCGTCGCCTGCGCCGGTGCAATTCTGACGCTTGCGCGCGCACTGGCGCGGCTGGATGTTTCTTCGGCGCTGGCGGAACTTGCAGCGCAGAACAACTATACCCGGCCCGTCCTGGATGAGAGCACAGAATTCACTATCACCGGGGGGCGGCATCCGGTGGTGGAAAACGCCTTGCGTAAACAGGCGCAAAGCTTCGTTCCCAATGATTGCGATTTCGGCGCAGGGCAGCGTTTATGGCTGCTGACCGGGCCGAATATGGCGGGAAAATCAACCTTCCTGCGGCAAAACGCACTGATCGCAATTTTGGCGCAGATGGGTGCCTTCGTGCCCGCTACGCAGGCGCGTATTGGGATCATCGACCGCGTGTTTTCCCGTGTCGGCGCGGCGGATGATCTGGCGCGCGGACGCTCTACGTTCATGGTTGAGATGGTGGAAACCGCCGCGATTTTGAACCAGGCGAGTGATCGTTCGCTGGTTATTCTGGATGAGATCGGGCGCGGCACGGCGACGCATGATGGCCTGTCCATCGCATGGGCCTGCGTAGAGCATTTGCACAATGTGAACCGTTGCCGCGGCCTGTTTGCAACGCACTATCATGAACTGACAGTGCTGGCGCAGACGCTTGATCATCTCTCCTGCCACGCGATGGCGGTAAAGGAATGGAAGGGCGATATTGTGTTTTTGCATGCGGTGACGGCAGGCGCGGCGGACCGGTCCTACGGGTTGCATGTCGGGAAGCTGGCGGGTTTGCCTGCCGCTGTGATCGCCCGCGCTGGCGAGGTGCTGGCCCATTTGCAGGATGGTGCGCCATCGAACCGTCTATCCGCGGTGAGCGAGGCCCTGCCCCTGTTTGCGGTCAAGGCGCCTGCACCCGCCATGATCCAACCTGACCCGGTTCATGAACTCTTGACGGACACCGACCCCGATACCCTCACACCCCGCGATGCTTTGGACTTGATTTACAGGCTGAAAAAAATGCATAAGGATGCCAAGTAACCAAAACCATGAGCACTATAGAAACAGACGTCGTAATTATTGGAGCCGGGCCGTGCGGCTTGTTCACCGTGTTTGAGTTAGGCTTGCTCGATATGCACGCGCATGTGATCGACATTCTCGACCGCCCCGGCGGCCAGTGCGCCGAGCTGTACCCGGAAAAACCGATCTACGACATTCCCGCCTACCCTGTGATTTCGGGGCAGGAACTGACCGATAAGCTGATGGCGCAAATCGCGCCGTTCAAACCGGTTTTTCATTTTCAGCAAATGGTGGAATCGCTGAGCAAATTGCCTGACGGGCGCTGGGAATTGCGCACCGATGCGGAAAACACTTTCCACGCCAAAGTCGTCGTCATCGCTGCCGGCGGCGGATCGTTCATGCCCAAGAAGCCACCCATCGCGGGCATCGAAGCGTATGAAGGCACATCCGTTTTTTATGCGGTGCGCAAGATGGAGCAATTCCGCGACAAGGATATCGTCATCGTGGGCGGAGGCGATTCCGCGCTGGACTGGACGCTGAACCTGCAGCCACTGGCTCGGTCCTTGACCCTCATTCACCGCCGTGACGATTTCCGCGCCGCGCCCGACAGCGTGGCCAAAATGCGCGCGCTTGTCAGCACGGGCAAGATGCGCTTCCAGATGGGACAGGTGAAATCTCTGAATGGCGCGAACGGTCAGCTCAGCAACATCGTGGTAGAAGACGATCAGAAAAACACACATGAGATCGCGTGTAATGCCCTGCTGCCCTTCTTTGGCCTGACGATGAAGCTTGGCCCCATTGCCA